>CAYRQB010000006.1:0-46013 GCA_964426025.1 uncultured Heliomicrobium sp.
CGGTTTTTGCTTTCGGCCACGGAGCGCCCATCTTCACCCATTCGGTCAAAACGGCGATGTCGTCGCTTTTCATTTTGCCGGTCG
This sequence comes from uncultured Heliomicrobium sp., assembly GCA_964426025.1. GTDB lineage: Bacteria > Acidobacteriota > Blastocatellia > RBC074 > RBC074 > RBC074. The sequence goes on from CAYRQB010000006.1 coordinate 85, forward strand.
GCGGCATTTTCAACTTGTCTTCGTAGCCGATAACTTTCAGCAAACGGCTTTCTTCGGGTTGTTCTTTGTTGACGAGCGCGCCGCTTTCGCCTCCGCGAGCGAAACCTTCCGCCGTCGTCAAATCAAGTTCCGCGACCTGAGCATTCGGGTTGTGGCATTTGGCGCAGTTGGCGACCAACACCGGCCTGACTCGTTTCTCAAAGAACTCCTCGACGTCTTTGTCCTGTTCGGCGCTGACAGCATTGAACAAAGAACCGGCGTGGAAAATAACTATGCCAATGAAACAGGCAATGACCGGTAATTTCAGGCAGTGGTTAATTCTCGGCATCGTTTGCTCCTAAAGCAGTAAATGGGTGAAAGAAATAAGTTGAAGTAGTCGAATCCGGTTATAACTGCTCGCTTACAAATTGGTCAAGCCAATATGCAACGCCGGATTTGCGCGATTTCACCGGTCATTCAAAGTGCGTTCTCAACCGGATTTGGGCGGCGAATTTGGCTACGAACATTTTTCATTGGGTAAATGAAACCACAAAGGCGTTATTGAAGGAAAAATCTCTTAACCTCTGAAATATTTTCATAGCCCATTTTGCATTACCGCGTAAGAATTACTCAAAGACAAAGATGAGCAGGTAGGGCAATGAAAACCTGCTTTGGCACAAATGATAGCGTTTACAACAGCTTATAGAATTTTTGAAATTGTGTCCGGCTGTGGCATCGTGCTTGCACTAGCGATGGTGGGGCAACGAGATACCAGGTGGTTAACTCCACTGACGGTGTCAGCGGTCATCAGGGTGAGGAAGATGACCGCACTTATCAGGCGCTAGCAACAATCCCACGATTGCTAGCGCCTATTTCTTTTTCAGCCACTGAAAATAAAACTGCCCGCGAATGACGCAGATGCGAGCAAATATTTTTCATCGGCCTGTTGATCGCCAATTCAATCTTCAGATCACCAACCTTATATCCGCAAAATCAGCGTTATCAGCGGGCTTCTTCCTCTTCATTCTCGTTCAGCGTATCCAGCAAAGACATTTGATTGATGGCCGCATTTTTCAGCCGCTGAAAATAAAACTGCCCGCGAATTACGCGGATGACGCAGATGCGAGCAAATATTTTTCATCGGCCTGTTGATCGCCAATTCAATTTTCAGATCACCAACCTTATATCCGCAAAATCAGCGTTATCAGCGGGATTCTTCCTCTTCATTCTCGTTCAGCGTATCCAGCAAAGACAATTGATTGACGTGCTTGCTTGGCTTTTTCAGGTGGCGGGCGAATTTCGGTTTGCCTGTTACGTCCAACTCGTTCTGTTCCAGATTGGTCAGAATTTCGCGAGCGCGTTCGACGACGGTTCTTGGCAATCCGGCTAAACGCGCGACTTCGATGCCGTAACTTTTGCTGGCCGCGCCGGGAACGACTTTCCGCAGGAAGACGATCTCGCCTTTGGCTTCCGAAACGGCAACCTGATAGTTGCGGACTCCGGGGCGAAGTTTTTCAAGCTCTGTCATTTCGTGGTAATGCGTGGCGAACAGAGCTTTGGCCGAATGGCGGTCGTGATCGTGCAGGTATTCGGCAATCGCCCAGGCCAGCGACAAACCGTCGAAAGTCGCCGTTCCGCGTCCGACTTCATCCAGCAAAACCAGACTTCGCGGCGTGGCGGTATTCAGAATGTTCGAAGTTTCGATCATCTCAACCATGAAGGTCGAACGCCCGCGCGCCAGATTGTCCGAAGCTCCGACGCGAGTGAAGATGCGATCAACCAGCGCTATCTTCGCCGAATTGGCCGGAACGAAACTTCCCATCTGAGCCATGATCACGATCAGCGCGGCTTGTTTCAGGAAAACGCTTTTGCCGCCCATGTTCGGACCGGTAATGATCAGCAAGCGGTCAGTGGTGTTGTTGACGCTCAGATCGTTTGGCACGAACCGTTCGCCCAGAGTTTCGATCACAGGATGACGTCCGGCGCGAATTTCTATTTCGTCGCCTTCGTGAAGTTGCGGACGGACGTAATTTCGCTGCGCTGCGACTTCGGCCAAACTGCTGAGAACGTCCAGCATCGCTACGGCTTTGGCGACAGCTTGAATGCGTTTGACCTGCTGAGCCACTTGCCGCCGGACTTCGCTGAATAGTTCGACTTCTAAAGTCAGGATTCGCTCTTCAGCGCCCAGAACTTTCGCTTCGTATTCTTTCAACTCCGGCGTTGTGAAGCGTTCCGCGTTGACCAGCGTCTGTTTGCGCTCGTAATCGGTCGGCACTCGATCTTTGTTCGAGTTGCTGATTTCGATGAAATAGCCGAAGACGTTGTTGAATTTGACCTTGAGCGTGGCGATTCCTGTTCGACCGCGCTCGCGCGCTTCTATGGCTGCGATGTAGCTTTTGCCGCTGTGCGCCAGATTGCGCAGTTCGTCCAATTCGGGATTGAATCCGTCGCGGATCATTCCGGCTTCGTTGGCGGCTGCCGGAGGATCATCGGCGATGGCTTCGGCAATCAACGAGCGAACGTCGTCAAGTTCATCCAGGCTTTCCGCCAAAACCTGAAGCAGGGAAGAGCGGCTGTCGGCTATTGTTTGCCGCAATCGCGGAATGATTTCGATGGATTGGCGAAGCGCAATCAAATCGCGAGCGTTGGCTCTGCCCAGAGTGACTTTGCCGCAAAGCCTTTCCAGATCGGCCATCGGTTCTAGTTGCCGCCGCAACTGATCGCGTTTGATCGTCGAAGCTTTCAATTCGTCAACCGAATCCAGCCGGGCTTCGATTTCTCCCAATTTGACAGACGGGCGCAAAATCCATTGCCTGAGCAAGCGCGCCCCCATGCCTGTCAATGTTTGATCCAAAACTCCGACCAGCGAATGTTGCGTTGCTCCGTTTGAACCGCCGACCAATTCCAGATTGTTGACCGTAGTCGAATCCAGAACCAGAAATTCGCTCGGCTCGAAGTAGCTGATTTCAGTCAGATGTGAAGCCTGCGCCTTCTGAGTTTCATTGATGTAGTGGGCTGCGGCTCCGGCGGCGCAAACCGCGAACTCGCGACCATCCAGTCCGAAGCCATCCAGAGAGTTCACACCGAGTTGAGTCCTCAGCAGCGACTCTGCGTGGTCGTATCCAAACAGCCAATCATCCAACGGCGTCAACGCCGTGTCCTTGAAAGCATAAGATTCTGGTTCTGATAACGAGCCTGGCTTTGCTAGGTCATTACTTGAGGCTGATAACGGGGTGTCAGGTTTTTGGTCATGTTCAGGTTTTTGATCATGAGAAAGTTGTTCATTGAGGGTTGAGAAATTGGAAGAAGGCGATTTCCGTTTTTGACCGAAGAGCGGTGAAAGGGAATTGGGAAAGATTAGCTCGCGAGGAGAGAAGATTTCGATCTGCTCCTGCACTCTTTGCCATGCCGATTCGCCAAGAAACTGAGTTGCCAGAAATTCTCCGGTTGAAAGATCAAGTAAGGCTATTCCCATACCCGCGCCCGCACCGCAAACCGTAGCAAGGTAATTATTCTGCTTGGCTTCCAGCAATTGGCTTTCAAGCGCGGTTCCCGGTGTGACGACTCTGACGACTTCGCGTTTGACCAGTTTGGTTGTGGATTTCGGATCTTCCGTTTGTTCGCACAGCGCGACGCGATAACCTTTCCTGACCAGCTTGGCAATGTATCCGGTTGCAGCATGATGTGGGATGCCGCACATTGGAATCGGCGTCCCGCGTTCTTTGTGGCGAGCGGTCAAGGTGATTTCCATTTCGCGCGCGCCGATCAAAGCGTCGTCAAAAAAAAGCTCGTAGAAATCTCCCATCCGAAAAAAGAGCAGAGTTCCCGGATACTGTTTTTTTATCTCGTGGTATTGGCGCAACATCGGCGTGAGTTGCCCACTCTGTGAAGACGACTTTCCAGAAGACATTTTGGCGCGGCCTTTCAAAAGTGTTTGTGACGCGGATATTTGAAAACGGACTGAGTGACCATTTGTTAGCCCGTGTTCGGAAGATATAATCCGCGCTCGAACTATGTCAAATAATCACTCCGGCAAAAATTACTCCGAACTGGTTTTAGGGATTGATACTTCATCCGCCAACGCCAGCTTCGCCATCGTCAATGGAAACCAGACGCTGGCAAATCTGAAAGGTGATGCTTCGGTTCCGCATTCAAAGACTTTTTTCGCTCACGTCTCCGAACTCTTGCGATTGGCTGGCGTCAGTCTTCAAGACGTTCACGCCTTTGCCGCCGCCACCGGGCCGGGCAGTTTCACTGGCTTGCGAGTCGGGCTGGCCGCTCTGAAAGGGCTGGCTCACGCGCTGGGCAAACCGGCGATTGGCGTTAATTCGATTGACGCTCATGCGCTTACACTGAAAACGGCTGGCGAAATTCTGGTGATCATCGAAGCGGGTCGAAAAGAAATCTATGCTGGATTGAGGCGAATAGATGAAAGCGGCGACATTGAGGAAATCGGGATTGATCGAGTCAGCGTGCTTGATGAAGTTTTGAAATCCTTTGGGCCATTTCTGACTGAAAAAACTCTGGTGGTTTCTGAATGCGCATCCGAACAAATTCTGAAAGCCTGCAACCTGGAAGCTGATTTCAGGTCGAGCAGGATTTCGACAGCAGAAGCCGTCGCATTTCACGCGGTCAGAATTTTGCAGACTCAAATCGAGTTCAGGCTTCAACCCCATTACGTTCGCGCTTCAGATGCCGAAATCAAAAGAAAGGACTGAGTTGTTTTGGAAGTCAGATTTTCGCCGATGGGTTGCGAACACATTGAAGCGGTTGTCGCACTGGAAAAAAAATGCGGGCTTAGTCCACGCAGCGCTGAAAGCTATCTGCAACTGATTCAAAATCCGCAGTCCATCCTGATTTTAGCCTTGGGCGAGGCTTCACACGATAAAGTCTTTTCTGTTGTCGCGGTCTTTTCCGGTTGGGTTGTCGCTGATGAGCTGCAAATTGATAACATTGCAGTTGACGAAAGTTGCAGACGGAATGGGATTGGTTCAATGCTGTTGACAAAAGCTCTGAATGAGGCCGGGCAAAAAGGCGCTTTCAACGCATTTCTGGAAGTCAGATCGGACAATCTGGCAGCACGCTCTCTGTACGAAAAGGCAGGGTTTAAGGTTGTTGGCCGACGCGCTGGCTATTATCGCAACCCTCTGGATGATGCATTGACGATGTCGCTTGATTTAGTTTCCAGCCACTAAAATTGAGCCTTGAAAGCCCTGTTAGCTTTGTATTACTATCGTATCAGCTAAGCAAATAACCGGTAAACAATACCAAACATCGGCAAAACCATCTGCTAAGGAGGAAAAGCCAATGAGCATTCCAGTTAGTGAGGCAGCTTTGAAGGATTTTTTGCTCGCCAACGATGATAAATATCGTGAACTGGCGTTCGAACATCGTAAATATGACGACAGATTGACAGAACTTACTGCTCTGCCGCATCCAAACGATGAAGAGCAAATGGAAGAGGCGATTCTTAAAAAGAAAAAGCTATTCCTGAAAGATCAAATGGAGGCAATCGTAAGCACTTACAAGGCTAGCGCCACGTCGCACTGATAAGCGCACGAAAACATTTCAAAAAGAAAACGGGAACACAATTTGTGCTCCCGTTTTCTTTTTATGCTCAGGCTGATAATCTTCCGACTCGCTAACCAATTTCAAAACCATCAACCATAACTTAGGAGCCAGGCATTGCTTCGCGACGCATACACTTTCATCATTCCGCTCGGAATTCTGAGCGCGATCTGTCTGATCATCGGCTGGCTGAATTGGCCGGCATTCTTTTGGGCGGCTGGGATTTTGATTTTCCTCGCTGCATTTGTGGCTTTCTTTTTCCGCGACCCTGAGCGCGAAACTTCAACGGACGAAAAGACTGTGATTTCACCTGCGGACGGTTTGGTCGTGGTAGTCAAACCAATTGATCCGCAAAACGAATCATCAGGTACATTGGTCAGCATTTTTCTTTCGATCTTTGATGTTCACGTCAATCGCTCGCCATTGGCCGGAGAAATTACCAAAGCTGATTATAAGCCGGGGAAATTTCTGGTCGCCACCAAAGAGCGAGCCTCCATCGAAAATGAACAGACAATTATTACCGTCGAAAACCGCTATCTGACGGTGGTTTTCAAACAGATTGCCGGTTTGATTGCGCGTCGCATAGTCTTCTGGAATAAAGTCGGCGATCAGGTCAAACTCGGCGAAAGAATCGGATACATCAAATTCGGCTCGCGCGTGGACGTCATCCTTCCTCCTCAAGTTTCGGTGTTGGTAAAACGAGGCCAGCGTGTGAAGGGCGGTATTTCAATCATCGGAAAGGTTTCTGAATGAGCGATTTCAGTGAAGAGACACAGGCAAACCCGCCTCGACGCGGAATCAAGCGAGGGATTTATCTGATTCCCAGCGCATTTACGATCGGCAACATCTTGTGCGGCTTTTACGCGGTGATCAATGCCGTCAAGGGATACCAGGCCATGCAACAGCCGGATCAAATCGCCCTTGCGACGCGATTTTTTGATGATGCGGCGCGAGCCATTGGGCTGGCTTTTCTGCTTGATGGTTTGGATGGTCGAATTGCCAGGATGACCAAAGCCACCAGCGAATTCGGAGTCGAACTGGACAGCATCGCCGATGTTTTAACCTTCGGAATTGCGCCAGCAGTCGTGGCTTACACCTGGGGTTATGGTTCGACGCCCGGCCTTGAAAGAGTGGCATGGGGAGTCTCGTTTTTCTTTTTGATCTGCGGAGCATTGAGGTTGGCCAGGTTCAACGTCATGGCCAGAGCGCCGCGATTTACCGAAACAGGCACGTCTCCAAAGCTGGACAAACGATTTTTCGTCGGCTTGCCTATTCCGGCGGCGGCCAGTTTGCTGGCTGCTGTCATACACTTCACACCTACTCCGCTTCATTATTACAAGCCCGAACAAATACTGATTTACAGTTGGGCGCTGATTACCGGGATGGCAACTTTGGCTGTTTTGATGGTCAGCACGATTCGTTATACCAGCTTCAAGAATATCGGTCCGAAAAGCAATAAACCATTCATCACACTGCCATTTATCTCTTTGCTGCTGGCCGGAATATGGTTTTACTCGCAATGGGTTTTATTGATTCTCGCCGTCGCTTACGTTTCCCACGGGCCATTAATGAAGCTATGGAATCTGATCAGTCGGCCTTTTCGCCGCCAGCTTGCGCCTGAGGAAACCCCAAGCTCGAGCACTGTGGAATAAAACAACCTTTTTTATCAGTTTGTTAGCGAGAGCGGCGCAAGCTCAGATTGAGGTCGGCAATGCTCTCGCATATACTCCTGCCTCAAACAACCAATTCATAATCCGATCAAAAGAAATAAAGGAGCGACCTCTTGTCCAAAAACTTCGAGACCGTCGTCATACTCGATTTCGGTTCGCAATACACCCAACTCATCGCCCGCCGTGTCCGTGAAGTCGGCGTTTATTGCGAGATTCATCCCTACAGCGTTTCAGTCGAAGCAATCAAACAGGCAAACCCCAAAGGCATAATTCTTTCCGGCGGACCAAGTTCGGTTTATGAGGAAGGCGCTCCGCATTGTTCGCCGGAAGTTCTCAAACTGGGAGTTCCGGTTTTGGGTATATGTTACGGCCTGCAGTTGCTCAGTTATTTTTTGGGCGGCAAAGTCGAATCTTCTTCTAGGCGTGAATACGGATCGGCGCAGGTAAAACTGATCGGTCAAAGCCGATTACTCGCCGGATTGCCGTCAGATTTTCAGGTTTGGATGAGTCACGGCGATCATGTAACGGAAGCGCCTGAAGGATTTGACGTGATTGCGCGAACCGAGAACGCGCTCGGGGCTGTCGAAAATAATTCCAGCCTGCTCTATGGGTTGCAGTTCCACCCCGAAGTCGCTCATACACCGAACGGCAAGTCAGTCCTGGAGAATTTCGTCAGGCGAATTTGCGGATGCCATGCCGACTGGTCGCCAGCTTCGTTTGTCAGCGCCGCTGTCGAAAGAATCCGGGAACAGATCGGCGATGGCCAGGCCGTCTGCGGACTTTCAGGCGGGGTTGATTCGGCGGTTGCGGCGGCATTGGTGGCTCGCGCAATCGGCGACCGATTAACCTGCATCTTCGTGGACAACGGACTGCTTCGCAAAAACGAATTCGAAAAAGTTCTGGACGCTTTCAGCGATTACGGAAAGTTGAATGTCAAAGGCGTGGCTGCCGGAGAAAGGTTTCTGTCGGCATTGAACGAGGTTTCCGATCCGGAACGAAAGCGCAAAATCATCGGCTACGAATTCATAGAAGTTTTCCAGGAAGAAGCGGCCAAACTCGGTCAGGTAGACTTTCTTGTCCAGGGAACGCTTTATCCTGATGTGATCGAATCGGTTTCGGTAAAAGGGCCTTCGGCTGTGATTAAGAGTCACCACAATGTCGGCGGATTGCCGGAAAAGATGAAGCTTAAACTTGTTGAACCTCTTCGTGAGCTTTTCAAGGATGAAGTCCGTGCCGTAGGCAAAGAGTTAGGCTTGCCGGAAATGCTTATTAATCGCCAACCCTTTCCAGGACCAGGCCTGGCCGTTCGCATTCTTGGCCCGGTTGACGCCAATAGAGTCAAATTGTTGCAAGAGGCTGATAACATTGTGATCGAGGAAATCAAACGAGCCGACCTGTATCACAAAATCTGGCAGGCGTTTGCGGTTCTCCTTCCTATTCAAACAGTTGGCGTGATGGGAGATTTCAGAACTTACGAAAACGCCGTAGCCATACGTGCCGTTGAAAGTTCGGACGGCATGACCGCCGATTGGGCGAAGATCCCTTATGAAGTTCTGGAAAATATCAGCCGGCGGATCGTCAGCGAGGTTCGCGGGATCAACAGAGTCGTTTACGACATTAGCTCGAAACCACCAAGTACAATTGAATGGGAATAATACGAGGCTTAATTGATAATTCCTACATAAGCTCTTTATTTTTCAGCGCTTAAAGCAGTCTGTTAAGATCGCAGACTCTAACCGCTTCAAGTGTTAAGCGTTTGCTTGATAGGTTTAACTGTTTAATTCAAATGGCTTAAAACAAATATGGACAAACAGTTTGTACATTTACATTTGCATACTGATTACAGTTTGCTGGATGGCGCTATCAAGATAGGGCCGTTGGCTAAGCGCATCGCCGAATTGAAGATGCCAGCGGTTGCTATTACCGATCACGGCAATCTTTATGGATCGCTGTCTTTCTATCACAAGATGAAAGCCGAAGGCGTGAAGCCAATCATCGGGATCGAAACCTATCTCACCCGTGGCAGTCGTCACGACAAAGGGGTTGCGGATTTACAGCCTGGAGAAAAACCGACCAACCATCTGGTACTGATGGCTAAAAACCTGACGGGGTATCACAACCTGGTCAAGCTCTCTTCGTTTGCCTTCACAGAGGGGTTCTGGCGCAAGCCCAGAATTGACAAAGAGCTTCTGGCAAAACACAGCGAAGGGCTTATAGGTTTGTCCGCCTGTATCAGCGGAGTTCCGCCTTATCTTTTGTTGCGGGACAAATTCGACGAGGCCGCGAAAGAGGCTTTGGAGTTTCAGGATATTCTGGGAAAAGGGAATTACTACCTTGAAATTCAGGAGCATGGCCTGGACGCTCAGAGAAGAATTCGCAAGCCCATGGTCGAGCTTTCAAAGAAAACCGGCATTCCGATTGTGGCGACGAATGATTCCCATTATTTGATGCCGGACGACGTCAAAGCGCATGAGATGCTGCTCTGCATTGGAAGAAACAGGTCGTATGATCCGAACCAATTAACTTATGGAGCGCCAAGCTTTTACGTGCGCAGCGCTGAAGAGATGTGGCAGATTTTCGGCGAAGAGCCGGACTTGCTGCTTCGAACTCTGGAAATTGCCGAAAAGTGCGACTTGCAGTTTCCGAAAACGATTGATCAGGTTCCGGTTTATCCGGTTCCTGATGGCCACACAGTTGACAGTTATTTTGAAAAAGTCGCCTGGGATGGTTTTGAAGAGAGGCTCAGGGAAATTTGGTCGCCGCTGCAGGAAAGCGGCTCGATGCGACATCCGCTGGCAAAGTATAAAGAGCGGCTGGGACATGAAATTGAGACGATTAAACGAATGGGTTTTCCAGGTTATTTTCTGATCGTCTGGGATTTTATACGTTATGCCAAAAGCAAAAGCATTCCGGTTGGACCCGGACGCGGTTCAGCCGCCGGAAGCCTTGTGGCTTACTGCATGAAAATCACGGACGTTGATCCTATCCAGTACGATTTGCTCTTCGAGCGATTTCTGAACCCGGAGCGCGTGACGATGCCAGACATTGACGTGGATTTTTGCGTTCGCGGGCGAGCGGATGTGATCAATTACGTCAGCGATCTTTACGGTCGTCAGAACGTTTCGCAGATCATCACTTTCGGGACTATGGCTTCTCGCGCTGTTATCAAAGATGTCGGACGGGCAATGGGAACGAACGTCATCAGTTACGCCGAAGTCGAAAAGGTTTCAAAGATGATTCCGCCTCCGGTTCGCGGTCGAAACGTTTCAATCGAAGCCGCAATTGAACAGAATCCTGATCTGAAAAAAGCGATTGAATCGGACGAAAGAATCGCAGACCTGATTGATACGGCCAGAAAGCTGGAAGGGAACGCCCGCCATACCTCCGTTCATGCTGCGGGCGTGGTTATTTCCCCCAAGCCGATTTACGAATTGATCCCGGTTTGCAAAGGCCAGAACGATGAACTGACCACGCAGTTTGTCATGTCCGATCTTGAGAAGACCGGCATGCTCAAGATGGATTTTTTGGCTTTGACGACGCTGACGATCATTGAAGATTGCCTGCGCACAATCGAAAAAGAAACCGGTCACAGGCCAGACCTGGCGAATATTCCGCTCGACGATGAAGCCGCTCTGAAGCTGTTTGCTGATGGACTGCTCAATGCCGTTTTTCAGTTTGAAAGCTCAGGAATGGTCGAAATATGCCGCAAACTGAAACCCAGAAACCTGGAAGATTTGTCCGCCTTGAATGCGTTGTATCGCCCGGGACCTCTGGATGGCGGAATGGTTGATGATTACATCGAACGACGGCACGGCAGGCGGAAAGTCACTTACATCGTTCCGCAGATGGAGGAGATTCTGGAAAACACCTACGGCATTCTGGTTTATCAGGAACAGATCATGCAGTTGGCTCAGACTCTCTCCGGGTATTCGCTTGGCGAAGCCGACCTGATGCGTCGGGCAATGGGCAAAAAGAAGAAAGAGGAAATGGCGGTTCACGAAGAGAGATTCATCAAAGGAGCAGTCGAGCGCGGGATTGCCGAAGACAAGGCTCGGCGAATTTTTACTTTGATGGCGCAATTTGCCGATTACGGTTTCAACCGCTCTCACTCATTCGCTTACGCATATCTGGCCTATCAAACTGCTTACCTCAAAGCGCATTACCCAACGCACTTTTTTGCCGCCGTTCTGTCGAATGAAATCACTAACACGGACAAATTATCTCGTTACATTGGAGAGATGAAGTCCTTCGGAATCAGTCTGTTGCCGCCTGATGTCAACACCAGCAACGAAGGCTTTACGCCCGTGGGCAATGCGATTCGATTTGGTTTGGCGGCGATCAAAGGCCTGGGGTCATCCGCTGTCCAATTGATCATCCAGGCTCGCGAAGAAGGCGGCGATTTCAACTCGGTCTTCGATTTTGCCGAGCGGGTTGACCAGCGAGCGGTCAATAAGAGAGTCATGGAATCCCTGGTCAAGTCCGGAGCTTTTGATGCCGTTTCGCCAAATCGCGCGGCTATGATGGCATCACTCGACAAGGTGATCGAATACGGAGCCAAAGCACAACGAGACAGGTTATCGGGGCAGACAGATTTGTTCGCCAGCCTGATGTTGGGGGATGGCTCATCGTCTGCAGAACCGCCACTAGCTGACGCCAAACCCTGGAGTCGAAGAGAATACCTGGCCTATGAAAAGGAGGCGCTTGGATTTTACGCCAGCGGACATCCGCTGGAAGAATATGCGGATTCGATCCGGGCGATGGCCAAAGCGGATAGCGGCAACATTGCTGAACTGACCAACGGCGATACAGTCTCAATGGGCGGAATTGTTTTGGACGTTGCGCTGAAAACCACGAAAAAAGGTGATCGCTTTGCGCTTTTCAGGCTGGATGACCAGTACGGCGCAGTCAAAATCGTTTGCTGGCCAGAACAATTCAACAAACACAAAACGTTGATAGAGAACGATAAAGCGGTTCTGGTGAAAGGGCGATTGGAATTGAATGATGAATCGGATGCGTCAATCATTGCTCAGGAGATAATTCCTTTGGAAAACGCAAAAGCAAGAGCGGCGAGGGCTTTGATTGTTAAGATAACAGAGAATTCCGTGACCCAGCAGAACTTGAGAAAATTGAACGAGATTCTTAGCGCCTCTGCCGGAGGCACGCAGGTTTTTCTGGACGTGATAACCAAAAGCGGAGCAACTGTCAGGCTGCGCCCAAATCAATATTTCAGAGTAAGTGCATCGCCATCGTTGACTGAAGAGATAGAATTGGTAGATGCTTCCTGGGCAGTCGAGTTGCTGATGGCAGAATCGGGTGAAAATGTTTAGTCGCTTGTTAACCGAACGGGGAACTTTATGAACCAAATGCAAACTCAACAAACAGAACCAATGGAAAGGGTAAAACTGGCCCGGCATGACCGCCGCCCTTATGCCCTGGATTTCATAAGCAGGATTTTCACTGACTTTGTGGAATTGCATGGGGATCGAAAATATAACGATGATCCCGCGATCATCACAGGGCTGGCGAATTTTCAGGGTCGGCCTGTGGCGATAATTGCTCATCAGAAGGGCCGGGATATTAAAGAGCGGCAGTCGCGAAATTTCGGCATGCCAAAACCTGATGGCTATCGCAAAGCGCTGCGGGTAATGAAGATAGCAGAGAAGTTCAACCGGCCTATACTGACATTTATTGACACCCCAGGAGCTTATCCGGGAATTGATGCTGAAGAGCGAGGCCAGGCAGAGGCTATAGCTTTCAATTTAAGAGAGATGGCCAGAATTACTGTGCCGATCATTGTTACGATCACAGGCGAAGGTGGATCAGGCGGAGCGCTGGCCATCGGTGTGGGCGACGTCGTCAGCATCATGGAAAATGCTGTCTATTCCGTAATCACCCCGGAAGGCTGTGCGGCGATTTTATGGAAAGATTCCAAGATGTCCGCACAGGCGGCTGCCAGCATGAAGATGATCGCAAGCGACCTGCTGCAGGTAGGAATTGTTGACCATATTATCCCTGAACCTGAAGGTGGCGCACACGATGATTGGGATGCCGCAGCCAAGAAATTAGCAGAGCACCTGCAGGAAATGTTGAGCCAGGTTGAGAAGCTTTCTGTATCGGAGCGGCTTGAGCGGCGTTATCAAAAGTTCAGAGCTATTGGCCAGATCGAGGAATAGTTGGTCGGAGCTTTAATCGGATTGTCGGCGAGATTGTCGGCGCGCCGACAATCCGATTAACTTATTCATTTAGAAGGGGATGTGTTCATCGCCTTCGCCGCTGTCAGATGCTGTGTCATCTGACGACCTTGATGATGATTGCGAAGATGTTGACGAAGAGGAATGAGATGACTCGTCGCCTCTCGAACCCAAAAAATATACATCGGTGGCTTTGACTTCCAGAGAAGTGCGGCGATTCCCATCCCTGTCCGTATATTCCTGTTGTGTCAATCTTCCTTCTACGTAAACCTGTCTTCCTTTTGACAGATACTGATTGGCTGATTCTGCCTGCTTACCCCAGACGTTTACTCTGAACCAGGTCGTAACGTCCTGAGCTTCCCCTGACCGGTCCTTACGTTTTTCGGTCGTGGCAATTGAGAAATTGCAGACGGCGGTGCCATCCGGCAGGTATCTGATTTCAGGGTCTCTACCCAAATATCCGACGATTACTATTTTGTTAAACGAGGCCATTTTTATCTCCTATTTGTTAGCTTCAAAAGTGATGATTGGATTGCCGTCTCGTTCGCATTACTGATAAACTAAAGGCCGAGTCAGCAATTGCATCTCTCTGGCTGTAAAAGATTTTCAAATCGCGGGAAGTATAATCCTTCCCGATTATTGCGTAAATGCAAATCTAAATCGGTCTTGCATATGCTCCGATTCCTAAATATCACAAACTTCGCATTAATAGATAACCTGCAAGTTGAATTTCAGTCGGGCCTGAATGTCCTGAGCGGAGAAACCGGATCAGGCAAGTCAATTATCATTGACGCTTTGGGCCTGCTTTTGGGCGACAGAGGTTCACAGGACGTGATTCGCACCGGAGAAGACAAATCTTTGGTGGAAGGAGTGTTCGATTGCCAGGGAAACAGCCCGATGATCGAATTGCTTTCAGAGTCCGGAATTGGGGTGACGGATGAAGACTTGATCATTAGAAGAGAAATCAATGCAAATGGCAGAGGTCGAATTTTCATTAACAACCAGTTGGCGACCCTGGGACTGTTGAGATCACTTCAGCCGCACATCATAGACATTCATGGTCAGGGCGATCAGCAGAGCCTGCTATCCCAGGAAACTCATTTGAATTTGTTGGATAGCTTTGCTGGCGCCGCTGCACATCGTCAGAGTGTTTCCAAAGCTTATGACGACCTGCTTCAACTAACAAAAGAATTAGAAGCAAGTCGCCAGAACGAGTCGGATAGACTGAAGAATCTGGACATAATTGAGTTCCAGCTTTCAGAGATTGAGCAGGCGAATTTATCTGAAAATGAAGACATAGAATTGGAGAAGGAAAGAAATCTGCTGGCAAGCGCCGAAAAACTTTCAGCGATATGTGCTGATGCTTACCAGGGGCTTTATGAAGACGAGAACTCTATTTTGGCCAGAGTTGGATCGCTTCAACGCCGATTGAGCGAATTAGCAGATGTTGACAAGGACGTGCTTCCACAACTCGAACAGTTGACTAGCGCCAAGTATGTTCTTGATGATATTGCGTTTTTCCTGAGCGAATATTTGGGAAACATTCAGGCTTCGCCGGAACGTTTGCAGGCAATTGAAGACAGGCTGACTGAGATTTATCGTCTGAAACGAAAATATGGCGCATCGGTAACTGAAATATTGACCGCTTACGATAAACTGCTTGAACAAAAAAGCATGCTACTGCATAGTGAAGAGCGAGGCAGGGAGTTGGAGCAAAAGTTGAAAGCCGCCGTTGAATCTTATCAAGACAAGGCTAATGAATTGAGTGATATAAGACGACGCGCTGCGGGGAAATTGGAGCGCGCCGTAGCTAAAGAATTAGCAGATGTTGCGCTTGGACCTGCTAAATTTTCAGTTCGTATGCTCAATCAATCTGCAACTCCGATGTCCGAAAGGCTTCATCAACTTTTTGGACTGAAAACAAATTTTATCTCCCGCACAGGAAAAGAAAGCATTGAATTCTTTTTTACCGCAAATGTCGGAGAAGAATTGAAACCGCTTAGGGCAGTTGCATCCGGCGGCGAATTGTCGCGGTTGATGCTGGTTTTGAAAACAATCATCGCGCCGACCTTGTTTCCGAGAACCTTAATTTTTGACGAAATTGATGCCGGTATCGGTGGCGTTGTGGCTGAAGCAGTTGGGCAAAGATTGAAGCGACTCGCTAAGTCAAACCAGGTCTTATGTATAACCCACCAAGCTCAAATTGCCAGATATGCTGACGCTCATTATCTGGTTTCGAAAGAGATTTCTGATAAACGCACAGTCACAAGACTGGCTGAGTTGGATGAAGATGGCCGAATTGATGAATTGGTCAGAATGATCGGCGGCTCAACCGTTACTCTGGCAGCCAGGAAACACGCCAGAGAACTTATTCGTATTCAATAGTTTATATTCAGATAGTTAATCTATTGCTTCATTTCGAGTTTTAACCGCTTTGTAACTGGAATTGATCGCTCATGAGTAAGAAGCTCTATATAGAAACCTATGGCTGTCAAATGAATGTTCATGACAGCGAAAAAGCAAGTTTTGCAATGTCGGAAGCGGGATTTGAACTTACTGCCGCTCCGTTGGATGCCGATCTCATCCTTCTTAACACCTGTATGGTCAGAGAGAAAGCTGCAAGGAAGGTCTACACGAGAATCGGCGAATTAAAGCATCAGTTGCGAACAAGTGGATCGAAAAACGACGGCTTGCCGGTGTTTGGAGTAATGGGGTGTGTCGCTCAAGCGGAAGCGGATCGAATGTTTGAGCGTAACAAAGACATCAAACTGGTTCTAGGCACTCAAGCCATTGGCAGACTGCCGGAATTAGTCACTCAGATAGAGAATGGATTCCCAAAGGCGATTGATGTCAGGCTGACTAAAAACGCAGACTTTTTTGAACTTGGCGCTGATGTCCGTCAAACTAAACACATAGCCTACATTACAATTACCGAAGGCTGTAACAAGTTTTGTTCTTACTGCATAGTTCCATTCACACGCGGTCGTGAGCGGAGCAGGCCTGCAGATCGGATCGTAAATGAGGCTAGAGAACTGGCTGTGAAAGGGTACAAGGAGATTCATCTGCTTGGGCAAAACGTCAACAGTTATGGACTGAGCGGGCGTTATCACGGCAGCCACACAAATTTAGATGACGTATCGCCTGAGATTACCTTTGTTAACTTACTGGAAAGAGTGGCGATCGAGAGCAGTGTTCCGCGTATCAAATACACAACCTCATACCCAAGAGATTTTGATGAAGCAATAGTTAAAGTAATGGATGAGCATGACAATCTCTGTGAATGGGTGCATCTGCCAGCGCAATCGGGAAGCAACCGCATTCTTAGAGCAATGCGAAGAGGGTACACGAAGGAAGAATACCTTGAGAAAATAGGATTCATTAAAAACGCGCGGAAAGATATTTCCATCACTGGCGACATCATTGTCGGCTTTCCCGGCGAAACTGATGAGGATTTCAATGAAACTTTAAGCCTGCTCGCAGAAGTCGAATACGACGGACTTTACATTTTCAATTACTCGCCTAGACCTCATACCCCTGCGGCGGCGTATTCAGACTCGGTTCCTGATGAAGTTAAATCCGAGCGCTTCCAAAAGCTGCAGGAACTCCAGCAACGAATTCAAACAAGGCGATACAGCAGGTATTTAGGAAAAACAGTTGAAGTTTTGGTTGAGGGTGAGAGCGCTCGCTCAAGCAATGATTGTTTTGGTCATACCAGATGTAATAAGGTAATTAATTTTCCGGCTTGCAATGCCGTTCCTGGACAACTTGTTAATGTGCAGGTAACGGAAGTAAAACAGCACAGCCTTTACGGCCATATTATTTAACTGTGAGAGGTCAAGATGGAGAAAGAAGTTAAAATTCGTGGTCTGCTGATTGATCCGACAACAAATTCGCCGGTAGTTTTGCTAAAGGACGTCTCAAGCGATGTCATGTTGCCCATCTGGGTCGGTCCATACGAGGCTAATTCCATCGCGTCTGAAATTGAAAAGCTTTCTTCGCAGCGTCCAATGACCCATGACCTGCTTCGCAATGTGATCAGGCAAATGGGTGGAGTGGTGACTAAGGTCACTGTAACTGATCTGCGCGATAGCACTTTTTATGCTGTCATAGAAATCAATGCAGATAGCCAGACCGTTCAGATAGACGCCAGACCTAGCGATGCTATTGCACTGGCCTTGCGAGTTGATTGTCCGATTTACGTCAAAGACTCGGTTCTTGAATCTTCCAAGATTGAAGGAATGGCTAAGGTCATTGATGAGAATGACCTCGAACTTGACGAAGAAGTTGAATGGCCTGAAGAAATAGATGATGTCAGCGATTATAAAATGTAGTAGTGACATATCTTTAATCGCACATTCAAGGGGGCAAAGTTGCGGGGGATAAAAATTGCCATAGCTAACCAAAAGGGAGGCGTAGGGAAAACAACCACGGCGATTAACTTGTCTGCTGCTTTGGCAAGGCAAGGCAAGAGGGTTTTACTTCTTGATTTAGACCCTCAGGCTAATAGCACAATTTCATTTATTGACCAGCAAGAAACGGAACTCTCCGTTTATGACTGGCTTACAGATTCAGCGTTGCACTTTTCCGATGTGGTTAAGAAGACCAAGCTTGAAAATCTGAGCATCCTGCCGTCCCGCATAAATCTGGCCAAATTGGAAAGCAAGTTGATTGGTGAATTGGACGCTCCCTTTCGCCTCAAAGACCGTCTTGATCCGGTAGCGAATGATTACGATGTAATCATTATTGATACCCCTCCAACCCTGGGGCTGATAACTGTAAATGCGTTAGTCGTTGCGACACACCTGCTTATCCCGATTCAATCCTCATATTTTGCCTTGGAGGGAACAGACGATCTGCTGGAGACGATTGAAAGAATCAAAGCCAGACCTAATCCACAACTTGAGGTTTTAGGAGTGGTTGTAACCTTGCATGATCGTAGAACGACTTTATCCCGTGATATTTACGATCAAATATGTCAGGTTTTCGGTGATAAGGTTTTTGAAACTACGATTTCCAAATCCGTCAGGCTGGAGGAAAGTCCGGCATATAGGGAATCAATCTTTACTTTTGCCCCGGCTTCCAGCGGGGCAATTGAATACTCTAACTTATGTGATGAGGTGATACGTCGTGCCAATTAAAAGAGGGCTTCCTTCAACTTTGAAAATGAGACATGACCGACATTACGTGGAAGAGCTGTCCTCTTTGCGAGGAACTCCAATTGGCAGAATGATCGTCATTGAGAAGCTGGAGCCGAACCCGCAGCAACCGCGAATTGACATGGGCGAGCTTGAGGAATTGATAGCGTCCATCAAAGAGAAGGGAATCCTTGAGCCGTTGCTTGTGCGTCCTTCAGAGGTTGGCGGAAGATTTATGATCATTTCCGGCGAAAGGCGTTACCGGGCTGCGATTGAGGCTGGATTAAGGGAAGTCCCCTGCATAGAGATGGATGTTGATGATCGCTCGGTGGCGGAGATTGCCCTGATCGAAAATCTTCAGCGAAAAGACCTGACGGCTTATGAGGAAGCGGAAGGTTATCTGGCTCTTATAGATCGGTTTGGATATACGCACGAAGAGGTTGCAAAGAAGATCGGTAAGTCGCGCTCTTCGGTGACGGAATCTCTTTCAATCGCATCAATTCCTTCTGACGTCCGGGAAAGATGCAGGAATTCAGGTATCAGCTCAAAATCTCTGCTTCTTCAAGTTGCCAGGCAAAACGATCAGGAAGCCATGTTCGATTTCGTTAAAAAGATTGCGGCTCAAGGCCTTAATCGCGACGAAGCGAGGCAGGCAAGAAAGAAAAAACAGGCTAAAGCGCTGCCATTCGTTTATCGTTTTCAGTCGCCGAACAGAGACTTCACCATAGAGGTCAAGTTCAAGCGTTCGTCAGTTGATCACGAGGAATTGGTTCAGGCTGTTAAGATAGCGCTTGAAGAGTTGAATAAAGTGGCAACTTGAAATTAAAAAGGGGAGCCAGTGGCTCCCCTTTCTCCACTGATCAAGCTTTACGCCTCTGCTCGGTTTCGTATTTCTTTTTTAGCTTCTTCGACCACTTCTCTAAAAACGGCCTGAAGGGTTTGAACAGCTTCAGTCGCCATCCGCCCTGACTTTCCCGCCAGGTTTCCAGGTGCTTTTCGACGTAAGATCGAATTGCTCCTTCATATTGATGTTTTTTCAAACCGTGAGACAAGGTGAAGTGGTAATGCTGAGCCTGAAGCGACAGCGTCAAGTAAGCCAGGCTGGCTTTGAAATTTAATCTGGCGGCCAGCCGTTTGAAAAATCCTTCGGTCGGCATCAGCAAAGCGTTCAAGGCTATCTCGAAAAATGGTTGCGAGCCGCCTTGTCTGGGATGGTAAAGACCCGGCAAATCGCTGGCCGCAGCGGGAAGGCGCGATTGCACTCTGGAATCAGGAGTGATTCGGTCAACGAGTACGACGCGATTCAGCCCTCTGAGATGTTCGCGCGGAACACAATCAAGTACGCTATTGATTGTTTCTTCCGTCTTTCTGGGCAACCTGGTGTTTGATTGATTTTCTATTTTAATTGCCATCTGGTTCGATTTTACCTTTCAAGTAGTGCTTTAAGTTCTTTTATTTCCTCTTTTAACGCTCTGATTTCTTTTTGTAGTTTCGGTAGTTGGACAAATACAGCCGAAGATTTCAGCCAATCCCGATTATCAATTGCCGGGTAGCCGGAAACGATCTTATCAGCTTCAATTGAATTTGGGATTCCGGTTTGAGCAGTGGCGATCACTCGATCTCCGATCTTCAAATGTCCCGCAGCCCCAACCTGACCGCTTAATATGACTTCGTTGCCGACCTGTGTGCTGCCTGCCAGGCCGACCTGAGCGCAAAGCAAAGTGTTTTGACCAACGCTGGAACCGTGTCCGACCTGAACGAGGTTGTCCAGCTTCGTGCCTTTGCCTATGACGGTTGCGCCAATCGTTGCGCGATCAATTGTGGTTCCTGCGCCGATTTCAACATCATCTTCAATGATGACGATTCCAGCCTGCGGAATTTTGAACCAACTGTTGTCGCCGCGTTTGGCAAAACCGAATCCGTCGCTGCCAATGGTGACGTTGTTTTGCAAAATGACGTTGGAGCCAATTTTGCAGTTCTCCCTGACAATGCAATGCGAATGGATCAACGTGCCGTCGCCGATTTTTGCGCCCGCATAAATCGAGCAATGATCGAGAATCGCAACTCCATCTTCCAAAATCACATCATCGCCAATAACCGTAAAAGCTCCAATGGAAACTCTTTCGCCGATTACAGCCGATGGCGACACAACTGCCGTCGGATGAATTCCTTCCGCGGGGTTCAATTGTGGATGGAACAACCACATTGCCTCAGCGAAAGTCAGGTAAGGGTTGGCCGATATTATGCCCGGCTTGCCCGCCGGAAGATCCTCCGGGTTATCGGCGATTACGGCAGTCGCAGAGGTCGTCGCCAGATAACGTTTGTATTTCCTGTTGCTGATAAAAGTGAGTTGGCCGACTTGAGCTGTTTCAATTGGGGCCAGTCCTGTAATTTCGATTTCAGGATCGCCGACTGTCGTGCAATTTAATCGGCTGGCAATATCACCGAGTTTCATCTTTGGTTATGGTTTAAGAAGAATCAGGATCGCGGATGAAATTGTTTATAAGCTGATTTCAGCCGTTCGTTCGTGACATGTGTATAAATTTGAGTTGTGGAAATATCGCTATGACCCAGCATCATCTGAACCGATCTTAAATCAGCCCCATTGGCTAACAGCACTGTCGCGAAACTGTGGCGCAGTAAATGCGGAGTAACGTAGTCAATTTTGGCGGCCTCGCCGTATGACTTGATCAGTTTCCAGAATTTATGCCGGGTGATCATTTTTCCATAAGGATCAATGAACAAAAAATCTGATTGTTTGCCGTTGAGAAGACGCAGTCTAGCAGGTAAATAACGTTTCAAAAAGGAGACCGCTGAACGACCCATCGGGACAAGTCGTTGTTTGCTGCCTTTTCCGAAACAGGACAAAACGCCGGTATCCAGATTAATGTCGGAGAATTTCAGGCCGACAAGTTCTGACACTCTCAAGCCTGTGGCGTAAAGAGTTTCAAGCATGGTTCTGTCTCGAAGGCCGATGTCCGTTTCCATATCTGGTTGTGATAATAAAGCCTCTACCTCGTCCTGACTGAGGAATCGCGGCAGAGTTTGCCAGGGTTTCGGAGATTCCAAATAAGAAGTGGGGTCGGTTTTTGAAAGTCCTTCGGTGATGATGAATTTGTAAAAACCTCTGACGGCAGAAACCAGCCTGGATATGCTTGCAGCATTTGAGCCTGAGTCCTTCAAATCGGCCAAAAGCTCTATCAGATCGCCACGGTCAATAGTGAGCAGACTTTTTTTGCTTTTTTCGGCGTGAACCAGGAGCTTCTTCAGATCGCATTTATAGGCGAGCAGCGTGTTATCAGCCAATCCTCTCTCAACACGGAGCAAAGTGAGAAATTCGTCTATCAGCTTTTTGTCGTCCTTCATAAGTTACTCGTTTGGTTGTTGATCAAGAAACAATCAAGCGTTTGATGCCTGCGATCATATTTTAATCTCAGCGAGCGATCAAGAGAAAAATACGAGCCTGCGGCTGATAACGAGCTAGCGGAAATAAGTGCTCCCTTGGCAGGATTGCGCTACCACTGTAGGCGATTCCATAAATTGGTAGAGTTATTTCCGCTCCAGTCCTTAATGAAATAAAGCGTTTATAAAAACCGGCACTACCGGGATTGATGCAGTTTTCACCCACACCAATTACGGTAGTGCCTAAAAACCAAATGGCTGGAAAGATAAGTTTTCCTTCCAGCCATTTGTGAAGATCAGCGCCTGATTATCATTGCTTCAATGACGAATGCGCAGTGAGTAATCCGGCCAGCATTTCAGCATTTCACCAAACTCTTCTTCACTTTCGGCTCCGCCTCTTCCGATAACAAATGGAGCCCCGGTGGTTGTTGGAGCAGGTGCGACAAATTTTGGATCGAGGATTTTGGCGATTTGATCTTTGACATCTTCCAAATGCATTCGCGTAGCCCGATCAGTCGTGCGCACCAATGCTTTGGTCGCGTCGGCGTTCAACGACTTCAGTTCGCCACGAATGAACGGACGTTGGTCGTCGGTAACCGGCGTTCGTCCATTCAGCTTGTCTCCCATCAAATTCAGATAGGTTCTGTGAAGATTGCGGCGATAAGCGTCAACTTTGACAGCCCCGCTTCCGTTCAATTCTGCCCAAACGCCCTTGCGAACGTCGGCCAGAAAATCAACCGGGCGATAAGAGCTGTCACCATCAATCGCTTCCTGTTCGATCAGTCGTCCCAATCGAGCGGGGTTCATCAATTGCGTCAGAATGAATTGTTGCGCGGTTTTGACTCGGTCAAGCGCTCCGTTGGCTTCAATCCGACGCAAAATCTCCGGCTTGAGCATCCAGGTTGGCGTGGCAAAAACGTTGTCGTTTAAGAACTTGACTGCTTCCGCCTGGCGATCTTTCGAAATCGGCGTGAAAAGGACTCCGTCCTGGCCGATGTGTTTTTGCTGCGATTGGAAACCGCCGACGATTGCCGCGACGTGTCCCATCTCCAATCGCCATTGACCGATCATGTCGCCGTAGACTTCTTCAAGATCGCGATATGTTTCGCCTTTTTCAGTTGTTGTTGCCGTCAATAGCAAGTCGGCTACGCGTTTCAGGTTTTTCAAACCCATCGTCGAAGCTTTGACCGCATCGGCATCGCCAACGGCTTCCGTCAATTCGCCCGGATCGGCTCCGCGAGATTTGGCTGTCGTGAAGCGCAGGTAAGGTTTTGAATCCTGTTCGCGCGCCCAATCGTCCAGTGTTTTCTTTTCATCTTCCGCCGTGTTGCAACCCGGAATCGGTTTGTATCCCCACATCGTTGCCCATTTGTCATAAGGGCCGATCTTGGGAATCAGGTCTTCAACCGGAATGTTGTCTTCAGGCTGAGCGACGTAATTGAATCGGGAATAATCCATCAATGTCGGTGTGTGTCCCATCTTCTTTACCCATTCGCGGTCGCGGACTTTTTCGAATGGATACATCGAACTGGCTTTCATGTTGTGCTGAAAACCGAGCGTGTGACCGACTTCGTGAGCGACGACGTAACGCAGCAATTCGCCCATCAGATCGTCAGGGAAAGGGAATTTGTGAGTGCGCGAATCGAGCGGGCCGACCTGGGTGAAGTACCAGGAACGCTGCAAGTTCAGAATGTTATGGTACATCTGAATGTCTGATTCCAGAATTTCGCCGGTTCGCGGATCGTGAACGTGAGGCCCTGAAGCGTTTTCAATGGTTGAAGGCAGCCAGCGGACAACCGAATAACGCGCGTCTTCAGGACTCCAATCCGGCTCGTCCTTCGGCGCTTCTTTGGCAAGGATCGCGTTTTTGAAACCGGCAGCTTCAAATGCCGGTTGCCAATCTTCGATTCCCTGCTTGATGAATTTAACCCATTTGGTCGGAGTCGCCGGATCAACATAATAAACAATCGGTTTGACCGGTTCGGATACTTCCGCGCTCGGATTTTTCTTTTCCAACCGCCAACGAGTGATGTAAGTGCGTTGGGGCGCGCGATGCTCGTCTTTGCCGTAATCCATTTGACGAACCGTGAAGTAGCCGACCCGTTCGTCAAACAGGCGAGGCATCATAGGTTGTTCCGGCAACTTGACCATCGAATAGTGCATAACCACCGAAGCGCTGCCGGTTCCCATTCCCGCGCCCAAAAAAGGATTGGGCGGCGCGCCGCCTCCGGTTGGCGCAGCTTCAGCCGGATTGCTGAAAGTGTGAGTGGCTTCGACTTCGATATTCGTCGGGAAAGACACCACCCGCTCGATAAACGAGCGAGACGCGTCAAAGATACGCGCGCGCAGACGCGATTTGGCATTGAATTCAGTGACTTCGGTGTTGAAAAGGCTGGTCACGTCAATGACTACCGAATCATCTTTGCCAAGCGCTTCGATGAAGAATGATTTGATGATCGCATCGTTATTGGCGGCTTTGACGGCTTTTGCAATCGGCTCTTTCGGATCCGCCACAACGTCGTAAGAGACGTTGCGCAACAGCACTCGATTGTTGAGCCGATCCCATTTCACGACGCGATTTCCCATGGCCTGCCCGCCATAACCCACACCTAAAGTGGTTTTGGCAATCTGGCTGACCCACAGAAACTCTTTCCCCAACTCGTTTTTGGGAATTTCGTAATAGACCTTGTCTTTGATTTTGTGGACTGTAAAAACGCCTTCGTCTGATTTGGCGTCTTTGGTGATGACTCTGTCGTAAGGTCTGATTTCAGGCTCGCCGCCTCTTCCGGCAAATGGAACTGCCGGACGTTCTTGCGCGGCAGCGGGTGGCGCGCCGGCGGGCGGGTCTTGAGCATTCGCTGAATTAACAGCGAGGATTATTGCGCTCATCCCAAACAGAATGGCGAAAAAAGTCCTGGAAAATTTCTTCATATAGGTGACTCCTCTGGGTTCTTGAATGTGTTTTGGCGGAATATGTTGCCAATGCTGAAATGCCTGATCGCGATAGAATCGTGACGATCGCGCGGAGCATAACCGTCATTTGCCAGCAACTCAATACTACACGCCGAACCGAAATTCGGTTTCAGGTTTTTCCTGAATTGGCCAAATTGCACTCGGAAGTTTCAATTGCTATTCTCAGTTTCAGGTCAATAATTTAGATAAAGAATATTCAACAGCGAACAACCGACAATCGGCGTTGATATTGTTCATCGCCGATTGCCCCAAAGTTTTTAAGTTCGATGGAAGCAGCACAGACCAAAAGCATTCACTTCACTCCGTGGCATTTGCGAGAGCGAACGCGGGATTTCAAGCGCAGGTTTTCAAAAACCATCCAATCCAATTTCTTCTATTCGTTCCTCTTTCTTCCCAAACACAAACGCGAGGCAATCATTGACGTCTATTCTTTTTGCCGAGCGGTTGATGATGTCGTGGACGAGAATATAGAAGATGCGCTGACCGCCAGCGCTCAGCAAGCCGCCAGGATAGGGCTGGAAAAATGGCGAAAAGAAATCGAACGCCTTTACTCCGGCCAGCCGACCTCGCCGATCACTCAAAAACTGCAAACCGCTTTGAGCAGGTTTCCGATGCCGAAACAATATTTTGAAGAGATGATCAACGGTTGCGAAATGGATTTGCGTCGCAATCGTTACGAGAGCTTCGACGATCTTTATCAATATTGTTATCGGGTTGCTGCGGTTACGGGTTTGATGTGCATTGAAATTTTCACTTATCAATCGCCGCAGACCAGAGAGTACGCCGTCAATCTGGGCATCGCGTTACAACTGACGAACATTCTGCGCGATTTGAAAGAAGACGCTGAGCGCGACCGAATTTATCTGCCGCAGGAAGATTTGCGGCGTTTCGGTTACAGTGAAGAAGATTTGATCAACTGCCGCATCAATGACAACTTCAGAGCATTGATGAAATTCCAGTGCGATCGCGCGCGAAGTTATTACGACCGGGCAGAAGAGCTTTTGCCGAAAGACGATTTGCCGACGCTGACTGCTGCGCGAACGATGGGCAAAATCTATTTTCGTTTGCTGGAACAGATCGAACAGGTCGGTTATGACGTGTTCAATCATCAGATTCGCCTGCACAGGCCGGAAAGATTTTTCATCGCTTTGCGCGAATGGGTGAAAGCTACCAGACGAGAGAACGGCGACAGACCCGGAATGGGAGAGACGCAAAAATGAGTTGCGGTTCTGTTGTGATCATCGGCGGTGGATTTGCCGGTTTGGCGGCGGCGGTTGAGTTGGCGGAGCGAGGCGTCAAGGTTCTTTTGCTCGAGCGCAGAGCTTTTCTTGGAGGTCGCGCTTACTCCTTCACGGACAAAACCACCGGAGACACGATTGATAACGGACAACATCTGATGATGGGTTGTTATCACCACACCTTGCGCCTTCTGGAAAAGACCAACTCGCTTCATAAACTGAAGTTTCAGCAAAATCCGCAAGTTGATTTTCTCAGCCTGACCGCCGACGGCCTAACCGAACACGCCAGCTTCAAATGTCCAGCTTTGCCCGCGCCGCTGCACTTGCTGGCCGGATTGGCCAGATTGCAAACCATCAGTTGGCGCGACCGGATCAATGCGCTTCGCATTGGTCTTGAGCTAAAGCAATTGAATGGCCGTCGCTCTGCGTTGGCCGACATCACCGTTCGCGAATGGCTGACCGGACTGGGACAGTCTGAAAAAATGCAAAGCCGATTTTGGGATTTGGTTGCGATTGCCACGCTCAATGAAACTCCGGATCGAGCTTCGGCTGATATGTTCGTGCGTGTGCTGGATCAGGCTTTTATGAATTCGCGGCGAGATTCGACGATGGTCATATCCAAAGTCGGATTGAGCGATTTATACACTGATGACGCTCGCCGCTTCATCGAAGCTCGCGGCGGGGAAGTGCGGTTGAACGCAGAAGTCGCGAATCTGGAATTCACCGACAACCGTATTGCCGCAATTGAGTTGAGAAGCGGCGAGAGGATTGAAGTTGAAAAGGTGATCAGCGCAGTTCCTTGCTTTGCCTTGCTCAGGATGATTTCGGCGGAAAAACTTGAAACCAGCGAAAGCCTGAAAGCTCTTGCCGGTTTCAGTTCGTCGCCGATTGTTTCGGTCAATCTGTGGTACGCCGATCCGGTCACCGATGTCGAATTCACCGGACTGCTGGATTCACGCGTCGAATGGGTCTTCAACAAGAATGCAATTTCAGGCGAAAGCCGTTCCGGTCATCAGCATCTTGCTTTGGTCATCAGCGCCGCGCACGAAGCCGCCAAACTGACGAAAGAAAATTTGATAACTCTGGGCGTCGGCGAGATGGAAAGATTTTTTCCTGAAGCCAGACGACAAAAACCTGTTCACGCCTTTGTCGTTCGCGAACACGACGCGACGATTTCTCACACGGTTGGAACCGCTCGCTTGCGTCCATCACATCGAACAGAGTTTGAAAACTTCTTTCTGGCCGGAGATTGGACTGATACAGGTTTGCCAGCCACCATCGAAAGCGCAGTTCAGAGCGGACACGAATGCGCCCGCTCTGTGATCGAATAATTTTGCCGTGGATTATTTCGCCTTTGCCGCAGCAGCCTGACGATTCAGGGCTTTCTTCGCCGTCACGTGCTTCAACAACTCGGCCTTGTTCAAAAAATAAGTTGATTTGGCTTTGCCCTGACTGAACAGCTTTTCGGCTTGATCGTCCCAGTGACCCGATTCAGGATGATCGCTTTCGCCAAGCGGGATGATAGTGAAAGATTGAGGCACTTTGGACAGAATGACGATCTGCGTCGAAGTTTGCCCGCCTCGACCTACCATCTCTTTGCCGACTTTGTCGAAGCTGATGGCGCGCGGCGTAGCCATTCCGGCGTCGCGAACCGTTCCTCCGCCGACCGGATAAGTTTTGCCTCCCTGACGGCCAACGCGGAAATAACGGCCATAAGGAACTTCCAGCGAATCGAAGTTCGACTTCAACCATTCGGCAGCTTTGCCGAGCGCAGCAAGCATTTGATCGTTCGACAGATTCGCCGGAACTTCGACGGCCATTCTGGACTGGTTGTCCGGCAAAGAGGATTTGAACGCGTAAAACGCCAGCGCGCCGGTTGAATCGGGCGTGCTGTAACGATTCCAGGATTGAATCTGCCGGAAAACTTTTTCAGCTTCAGCCGATTTCGCGCTTCCGTTGGCGGCTTCCCAAACCTGTTTCAACTTCGCCTG
This sequence comes from uncultured Heliomicrobium sp., assembly GCA_964426025.1. Taxonomy (GTDB): domain Bacteria; phylum Acidobacteriota; class Blastocatellia; order RBC074; family RBC074; genus RBC074. The sequence goes on from CAYRQB010000006.1 coordinate 28,232, forward strand.
CCATTGATCGGCGTGCAGAACCTGTGTGCTGAAAGCGATGTTGATCGCCTGTTCGGTCGTCAGGTTGTTCGCCGCATGCAATTCTTCCAAAGTCATTGCCGCGCGCTGATGGCCGGGGTTATTTCCATCGTTGTAAATGTAGGGAATGTACTTCTCGGCTCTGAGCGGGCTGTCTTTCATCATCGCAAACGGCGAACAATTGTTGTTCTGCATATAACCCTGCGGCGGATTGGTGATTTGAACCAGGTCGCTGATCGGATGAATGCCCTGCCATTCGCAACTGCCAGTTCCGGACATAGGTTTCGACGGATCGCATCCTTTCGGGCGAATGGGCACGCGTCCGTTTCGCAGGTAGAAAATATCTCCGGCGGTCGTTCCGACCATGACGTTTTGAGACATCAGTTGAAACTGGCTCAAAGCTTTCTTGATCCCATCAAGTTTTTGCGAAGTGAACATCTGGTAAATCTGGTCGGTCAAACCGATCTCGTTGAAGTAGGGAATCGCCATCGAATAAGCCTTGCCGTCTTTGTGAGCGACGATTGGGCCGTGATGCGTGTATTCAATCTCGACTGTTTTCTCGGCCAGCTTTTCGCCATCTATCACTTTGATGGTTTCTTTACGGACGGTCATATCGCGCCATTGGCCGTTGTGTTTGTATTGGCGCTGATTTGCCGGATTGATCTCTTCTTCGTAAATGTCCGATGTGTCCGGGCCGCCTGTGGTCATCGCCACCGAAGCCCAACGGCTGTGACCCAGCGACGGAAAAGGGATTCCCAGAATGCTGACGCCTGAAACGTTGTAATCGCCGGCATAAATGCGAACTTCGTAAAATCGAAACTCTCCATACCAACCCAGGTGCGGATCAATCACTGCAATCGGAGCTTTCATTGCCGTTCGCGACGGAGCGATCAACATCTGGTTCGATCCGCGATAAGCCACCGGATCGGGATTGATTCCGGCTCGGCGCAAATCGGCTCCGGCTTCGCCTTCCGGCCAGCCCCAGATGATGTAACGGCCAAGCGCGATGACCTGCGACGGGTGAAGCTCCGGCGCCCATTTCGGAACCTGTTCAGGATGTTCCTTCATGAATTGTTTGATGCCTTGCTGATAGGCTTCAATCGAAGCGCGCATCTTCGGCGAAACTTCGTTGTACTTTTGCCGAGAGATTGCCGCGTGTTGCCAGATGCGCTGGCGGTAATCGTGACGATACCATTCTGGGCCGAAAGCTTCTGACATCGTGCCTTCGGCTTTGCGGTAATTTTTCAGCAACTCTTCCAGCCGATCTTCGGCCTGTGCGTAGCCGATGGCGAACGCGGCGTCTTCCAGCGTCGAAGCGAAGATATGCGGCACTCCGAATTCATCGCGCAGGATTTCGGCCTGACCGCTTTTGGCCGCCGATGGATGAGTTGACGCCGAAAGGGAAATGAATAGACAAAGCAAAGAGAACAGAAGGAAAACTCGTTTCATTGTTGGACTCCTTTGAAATCTGGGAGCGCGAGCATCCTTGCTCGCACGGTGTCGCGGGCATCTTGCCCGAAATCAATAAATGAAATTCTGATTCAGGCATCCGAAGATGATCGCGCTTCAACCGCGGTTGATGCGATGGCGCTGATGCTGACCGCAATTAATACCGCGATGGTGAACAGCAGACCTCCAATCCAACCCAGCCAGGTTGGATGAACCGCTATGATCCATCCGCCAAGAACCGGAGCGATGATTCGCGAAAAACTTTCGAGCGAAGTTGTCGCGCCCAGCACACCGCCGCGACGATTTGGCGGAGCGGAAATCGTAATCAGACTGGTCAGCGATGGTCTGCCAATCCCATGTCCGAAAGAAAAGAAGACGGCGACGACGATCAGTTTCCACCATACGTCAACCGCTGCGATGTAATAAAGACCAATCGCGGAACAGAGCAAGCCGGTCACTAAAGCTTTGTAATCGCCGAAGCGTTTGACGAATGGACCGATCACTCCGCCTTGCCAGACGACGCCCAGGAAACCCACGAAGCCTAGAAAATATCCGGCCTGCTCGGCGGTCAGATGCAATTGTTTGTCAGCGAACAAGGCGAACATCGTCACGTACAGCGAAAAGGGAAGCGACATAAACAGAAATACCAGCAGCAATCGCCGCAGTTCCGGCATCGCCAGGTAATCGAAAACCCGCGTGTAAAGCGCCAAACCGGTCGGACGGTTTTCGTCGCGCAGATGTTGAGTTTCAGGCAGAAGAAAAGTCGTCGCCATGATGCTCAGAAAAGAAAACACCGCCGCCGCATAAGCCGGAACGTCATAACCGAATCGCGACAGGAAACCTCCGAGCATCGGCCCCATCAAAAATCCCAAACCGAAAGACACGCCGATGATCATGCCGAAATTCCGCGCGCGCTCTTCGGGTTTGGTGATGTCGCTGATGTAAGCCTGTGCGACGGTCAGATTGCCGCCGGAAAATCCGTCAATGATTCGCGCGATGAACAACCACAGCAGCGGTTGCGGCAAATGAACCGCCACGCCCATCAGTATAAACCCCAGACAGGAACCGATCTGACTGTAAAGCAGAATTGGCCGTCGCCCTCTGCGGTCGCTCCAATCGCCCAACAACGGCGAAGCCAGAAACTGGCAGAACGAATACGAAGCGATCAAATATCCGATGGTTTGCGGCGAAGCTCCGAAGTGACTGGCGTAATAAGGCAACAGCGGCAAGATGATGCTGAAACCAAGAATGTCTACGAAGACGACAATGAAAATGGGAATGAGACGTTTGTCTTTGAACATTACTTTATGTTGACGGCTATAGCTTTTAAGAAAAAGAAATTTCACGCGAAGCCGCAAAGACGCCAAGTGGAAAAGAGAGAAAGATTCGAACGTCGTATCTTTTCAGGAGCTTGTTTCTTTCGTTTGCTTGAATTCTTTGCGACTTGGCGCCTTTGCGTGGAACTCAATACCTTATCTGAAATTGCTGATCAGAACTATCTCGCGCGTTTCCAGTCCGCGAGCCAGCGCCAGCCATTTGCCGTCGGGCGACCAATCGAATCCGAAAATCTGATTCGACCTGAAATCAGTGATCTGTTTCGGCGCTCCGTCTGTCAGCGACAGACTCCATATGTTGGCCACGCCATTGTTGAACGCGACATAATTCAGCGCGGAACTGTCCGGCGACCAGCGCACCAACCGCCTCGGCGTCACCGGTATATCAAAAGAATTGACAGGCGATCCGCCGTTGATCGGAAACGCAGTCAGCTTCGCCACGGTCATTGTTTTATCATCGCGGTATGAACACGCCAGCCATTTGCCGTCAGGCGAAATCAACGGATATTCAGACAACGCATCCAGCAATTGCACGGTTTCACCCCCGTCAATCGCAACCTTCCACAAAGTTCGTTTGCCGGATTTGATCGAAGAGAAAATCACCCAATCATTTGTCGGCAATGGACGCGGGTCCAGGTCCAGTCGTCCGAAGGTCAACTGTTTGGGATTGCCGCCGTCGCTGTCAATTCTCCAGACGCCGACATTGCCGCCGCTTCCACTGCGGTCGGAATTGAAAAGAATATAACGCCCATCCGCAGTCACCGATGGGAATCCGTTGCTGCCAACGTCAGCCGTCAATTGCTGTAGCTGATTGCCGTCGGCGTTGATCTTCCACAAATCGGGTTTGCCGCTGGAGTTCGACGAAAAAACTATTTTGCCGTCGGGAGTCCAGGCCAGACCTTGAGCGCCGTCGTTGCTGGCTGAACCGAAAGTTATCTGCCGAGCCTGGCTGCTGTTATTAACCGGAGCGATCCACAAATTGGAAATCTGGTTGATCTGCACAGCCGCGATTGTCGAACCGTCCAGCGAAGCTGTGACGCCGCGATAATCGTTCAAATCGTTGGTGACGCGAATAACTTTGCCGTCGGGGTAATTGACGAACCAGACCTGTCTTCCCAACGCCGTCGGTTCGCGCGCGGCCATCAAAATTCCTTTGCCGTCGCCAGTCCAGACTACGCGACCGATTGTCGGCCACGATTGTTCGAGCAAAACTTTTCCGCTGCCATCGTCGGCGCGCAGGACGATCAGGTTGTGGTGAATGCCGTTTCCGAAGTTGGCCGTTGGACAGGCGATCAACCGGCCATCGGGCGACCAGTCCGGCCCTTCTATCGCAAAAGAATCGGGCAACGTGCGGCGCGTCAGTTCGCTTTCATTCGTGCCGTTGACGTTGGCCGTCAACATGATGCTGACGCCTTCAGCCGGAATTTCACGAACATAAGCAAATTTGCCGTCGTCAGGCGACAAGGCCACTGGGCTGCTGACGCCTGTCAACAATTTTCGCGGCGTTCCGCCCAAAGTCGGAATCCGGTAAAGATCGCCAACCGGAGCATCCGATTTTCGCAGCACGTAAAAGATATGATTGCCGTCATGGGAAAACGTCGGCGAGCGAAAACGCAATTCAGTCGGTTGAACGATTTGTATAGCGGAGGAATTGGCCGTGACCTGTTTGACCCACAAACTGCGCTTGCCGCCGTCGTCAACCACGTAAGCGGCGTATTTGCCATCGGGAGAAATCACCGCGTCAACGGCTCTTCCTGAAGTCGCCAAACGGACAAACCTGGCGTTTTTGAATGTAGGGCTTTCCGACCTCCACGCCAACCATTGCGCGACGCCGAAGCCCAGACCGGCGATGGCCAGAACAAAGACGATCAAAGCGATAATCACACCTTGCTTATGTTTTTTGAATTCGCTGATGATGATGCGGGCGCTGGATGTGTGGTGATTGTCATGCGCGCCGGTGTCCCGCGCCAATGGTTCGATGCGCGTTTCCAAATCCTGCGGGTCTTCGGTTTTAGCGTTACGCGCAGGCGATGTGTTCAACGAATGTTGCTGGCGCAACTCCTTCAAATCGGTTTGCAGTTCTTTGGCCGTGCGGTATCTGACATCGCGATCTTTCGCCAAAGCTTTCCGAACCACCGTTTCCAGTTCGGGTGTGATGCTGGACGATTGCTGCGACAGCGGGATCGGTTCGCGATGCAAAATCGCAGCCATCACATCGTTGGCCGTTTGATCGTGAAACGGCGAACGTCCGGCAATCATCTCGTAAAGAACTATACCCAGACTGAAAATATCAGTTCGTTCGTCCAGCTTTTGCGCGCGAGCTTGTTCGGGCGACATATAGGTCGCCGTCCCCAACACCATTCCAGGCTCGGTTTCATTTTCAGTTCGTGACCGTTCGCCCGGCGAAGAATCGTCGCCGCGTTCAGTCAACTTGGCCAGGCCGAAATCCAGTACCTTCACATAACCGTCTGGCCGCAACATGATGTTTTCGGGTTTGATGTCGCGGTGAAGAATCCCCGCTGAATGCGCGGCTTCCAGCGCTCCGGCAACCTGAATGGCAATCTCTATTGCTTCGGCGATTGCCAATTGCTCCTTCCGCATTCTCCTGCGCAAGGTCTGGCCTTCGATGTATTCGGTGGCGATGAAATGAGCGTCTTCGACCTGACCGACTTCGTAAATTGTGATGATGTTCGGATGATTGAGCGCGCTGACGGCTTTGGCTTCTTTTTCAAACCGCCGCACGCGTTCGGTGTCGTTGGTATAAAGCGGCGGCAGAATTTTCAGCGCGACTTTGCGGTCGAGTTTTGAATCTCGCGCCAGATAAACTTCGCCCATCCCGCCCACCCCGAGCAGCGAAAGAATCTCGTAACGATCGAAACGAGAACCGATGATTACAGGCATAAGATAGAAAATTGAGAGTGGAACAACTGCGACGGCAGTCTAGCATCAGGCTGAGGATTTTTCTATGAAGGCAATCAGGCCGCGAATTAAGGCTTGATGGGACAATCTGCCGGACTGTCCCACCAATAAGCAAGACGCATATCGGATTAAAAGCTGAATCGCATTCCTGTTTCCAATCTTCGCCCGGGCATTGCCGCTGTCGCCTGACCGAAAAACGGCGATGTTTGCACGCCGGAAAAGCCAATCGGATTGACGTTGTTGAACAGATTCGTGGCTTGTATGAAAAATTCCATGCGGTAACGTTTCTGATTTGCGCCGGGCATTCCGCCCATCATTCCCAGCATGTCTCCGCTGTCCGAACCGCCGCGAATGACGCGGATTTGCGGCCCTCCGCCGCTTTGAGCTTCGGGCGGTTTTCCAAAACTGAAGCCCCAACTCAACCGCTGACTCAAATCCCATCGGCCCGCTCCGCGCTGGCTGTTGCGGCCAATGCCAGCCGGACGGTCGTTGATGATCGAATCGCCGTTGTTATCGAATCCGGTCGTCACGTTGTACGGCGTAGCCGAATTCGCCTGGAAGATGGTTCCCAATCGCAACCCTTTGGGCAAAGTGTAATTCGTCATCAAAAAGAAACGATGACGAGTGTCCTGCGACGACGGCCCGCGTTCTGCGCGAAGATCGAAGTTGTTCGCCGGCAAGCTGAGCGCGCTGTCGGTTTCGTCTGTGGTTTTCGATAGCGCGTAATTCGCTCCGATCATGAACTTGCCCATCTTCATCCAGTTCAGATTGACCATCCAGGTGTGGTTGAAGGAATTGGCTGATGATTCTATCTGCGTGATGTTGCCCGCCACAGGATCAGGGCGAATGCCGTTGACCGGCGCATTGACGTTTCGCCCGCGCAATTGGTGGATCCCTCTGCGATAAAAATACTGCGACATCAAACGAAGGCCCGCGGCCAGTTCGCGCTCAACGCCGATTGAAGCCTGCGCAACGTAAGGCATTCGCAGATTCGGTTCGACCTGAATGCGGCTGGGCGGCAAAGTGACGGCGGTTCCGCCGCTGAACGGGTCCGGGAAGCCCGGATTCTGAATCACCAGATCGCGCTGTTGTTGACCGTTGACGCGCAGAGCCTGTTCCAGCGTGTCCGCGCCAAACCAATCGTAAAAGATTCCGCCGCCACCGCGAATTGTCGTCTTGCCGCTTTTGAACGGCGACCAGGCGAAACCGACGCGCGGCATGAAATTGCTTTTGTCGCTCAAATTGGTTTGAACTTCGTGGCGCAGACCGAAACTCAAAGTCAGGCTTTTCGCCACTCGCCAATCGTCCTGAGCAAACCAGCCGAATTGATATTGATCGAAATTGACCGTGCCCGCTCCGCTGCGCCGCGTGAAAGTCGTCGGTCTTCCGGCGCGGAAAGCGTCCAGACTGGAAAAGACGAAAGCGCCGTTGAGGTTTCTCAATTCCTCGCTGCGAAAATCGAATGCTTCGATCTGAGCGCCGAAGCGCATCGCGTGTTTTTTGACGGCGAAATCCAGATTGTCAACCAACTCAAGTTCGCGAGTGCGGCGGGAACTATCAATTTGCGCTCCGCCTTGACTGAAAGCGTTCAGCACCTGAATTGTCGTTGCGTCGGAAAGGGAATTGATGGCGACATCCTGCCATCGAGCCTGAAAGCGAATTTCGTTGAAAAGCTTTTTGCCGAACGACCCGGATTCGGCGAAGCGGAAAAGATGTTCAGCCGAATCGGTCGTGTAAGCTCGTTCGGGCAGATCGAAATTGCCGACGCCGTTGTTGTCGCGCCGAACGGCGTTGCGCTGATATTCGAACCGCGCAGTGTGAGCGTCAGTCAGCAGATGTTCGACGCGCGCGCTCAGATTCAGCGTTCGCAACGGCTGGCGAATCTGGTCGAAGTAATTTCCCGTCGGCAAAGCCGAGACGATGGTTCTGGCTTCGTAAGAGTTCACGCCATCAGCCGACAGAAACGCCGAAGTATGTTTTTTCCAGATCGGCCCGCCGATTTCAAAACCGAAGCGCCGGTTTTGTTCCGGCGCACGGAACGGAGCGAAAGCATTACGCGCGTTCAACGATTCGTCGCGAAAACCGAAATTGAAGCTGCCGTGCCAATTGTCCAAACCCGGCTTGGTATAAATGTCCACGCTGATGAATGAAGATTCGTGGTTTTCAGCGGCGTAAGCGTTCGTGCGAAAACGAATTTCTCGAATCTGATTTTTCGGCGGCAACTTTCCGCCGCGAAAACCGTTGACTCGAAAATTCGCGCCCGGCCCGGCCATGTTGCGAATTGCCTGCTCGAATTCGTCAGGATCATCCGGCAAGGCGGCAATCTGTTCAGCAGTCAACACAGTTGAAAAAGCGTCGCCGCGCGGATCTGTCGCCGCTTCGCGTTTATCCTGCGCGACGGTCAGGGTTTCTTCGACATTGGCGACTTGCAGCTCTGCCTCCAGCCGGTTCTCTCCTGCGCGCAGGTTGAAGTCGAAGATTCGACGCGCAAAACCTGCTGCTGAAACCTCTATCTGAATCTTCCCTGTTGCAAGCTGCGAAAGCGTAGCTTCGCCGCGAGCGTTGGTTTTCGCTTCCAGCGATTGTTTACCAGCGACGATCATAGCGTTCGGAATCGCCTCGCCGTTGGGGTCAACGACTGTCACTCGCAAACTGGCTTCGGTGGGCTTTCGGTTTTGCGCCGAGACGGAGTTGAACATCATCAAGGCCGCCAGCATTATTATTAATAGTCTGCAAAACCTGCCTCTTCTCATCTTCTTCTTTTTTTCCTCCGAAACAGTGGACAGGCTAAAGCCTGATTTACCTTCATTGCTGTTTTCATCAATCGCCTTTCATCCCCAACAATTGCCGAATCCGACGATTGACGTTGGCGGCATTGGGCGGGTCGTAATTCCCCATGACGATGATGGTGTAACCGCTGCGGGGATCAATCTCCAATTCCGAGTTGATGCCCGGAGCGCCGCCCGCCACACCAATTCCTCCGCCGACAATGCGCTTTGTCGCTTCGGCGCTGAGAAATTTGTTGTCGAGCAGCGCGACGGAAAATTTCAGCAGGTCTTCTACGGTCGAATAACCTCCGCCCGCTGAACTGCCGCGCGCTGGTCGTGTGTCAACGTTGTTGACTCGTTCGCCTTTTTCGTTGCGGCGATAACCTTCGGCCAAGTTCGGAGTTTTTGAATCGCTGAAAAAACTGTCGGTGTTCGTCATTCCGACTGGTTTGAAAATGCGTTCGCGAACGTAATTGTAGTAAGTCTGCCCTGTCACTTTCTCTATGATCGCGCCCAGCACGATGTAACCGCCGTTTGAATAAGCCCGCTTCGTTCCAGGCTCGAACGCCAGAGCCTGATCGGCAAACAGCGGCAGATAATCCCTGATCGAACGAATGCGCTCTTTCGGCGTGGCTTCATACTTCTTGCCAAAAAAATCGCCAATGCCGGATTGCATCTCGACCAGATGTTTGACCGTCACCTTTTCTGCCGCTTCCTTGTTCGGATAATCGGGCAGGATTTTTCCCAGCTTGTCTTCCCATGACAGTTTGCCCTGTTCGATCAACTGAGTGATGGCGATTCGCGTGAAGAGTTTGTTGATCGAACCCAGATTGAATTTGGTGTCTATGCGGTTCGGAGTCTTTGTAGCTTTGTCCGCCAGGCCGACGGCTTTTTGAAAAATCGGCTTGCCATTTTTGGCAATCATGACTACGCCGGAAAAATTATCTTCCGCCGATTGCCCGTCAATCCATTGCGACAACTCCTGAAGGATTTCTGCTTCGCTCTTTTTCGAGCCTGAGCTTTCAGTTTGCTTTTCTGTTTTCGCTTCGCCCGACGGAGCCGAGCCGGGGTTGATGCGAAGCTCTGTGACGGCGTGCGGAGGCTGCGGTTCGACTGCGATAGAAAAGTTCAACCAACGGTCGTCTTTCTTGCCCTGCGCCAATATTTGAATCTCGAATTGAGCCGAGCGAACAATGCTATGCGGTTTCAAGCCGCCGGATTGCTGATAAAAGCCCAAGTCCTGTTCGGCGTTTTCAGGATCGCCGCCGGTTTCCTGATGAAACTTTTTCATCGTCGCCAGATCGCCACTGTTCAACGCCTGCAGAAATTTGTTCAGTGTTCTGCCTGCCGGAGTCTCAGGAAATTTGAACTCCGCTGAAGCCAATTGTGATTGAGCCTGCGGTTGATTTTGCTGTCCGGCATTTGATGTTGAAGCTGCCGGTATGTACTCAATCGCCTGGCCTGTGAATGTCGCTTTCGCTTCGTCCAGATCGCGCTGCAATCCGGCGGCGATGGTCTTCAATTGATCGGCCAGATTCTGGTTGTTGATCTTCGGTTGAATCGAGCGAATGGCCAGCAGGTGAGCGGCTTTCAACGCGTTCGTCGCCGCGATTTCAATGTCGGGTTTAACGCCAACGCCTTCCCAGTTCGTTTTGGTGATTGGATTGATCGAGCGGGCAAAGGGAACTGTGATAACAAACAGCTTTCCCAATTGACGAGGTTGCACAGGATGCGCTCCGCCGCCAGTGGTTTCGCCAACGATGGTCGCGCGCTTCAGGCTTTTCAGGTTGTAGCTGAATTCTTCAGCGGCGGAAAAAGTTCGCGAACTGGTCAGAACGAAAACCGGTTTGTCGCCGTACTTTTTGCCCGGAACATCTACGCTCGTCCAAAAATCGCGCGTGCTGTTTGCCGGTCGCGAGTAAATCGAATTCAAATGCGTGCGCTGGTTGAAAAGATAACTGGTCAGGAAAGCGACCATCGCCGGATCGCCGCCGCCGTTTTGTCTGAGGTCAATGATCAGGGCGTCTGTGTTGGCCAGAAAGTTCATCGCAGCGGAAGCCGTTTCGCTGGCCGCCGTCGCCTGCTCAAAACCGCGAAGGTCCAAATAGCCAACGTTGCCGCTCAGCCGCTCCGCTTTTTCAAATCCGTAATTGAGTTTGGCTGCCATCTCGCGTTGCTGGGGCTGCGGCGTTCCGAAACGCGAGCCGCTGCTTAAAAAAACGCGCAAATGTTTATCCTTGCTGACTTCCTGCAAATGAGCCGTCAGCAATCGCGCAAATTCGCCTGCGTCATTGACGTTGTCGTATTCCTTGCGCTGCGCGCGTTCGCGCAATGCCTGTTCCATCTTCTTCGCAGTTTCAGGAAAGACGTAAGCGTCGTTCAATGCCTTGATCGCGCCTTCGATGACTTCCTGACGAGTGTTGGCGTCAATTGCCGAGTTTGTCGGCGATTGGCCGAAACCAAAACCGATCAGATTAAACAACAGCGCGAGCGCCAGAATTGAGCGCGTCGAACAGCGATAAATTTTCATTGCTTGCTCCTGTTGGGAAACTTATTTCTTCTCGAAGCGGTCTGTTTTGATTGACGGATTGATTTTGTACTTCGTGATTTCAGTTTCTTCGCTGACTTCATTTTCAATGGAACGAGTCAGGCGATGAGGAAGCGAGACGCCGCTCACTTCTCGATAATCGTTGAAGTAAATCTGGAATTCGACCATCGGTTCGGCGGCGGCTCTGGCTTCGGCTTCTTCAATCTGCTTTTTGATTTCTTCTTCGCTGCGGTGTTGCCCCTGCACGGTTTGAGTGATCATTCGCGGCTTGCGGCTCTGGTAACTGATCAACAATGGCTTGTGTGACTTCTGATCCAGAAACAATCGAGCGGCGAAATTATTCGGCCCCTTGACCTCCAGCACATCGGCTTTGCCGTCAGGCGAATCGGCTAAGCCTGCGTAACTGTATTCAACGGGAAAAGTCGAAAGTGTGGTCAGCAAAAGTCCGAGCGTTGTCCGCGCAAAATCCGAGCGAATGCTGTTTTTCTGCATTTCCAGTCCTTGAGGCGAATCGCCGCCCGGACGCCGGATCATGACCATCGCGCCGCCTCCGCCGCTGGTTTGCTGATCCATCCACACGTTGTCGCCATTGATGGCTTCCATTCGCGTGATTTCCATGTTGCCGATTGGATTCAGGGTTTCAATGCGGATCATCTTGTCCGGCAGAAGCAGATCGAACTGGACTTCACCGGCCATTTCCCGCCCGCCCATCAATCGGCGATAAGTTCCATTTGCCGAAAGACTGGTCACGGATTTCAGCTTGTCTCCTCCAAGCGCCGCGCGGGCCTGCGCGATCAATTGCTGAGCTTTGCCAGCGGCATCCTGAGCGCTGACGTTGGGAAACATTTCAACCAACACCGCCGCCGCAATCAAAAAAACGATCAGAAACTTTTCTCTCATAGGTCGTCTCCTTCAGGTGAATAATCGCATTGCTTGTCTGACAGCGTCATCATCGCCGACCGACAGGTAAAGTTGGTTAAGCGCAGGCAAAGACTTTGTAAAGGATGTTAAATTTGCGATTGGACTGATTTACCCGCGTTTTTGCTGTGCTAAGATGCCCGCGATTTCAGCCGAAAGGCAAAGGCACAATGAATTTATTGAAGCGAAAACCATCATTGATGTTGCTGCTGGTCGCGGCGCTATTGATCTTGCTGCCATTGCTGGCGGTGTTGCAATACCGCTGGCTGGGCGAAGTCAGCGCCGCTGAACGCGAGCGCATGCAAGCCAATCTGAAAACCAGCGCCGAACGTTTCTGCGCCGATTTCGACCGCGAACTGACCAACGCTTTCGTCCAATTGCAATCGCCGACTTTGCCGAATTCCGACCAGCCAGCAGCGGATTTCGCCAGCCGTTACCGCAGATGGATGACCAGCGCGCCGAATCCTAACTTGATCAGCGACATTTATCGAACACGGTTTGATGAATCGGGCGAATTAAAGTTGTTGCAGTTCGACGCCGCGTCGAATGTTTTCAATCCGGTTGAATGGCCGGAGAAGTTATTGCCAATCCGCCGCCGCTACGAATTGCAGAACAGCTCTCAGGAATCAACGCAGAAAATTTTGCAGAACATTTTGAAACATAGAAACGGCTTGCCGGAAACGTCATCAAACTCGCCGCGCGGATTCATTCTGCAGGTTTCAGCCGGTCAGACAGCCGCCGATGTTCCGGCATTGGTCATACCCGACATTGCTCATCCCGTTACGCCGGAAAGCCTGCAAAAGCTGAGTTCAGAAAAGCGAGCCTGCACGATTGCCGTGTTGAATGAAGAGTTGATCAAGAACGAAATTCTGCCATCGTTGATCAATAGGCATTTTTCGATTGATGGCGTCAATGATTACAAACTGGCAGTCGTTCTGCGCGGATCAAAACGCGAAGCCGTTTTCACATCGGATGCGAATCTGCCGCTGGAAGCTTTCGACCAAAGCGACGCCAAAGTTGCGCTGTTCAAAATCAGAAGCGATGAACTGGATCGCATCTTCATTGCGACAACGTCATTTCCTCCTATACCACCAACGCCGCCCGCGCCGAAGCAGTTAACCGAAGACGATACAACCGTTGCGACCGGTGAGAGCCAATCCAGCAGAGTGGCCGTCAGAGTTTTGCAAAGCGACGTTAGCATCGCCGAAACCAGTAAAGAAGTCAGGCAGTATGAGCCAAAGCAGAAAATAGAAATCAATCATCCGCAAACAATTCCTTTTGAAAGCCAAAGCGGCTGGCAATTGATGGTCAAACATCGCGCTGGTTCGTTGGACGCCGCCGTCGGCAATATTCGCCGCCGCAATCTGGCCATCAGCTTCGGCATTTTGTTGCTGCTCGGCGCGAGCGTAGGTTTCATTGTCATTTCCAGCCGTCGCGCTCAGCGGTTGGCCGCTCAGCAAATGGAATTCGTCGCAGGAGTTTCGCACGAACTTCGCACTCCGCTGGCCGTGATTTGCTCTGCGGCTGAAAACCTGGCGGACGGTGTAATTGACAACCGCGACCAGATAAAACGCTACGGCGGTTTGATTCGCGACGAAGGCCGCCGCCTGACCGGAATGGTCGAACAGGTTTTGGAATTCGCCGGAGCGCAATCGGGACGCAAAACCTACGAACTGCGCCCGACCAAATTGAGTCGAGTGATTGAAGATGCGATTGCCGCCTGTCATCTGCAACTGGAAGAAGGCGGATTCGAGCTTGAGAAAAACATCGTCGCTGATTTGCCTTTGGTCAAAGCCGATGCCGCCGCTCTGAGCCGCGCAATTCAAAACCTGCTGCTCAACGCCATCAAATACAGCGGCGACAATCGCTGGATCGGTTTGACTGCGGAGTCGGACAATCTGCCAGATTGTCCGACAGAGATTCGCATCAAAGTTTCCGACCGAGGCATTGGCATCGCGCCGTACGAACTCTCGCACATCTTCGAACCTTTCTATCGCGGCAAAGAAGTCGTCGCCAGCCAGATTCACGGCAACGGTTTGGGATTGAGTTTGGTCAAACACATCGTCGAAGCTCACGGCGGCAGTGTCAGCGTTGAAAGCAAAGCCGGACAGGGAAGCCAATTCATTTTGCAACTACCAGTCGCACAGACCGAAGAGCTGAAAGCCGAGACCTCTCAAGGAACTTATGAGCAAACGCATCTTGCTGGTTGAAGACGAACCCGGATTGGTTCTGACGCTCAGCGACCGACTGACCAGCGAAGGTTATCTGGTCGAATCCGCTCGCGACGGCGAGAAAGGATTGGAGCGAGCTTCGGGCGAGAGCTTCGACGGAATCATTCTGGATGTGATGCTGCCGCGAAAAAACGGCTTCGACGTTTGTCGCGATTTACGCCAGCGTGGAGTGACGACGCCGATTCTGATGCTGACGGCTCGCGGCCAGGTGGTGGACAAAGTCGTCGGCTTGAAGCTAGGCGCTGACGATTACCTGACCAAACCTTTTGAGATGATGGAACTGCTGGCTCGCGTCGAAGCTTTGCTGCGGCGAGCAGCGACTCCGCCAGCTTCAATCTCACAATCAGCTTCCGCTGAAACTTACCAATTCGATTCGATTGAAATTGATTTCCGCCGGGCCGAAGTCAAACGCGATGGCGAAAAGATCGAACTTTCAGCCAAAGAATTCCAACTGCTCCGATACTTCATCGAACACCGCGAAGCCACGCTTTCCAGAGACGAGTTGTTGAACGAAGTGTGGGGTTACGAAGCGATGCCGACGACGCGGACTGTGGATGTTCATGTCGCTTGGTTGCGTCAGAAGCTGGAACTCAATCCTCGCCATCCTCAATACATCCTGACGGTTCACGGAATGGGCTACAAGTTTGTGGGTTGAAAAGAAAGTGTTGAGACAGGATTGTCAGAGTTTTCAGGATCAAGCCAGAACAAGTTTTCAGTTTTCAATCCTGTGAAATCTTGTCAATCCTGTCCATTTTCTAAGCGGCTAAAGCGATTTCGTCGCCAAGGTCGCCCTTGTAATTTTTGATAAACAGAGACACGTCTTCAGGCTGTTTGAGCTTGCCTTTTTGCGCCTCCCAGAATTTCCAGAACTGATTGATGGTTTCGTTTGCGCTCTGTTCGTCGTCGTGCGTGCTCAGACAAATGACATTGTCTTTGTCCAGGCTGACACAGCTTCGATACAGACCGGTTCCATATTGCTTGACGACGCAAGCGATGATCTGATTTCGGGTAAACATGATTCACTCCTTGAATTGACTGATTCATTGTTTGACGAATAGCAAAACCGACTGTCTCGATTCCATCTTTCGTCCTTGTCAAAAGTTGTTTGATTGATTGTGTAATCGGCTGCGATGTACACAGACTTTTACGCTGAGAGGGCAATGCGGTTTCAAAAAAGTTCAGGTTGATTTAGCATACGCCCGCATAGCAGAGAACACAGGCGTTCGAGGTCACGAACGCAATTCGGTTCAAAAAGACTCGAACGCAAAACCCTTCAACTTGAACTCACAAAATTTGAGTCCATCTTTCAAAAGGAGACATTGTCCATGAAAGTTTATTCGACACAGGAGATCCGAAACTTGGGCATTGTAGGTCACGGCGACGCTGGGAAAACCTCCCTCGTCGCCGCGATGCTATTTGCGACCGGCGCGACCTCGCGTCTGGGCAAAGTTGATGATGGAACAGCCACCACCGATTACGACGAAGAAGAGACCGCCCGTAAAATCTCTCTCAACATTTCCACCGCTTACGTCGAACACAAGGGAGTGAAAATCAATCTGGTTGATTCGCCCGGTTACGCCGCATTCATTGCGCACGCTAGACCGGCGCTCAGAGTTTGCGAAACCGCCTTGTTCGTCATTGACGCCGTCAATGGCATAGGCGTGCAAACCGAAAAAGCCTGGGAATACGCCGACGAACTGTCGCGTCGCCGTCCGAGCTTCTTTGTGGTCACCAAACTTGATAAGGAGCGAGCAGATTTCGGAGCGACTTACAACGCCTTGCGCGAAACTTTCGGCAACAGTTGCATTCCGCTGACTTTGCCAATCGGCACTGAAAATAATTTCCGAGGCGTGGTTGATGTCATACACATGAAGGCTTACGAGTTTGACTCGAACGGCAAAGCCAAAGAAATTCCCATTCCCGACGACGGGCGAGGTTACATTGACGAAACCCACGAACGATTGATCGAAGCTGTCGCAGAATCAGACGATACGTTGATGGAACATTTCTTCGACGCTGGCACGCTGACGGATGAAGAGTTTTTGAACGGATTGCGAAAAGCGATCATCAATAAAAACCTGACGCCTGTTTTTGCCGTTTCATCGGCAAACCTGATCGGCATTACTTCTTTGCTGGACGCGATTGTTGATTACGCGCCGAACCCTTCGGATTTGGGCGGAGTCAAGGCTCATGCCGGAGTTGATCCTGCTTCGGACGATGTGGTGCGCAACGTCGGCGACAGTGAATTTCCGGCGGCTTATGTCTTCCGCACCGTAGTCGAAAATTTCGGCAAGATCACGCTGATGAAAGTTTATTCGGGCGTCATCAAATCAGACGCGACGTTGCAGAACGTCAACAAAGGCGCGGCTGAAAGGCTTGGTCCGTTGCACGTTATGCAAGGCAAGGCTCTGGAAAAAATCACTGAAGCTCACGCCGGAGACATCGTCGCCGTCACCAAATTGAAAGACACCGCAACCGGCGACACTCTGGCCGACAAGTCTTCGCCGATTCTTTACGATCCGGTCAAATATCCCGAAGCCGCCATTCATTTCGCCATCGTGCCGAAATCACGCGCAGACGAAGACAAATTGTCGGGCGCGATCCACAAGCTGGTGGACGAAGACCCGTTGTTGCATTACACGCGCAACGACGAAACCAAAGAGTTTGAACTTGGCGGCAGCAGCCAGCAACACATCGAAACCGTAGTTTCAAAACTCAAGAACCGTTATCACGTCGAAGTGGAATTGCATCAGCCGAAAGTTCCTTATCGCGAAACCATCAAAGCCCGCGTCGAAGTTCAGGGACGTCACAAAAAACAAACCGGCGGACGAGGCCAGTTCGGCGATTGCAAATGCATCTTCGAACCATTGCCACGCGGCGGTGGTTTTGAGTTCGTGGACAAAATCTTCGGCGGAGCCATTCCGCAAAATTACCGTCCGGCAGTCGAAAAGGGAATTAAGGACTCCGCCGTTCGCGGAGCTTTGGCCGGCTATCCGCTGGTGGATTTCAAGGTCGAACTGATTGACGGTTCTTATCACACTGTGGATTCCGACGACCTGTCGTTCCAGATGGCCGGGCGCAAAGCCTTCAAGGCGATGGTTGAAAAAGCTCATCCGGTTTTGCTGGAACCGATCATGCACGTCGAAGTCGTCGCTCCGCAGGAATACGCCGGAGACATCATGGGAGATTTGAACTCTCGGCGCGGACGCATTCAGGGTATGGATTCCAAAGGCGCAAACCAGATAGTCAAAGCCCAGGTTCCGATGTCTGAAATGCTGACTTACCCGCAAACGCTGAATTCCATCACCAGCGCTCGCGGTTCTTACCACATGGAGTTTTCTCACTACGACGAAGCCCCCAGCCACATCGCACAGAAGATCGTGCAACAGGCCGTGGCCGAAGGCAGAGTGAGAAAGGAAGAGGAAGATTAGTTGGTTTTCCGACCGGAATGCCGGTAGTTCAGTCTGGTGTTGAGAAGCGGGTTTCTCGACACCAGACCTAAACTACATACCTTAGCTATTACAGAATATGGGAACGCACGCGCCCCCGCGTGCGAGCCTTCTGGCGGCGCACATTGTTTAGAATATGGGAACGCAC
>CAYRQB010000007.1:0-45184 GCA_964426025.1 uncultured Heliomicrobium sp.
TGGCGCATCTTTATGACATCCAGCTTCAATGATTTTTCTAAACCGAGAATTGCTGGTGTTCATCTGTGGTTTCGTTCTTGTTCAAATGCCGGCTGCTTCGGTTTATTCAACAAGTAGACCTATGACGAATCCTGAACCGTTCGCCGACAAACGCGGCAAATCTTTCAATCCTCAAGGAGCTATGGACTGGTTGGCAGTTGTGATCGCTACCGGCGGAGGCGCGGGCTTCGTTCCAATCGCGCCTGGAACCTGGGGATCAGTGGTCGGATTGCTGATCGCTTATGGGTTGATTGCGGCTTTCAAACAGAACGTCGCGTTGCTGCAAAACCTCTTGATAGTGGTCAGCGTAGCTCTAGCCTGGATCGGCATCTGGGCAGGCACGCGAGCCGAATCGGTGTTCGGCAAAAAAGATTCCGGCCAGATCGTGATTGATGAAGTCTGTGGCCAGGTCATTACCTTTGTTTTCATTGCGCCGTTTCTGGCCGGACTTGGCGGTCAATGGCGCTGGTGGATGATTCCGGGCTTTTTGCTTTTTCGCGCTTTCGACATTTTCAAACCGTTTCCGATTAACGGCCTGCAAAGTTTAACCGGAGGTTTGGGCGTGATGATGGATGACGTGATCGCCGGAATTTATGCCGCCGTGTTGATGTCGCTGGCTATGTGGCTGACGGCTTGAAATACACCTCACGCGAAGCCGCGAAGCCGCAAAGAATCAAAGCTTTTTGTCTTCTTGGCGACTTCGCGGCTTTGCGTGAAACCAAGCCAGAATCAAAAATCTTATGTTGAATGCTGAAATTATCGCCATCGGTTCGGAAATGCTGACGCCGTTCCGGCTGGATACCAATTCGCTGTGGTTGACCGAACGCCTGAATTCGATGGGCATTGACGTCAAGCTGAAAACCATAGTCGGCGACGATGAATCGCGATTGGAAGAAGCCATACGCGACGCGATCAAACGTTCGGACATCATCATTTCAACCGGCGGACTGGGGCCGACCGAAGACGACATCACGCGGAAGATTTTCGCTCGCGTGCTGAAACGGCGATTGATTTTGGACGACGCGATTCTGGAAAAACTGAAAGCGCGATTTGCCAAACGCGGAATGACAATGCCGGAAATCAACGCCCGGCAGGCGCTGGTGATTGAACGCGCGGAAGTTTTGCAGAATCCGAACGGAACCGCTCCGGGCATGTTGATCACTGAAGGCAAATGCACCATAACCATGTTGCCCGGCCCTCCGCGCGAAATGAGGCCGATGTTTGATTCGTCGGTCGCTCCGGTTTTGAAACAGCGCGCGGGCGATGTGCTGATCCTTCGCCGCAAATTGAGCATCTTCGGTCTGACCGAATCGCGCACGGACGAACTGGCCGCGCCGGTTTACACCAAGTTCCAAAATCCTTCGACGACGATCCTGTTCAAAGACGGCCAGATCGAATTGCATCTGACGGCTCAATCGAAAACCGAAACCGAAGCCATTCGCTTGCTCGACGAACTGGCAGGACAACTCGAAGAAGTTCTCGGCGAATATGTTTTCTCTCGCCGCGACGAAACTCTGGAACAGGTCGTTGGCGATTTGCTTCGCTGGCGAGGTTACAGCCTGGCGACAGCGGAAAGCTGCACCGGAGGATTACTGGCCGGACGCATCACCGAAGTCGCTGGCAGTTCGGAATACTTTCTGGAAGGCGTCGTCACTTATTCAAACGAAGCGAAAATGCGAATGCTGGGCGTGCCGAAAGAAATGCTGGAAGCGCACGGCGCGGTCAGCGAGCCTGTCGCCTGCGCAATGGCTTCGGGAGTTCGCAAACTGGCCGATGCTACGTTCGGCATTGGCATCACAGGCATCGCAGGCCCCGGCGGTGGCAGCGAAGAAAAACCCGTCGGGCTGGTTTACATTGCGCTGGCCGATGATGAAACAGTCGCGGCTCGCAAATTAATCTTTCCCGGCGACCGCCAATTCATTCGCACGCTATCGGTCAATGCCGCACTGGATATGATTCGGCGGAGGATCAAATGAATGCATTGGCTCTCATTCTTGCTTACCTTCTCGGCTCGATTCCGTTTGGCTTTCTGATCGTCAAGCTGAAGAGCGGTTCCGATATTCGTCAAACCGGCAGCGGCGGAACCGGCGCAACCAACGTCACGCGCAAAGCGGGCAAAGGCGCTGGCGTCATCACCTTATTGCTGGATGCGTTGAAGGGCGTGGCTGCGGTTTTGATTGCCAGATGGTTGACTGGCGAAGCGGGGACTTCGTGGGTGGTTGCTGGCGCGGCGGTATTGGCGGTTGCCGGACATTGCTTCCCCGTCTGGTTGAAATTCAAAGCGGGCAAAGGTGTCGCGACAGGCCTCGGCGTCTTTCTGGCAATTGTGCCGTGGGCGGTGATGGCGGCTGGTGTAGTGTTTGTGGTGGCGGTTTGGCGAACTCGGTTTATCTCGCTCGGTTCAATTCTGGCGGCGGCCTTTGTTCCGGCGTGGGCATTGATAATGCACATCTGGATAGAACCGATCAGCCATATAGAGCCGATCTTTGCGGCCTTGTGCGCCTCATCGGCCATC
The DNA here is from genome assembly GCA_964426025.1 of uncultured Heliomicrobium sp. Lineage (GTDB taxonomy): Bacteria > Acidobacteriota > Blastocatellia > RBC074 > RBC074 > RBC074. The sequence continues at coordinate 2,555 of CAYRQB010000007.1, forward strand.
ATCATTGCCAAACATCACGAAAACATTCAGCGATTGATAGCCGGAAACGAAAACAAGTTCGGTGTGGCAAAGTGAGCTTCGGATTTCAGATTTACGCGCGAGTGAAAAATGATTGAAAGCGATTCTTCAATCCGCAATCCGCAATCGGCGAATGGAAACCGTCGGATAGCGATCATCGGCGCGGGCAGTTGGGGTACGGCGCTGGCATTGGTTGCCGCGCGCGCCGGCAATCAGGTGAAACTGTGGGCGCACAGCGTCGAAGTCGCCGACGGTTTGAAATCCGACCGCGAAAACAAAATCTATTTGCCGGGATTCAATTTGCCTGATTCGATTTCGCCGACTGACGACCTGGCCGAAGCTTTAACGGATGCCGAAATAGTTCTGACCGTCGTGCCGTCGCACGTCTGCAGGGAAGTTTATGCGCAAATGTTGCCGCATCTTCGCCCGCAAATGGTTTTTGTCAATTCGACCAAAGGAGTCGAGATTGCGACCGGGATGCGCATGGAAGAAGTCGTCCGCGACGTATTGAAAGATCAATTCGAGCCACGTTATGTCGTGCTGAGCGGCCCCAGCTTCGCGCTTGAAGTCGCCAAGGATGAGCCGACTGCCATCGTCGCCGCTTCGCATTCGATGAATTGGGCGGCGGAAGTTCAGCAGGCGCTTTCGACCAGCCGCTTTCGCGTTTACACGAACAACGATGTCGTGGGCGTCGAAATCGGCGGAGCGGTCAAAAACGTGATGGCCATTGCCACAGGAGCGGTCAACGGTTTGGGTCTGGGCTACAATAGCGCGGCTGCGCTGATCACACGCGGTTTGGCGGAAATGACCCGGCTGGCTGTCAGGCTTGGCGGGCGGGCTGAAACTATGGCCGGACTGGCTGGGATGGGCGATCTGGTTTTGACCTGTTTCGGCAGCCTGTCGCGAAATCGCCGTGTTGGTTTTGAATTGGGACGCGGTCGCAAGCTCGAAGAGATCATCAGCGAGATGCGCGAAGTCGCCGAAGGCGTGAAGACCGCCAAAGCCGTACACCAAATGGCGGCCAAGCTGGGCATTGAAATGCCGATCACCGCTGGCGTTTATCAAATGCTTTATGAAGACAAAAGTCCCCGCGAAGTTGAGATTGAACTGATGGAAAGGCCGCTGAAATCGGAGCGGGTATGAATCAGATTTTTTGATGACACAGAAAGCACAGACAGAACACAAACCACAGAAAACGGTCGCCACCAACCGCGAGGCGTATCATCATTATTTCATCCTGGAAACTTACGAAGCCGGAATCCAATTGACCGGAACTGAGGTAAAATCCGCCCGCGCCGGACGCGTCAGTCTGAAAGACGGTTACGTTATCGTGCGCGACGGCCAGGTCTGGCTGCACAACGTTCACATCAGCCCCTATACGCATGGCAATCGGCAAAATCATAACCCCGACCGCGAACGCCGCTTGCTGATGCACAAACGCGAAATCATACGGCTGCAATCGAAGACTCAGGAAAAAGGGTTGACGTTGGTGCCGACCAAGTTTTATTTCAAAGGGAATCTGATCAAATGCGAAATCGGTTTGGCGCGCGGCAAAAAGCTTTACGACAAACGCGAAACCGAAGCGCGCAAGACTCAGGAACGCGAAGCCCGCGCGGCAATTAAAAACAGGATGCGAGATGAGTAATACCGTTTGGATAATTTTGTTTTTGTTGGCGGTGGCATTGGCCGTGATCTTTTTCAAAAAGCGAAAGTCGTCGTCGGAATCCGCTGAAAGCGCGGGCAATTCATCCGGTGACAACAAACCAGCCGCTTCGCCGGACGACAGAACCGTGCTGAATCAGTTAAAGGAAGCCGGGTCGGATTTGAGCAAACCGCATGATCTGGAATTTTATCTTTACTTTCCCGCTGAACAATCCGCTCATCAGGCAGCCGAAAAACTTGAAGCCGACGGTTTTGAAGGCGAACTGAAACCATCCGCCGCCGATTCGTCGTGGCTGTGTCTGGTTCGCAAGCGCATGGTTCCTGAACTAAGTGAAATAGCCGCCCTCCGGCGAAAGCTCACTTCGTTGGCCAAAGAGTTCAAAGGCCAATTTGACGGTTGGGAAACGAGAATTGAAAAGTAGCTGATCGAAAAACTTAATTTGAGGGAGTCGAAATAAATGGAAGTTAAAGCTGATGCGAGCAAGTTTTACGAAATTGAATGCGATGCGCTGGTCGTCGGCGTTTTCGAAGGCGAAAAGCCCGAAGTCGGCACGCTGGCCGAAATTGATAAACGAACGGGCGGCGTGCTGACTTCGCTGATTGAAACCGGAGAGTTCACCGGCAAATCCGGCGAATCCGCCTACATACACAACCCAGGCCAAATGAAAGCCCGCCGGTTGCTGTTGATAGGCGCGGGTAAACAGGAAGAATTCACCACCGACAATGTGCGGCGAATGGCCGGAACGGCGGCGCGCACTTTGCGTGGCAAAAAAGCTCGCAGCTTCGCTTTTCTGCGCCGTTCGCAACTGCCAATCGGCGACAGCGCCGAAGCGGCAACCGAAGGCGCTTTGTTGTCATTGTTCGACCCGGACAAATATCACACCAACGACAAGACCGAAAATCACCTCGATGTGATGATCCTGGCTTCGACCGAAGGCGGTTTTGATGAATTGAAGCGTGGCATCGAACGCGGACGGATCATAGCCGAAGCCACAAACTTCGGACGCGAAGTAATCAACGAACCGTCAAACGTCATGACGCCGACTGAACTTGCCCGTCGCGCCGAAGAAGTCGCCAAAACTTACGGACTTGAACTGGATGTACTGGAAGAGTCGGAAATGAAGGACATGGGTATGGGGTCGTTGCTCGGCGTTGCGCAGGGTTCAGCCGAACCGGCCAAGATGATTGTTCTGAGGTATGCGCCGAAGAAAAATTCCGACGAAACCATTGCCATAGTCGGCAAAGGCGTGACTTTCGACACCGGAGGCATTTCCATCAAACCTTCCGACGGCATGGAGAAAATGAAATACGACATGGCTGGCGGAGCAACCACTATCGCAGCCATGCGCGCCATCGCTCAATTGAAACCGTCAGTCAATGTGATAGGCATGGTTCCTGCGGTTGAAAACATGCCCGGCGGACGCGCTCAACGTCCGGGGGATGTGGTTCGGGCAATGACCGGAAAAACCATCGAAGTCATCAACACCGACGCCGAAGGCCGTTTGATTCTGGCCGACGCAGTCGCTTACGCCCGCAAGCTGGGCGCGACGAAGATTGTTGATCTGGCCACGCTGACCGGCGCGGTTTCGATTGCGCTCGGCGATGTTTACGTGGCGATTCTGGGCAACAATCAGGAATGGATTGACACTGTGATTTCGGCCAGCAAAAAGTCCGGCGAAAAGCTGTGGCAATTGCCGCTGGACAAGGAGTACCGCGAACAGATCAAGAGCGAAATTGCCGACATCAAAAACGTCGGCGGACGCAAAGCGGGAACGATCACCGGCGCTTATTTCATTCGCGAATTTGTGGAAGACACGCCCTGGGTGCATTTGGATATTGCCGGAACAGCCTGGAACGACAGCAACAAACCTTATCTGTCGGTCGGCCCGACCGGAGTTTGCGTCAGAACTCTGGTCAATCTGGTTTGCGATTAGTTCGGTGATTTTTTCTGCGATGGCGAAGAAGCTCTTCTTCGCCATCGCAGTTCCGTGTGTCTTTGCCTGGTTTGACCATCCTGAAAGCCGCGAAGTACAATCCCGCTTACTTTTTACCAACCTCAACACATTCCATTGGAGATTTGCCATGAAAATTCAGGAGATAGAGAAGCTGTTAGGAGAAGAAGGCCAGGCTTTGCTGAAACACCAGTGCAAGACCATTGATAAAGATTTGTTGCACCTGCCCGGACCGGATTTTATTGATCGCGTTTGGATGGATTCGGATCGCCCGGTGTCGGTGCTGCGCAATCTGCAATCAATGTTTAACACAGGTCGCCTGTCGGGCACGGGCTTCGTTTCGATCTTGCCGGTTGATCAGGGAATCGAACATTCCGCCGGAGCCAGCTTTGCCAAGAACCCGATTTATTTTGATCCCGCCAAGATCGTCGAACTGGCCATCGAAGGCGGATGCAACGCCGTGGCTTCGACATTGGGCGTGCTCGGCGCTTGCGCTCGCAAATACGCGCACAAGATTCCTTTCATCGTCAAAGTCAATCACAACGAATTTCTGACTTACCCAAACAAATTCGATCAGATCATGTTTGGCCAGGTGAATCAGGCTTTCGATATGGGTGCAGCCGGAATCGGCGCGACAATCTACTTCGGTTCGGACGAAGCCACTCGTCAATTGCAGGAAGTTTCAGAAGCTTTCCAGCACGCGCACGAACTGGGGTTGTTCACAGTGCTGTGGTGTTATCTACGCAATCCCGATTTCAAGAAGGACAAGGATTACCACGTTTCGGCGGATTTGACCGGACAGGCCAATCATCTGGGCGTGACCATCGAAGCCGACATCATCAAACAGAAACTGCCGCTCAACAATGGCGGTTACAAAGCTCTGTCGTCGAAAGAAAATCCTTACGGCAAGATTGACGACCGCGTTTACACCGAATTGTCATCCGACAACCCGATTGATTTGACCCGTTATCAGGTGGCGAATTGTTACATGGGACGCGCCGGTCTGATCAATTCGGGCGGAGAATCGAAAGGCCAAAGCGATATGGCCGAAGCAGTCCTGACCGCCGTCGTCAACAAACGCGCTGGCGGAATGGGATTGATCTCAGGTCGCAAGGCTTTCCAGCGTCCGATGAAGGAAGGCGTGCAGATTTTGAATGCCATCCAGGACGTTTATCTGGCTAAGGAAATCACGGCTGCATAAATTTTTGTCGGCACAAAGTATCAATCAGCAAACGGCAGCGGCGAAAATTAAGATTTTTGCCGCTGCCGTTTTTTTTCAGTGAAGAACAAGCGGCCAGAATTTCGGAATCAGCCACAGCGCCAGTGCCGCCAGCAAAATATCCAGGACAATTCCCATCCTGACGAAATCGCGGATGCGATAACCGCCCGGCCCCAAAATCATCAAACTGGTTTGATAACCAATCGGCATGGCGAAAGCGGCGGACGAACCGAAAGTTATTGCCGCAATCAAAGCCATCGGATTGATGCCCATTTGAGCAGCCGTTGACACCGCAATCGGCCCCAGCAAAGCGGCGGTTCCGCTGTTGGACATGAATTCCGAAACGATGATGGCCATAAACAGGAAACCGGCCAATACGACATATGTTCCGGTGACGCCGCTCAGCCCCGCCAGCTTTTCAGCCATCCATCCGATGGCTCCTGTTTTTTCCAATGCCTGACCGAGCGCCAGCGAAGCCGCCAACAGGAAAACAAGGCTCAGGTCAATTGCTTTGTAAGCTTCGCGCGGATCAAGACATTTGGTCAGCATCAAAACGACCGAACCGGCTGTGGCGGCAATGACAATCGGCAGCCAGCCAATTGTGACGACGACAATGACGCCGATCAGCGTCAAAACGCTGATGATCAATTTGCCGGGTCGTTCTTCCGGCGATTCCTGAGTTCCGACAACCAAAAAGCCTGTTGTTTCGGCCAGAGCTTTCAACGCCTCTGCTTCGCCTTCGACAACCAGCAAATCCCCTGCGTGCAGAGGTGTGGTCGAAGGACGGCTTCTGATTCCGCTGCCTCGCCGCAACGCCAGCACCACCGAATCGTATTGTTCAGCAAACCGCGCGCCTTTCAGTGTGCGACCGATCAACGGAGAATTGGGCAGAATGACGACTTCGGCCAGCAGCAGCTTTTTCGCGCCTGACGAAGTTGATGGAGCTTTCTTTTCCGAATCCTGCTCTTCGGCGCTTGAGGTTTGATCGGATTTAGCGGGAAAGGCGGACGAGTTCGACGGTTTGCGAGCATTCGGGCGATGAAGCTCCAGGCCCTCCTGCGAAGCCAGCGCCAGCACTCGTTTCAATGGCCCGCGCACCCACAACGCGTCTCCTTTGGCAAAACGGTCGCGTTGGTTGATCAGGCTGGTGGCCTGTATGGCCCAGGGGTCGTTCACTCTGATCGGTTTTCCTTCGCGAACCAGTTCCACCAGTTCAACGCCATAATCGCGGCTGAACGAAGCGCTTTTGACTTCGCGATCAATCCACGGTGAATCGGGCGGTACGACGATTTCCGATAAATAATTAGCCGAATGTTCCCAGGGCATGGTCTCTTCGGTCTTGTTGCGTGGCAAAAACCATCGGCCAACGAAAAGGATGTAAGCAGTGCCGACCAACATCATCGGCAAACCGACTTTCCCCAATTCAAACATCGTAAAGCCGGGCAATCCGGCGTTGCGCGAAAATTCATGTGTCACCAGATTGGTCGAAGTTCCGATCAAGGTGCACATTCCGCCGAAAGTCGCCGCGTGCGACATCGGCATCAGAATGCGTCCGGGACTTGCTCCCGTGCGTCGGCAAACTTCCAACACGACGGGAATGAAAATCGCCACGGCTGCCGTGTTGTTGATGAACGCCGACAACGTGCCGATGATAAGCATGATGACAGCCGTCAGCAGAAACTCCGATTTGCCCAGCGGCGCCAGCAAACGACGGGCGATGAATGTCAGCGCGCCGCTGCGCTCGATGCCGGCTGAAAGCACCAACACCGCCGCGACTGAAATCGTGGCCGGATGGCTGAAACCGGCGAAGGCTTCGGCAGGCGTCAATATTCTGGTCAACAGCAAAGCTATCAGCGACAGCAGAGCGGTAAGATCGGGCGGGATTTTTTCGCGGACAAAACTGTAAACTGCCGCCAACAGAATTACGACGGTCAGAACAGTTTTCACGTTACTTTCGGTAAACAGGGTTTCTAACAAGTGAACTCTCCAAATTCGTCGGTCGGTATTCTCAGCGTGAAAAACTACCTCGGCTGCTCGAATTCTTTCTTCGCTTCAATTAGCGCTGGCAGATCGGAATCCGCATTCTTGCAATGAGTCAGGAAAGATTGGTAGGCCTGACGGCTGGCGTTCGCGTTTCCAATCAAGGCTTGGGCGCGAGCCAAACCCAGATGCGCCAACGGCCAAAGCGTGGATGTCGGATCCCAGCCACGGTTATCAATGATCTTTTGAAACTCTGCAATTGCTTCCGCGCCGGACTTCAGCCGCAGGTAAGCCAGGCCGCGCAGATAAGTCGGCCAGTAGATAGCGGCGGATTCGTGAACATTGCTTGAATGTAACAGTGAGAGCGCCGAATTGTAATCGCCATTATTCAATTCAATGGCTGCCCGAACCACCGGCAGCCAGATTGAGTTGGCCAGCGTAGAATGCGGATTGTTTTTGGCGACTTCGTCGGCCAGCGATTGAGCGCGAGCCGATTCACCGCACAGCGCCAAAGCCAGCGCGCGGCTGGCTGCTGATGGAATGTGCGATTGCAGGTTGATCAGCGATGAAGCCTGAGGTTTCACGACGGCATTTTTAAGCTGGCGGCATTGACCGCAAATCGCCGCTTGCAGCAAAGCTTCTTCGGCAACCCAGGCGATGCGTTCAGGAGAACCGTGGTCAACCATGCTTGCTGAACGACGATAAAGTTCCTGAGCCTGACGCAACCGTCCGGCAAATGATTCCGATCGGGCTTGCCAAAGCAACGCGTGATATTCGTTCCTGCTTTCGGAAGCCCAATCAATCTGACGTTGCATCAACGCCGAATCGTTTTTGATGAAACCGATTTGGTAAAGATCGCGATGGGAAGTCGCAGTGCCCAACCCCTGGGCCAAAGCCTGTTCGATGTGTGTTCGCGCTTCGTCAATCCGGTTCAGCCGCAACAATGCAGTGCCTATGCTGACGTAAGGGACGTAAGCTCTGGGATTGATCTGGTTGGCTTCGCGCGCGGCGTCCAGCGATTGTTCCATTTGGCCAATCAGCCGGTAAAGCGATGATAGTCGGCTGGGAGGGCTGTAATCGCGCGGGTAAGTTTGTTTCCACAGTTCGACGGCCTCAATCGCCTTGATCAAATCGCCGATTGAGAGCGCGTAATAATTGCTGGTGATGTCGAACTTTTCTCTTTCTGTTACGCGTTCGCGCAGGGCAAAGGCTTTGGCCGCGTATTCGGCTGCCAGTTCCAATTGATCCATGTTGCTGTATGCCAGCGAAAGCGAAACGTCGGCTTTGGCAAAATTCGGATCGAGTTCTTTGGCGTGCTTATAAAATGGTATGGCCTCAACGCCTTTGCCTTGCCTGGCCATTTCCAGCCCTCGCGACCATGCTTTGAAAGCATTCAACGAAGAGGTCGTCGCCTGTTCCAGCGGGGCGTCGAATTTCTGAATCGAAGCGAGAGATTCGCCCAACCGCTCGCGCAATTGAGTCGCCGTCCTGCCCAGCGTTCTCAACACCTGATCTTTATTTTCGGCTTCGGCCAGCGAACGGGCGATGACTTCGCCTGTCTGGCTGTTGATCGCTTCCAGCGTGATGGAATAGCGGCGGTCGAATCTGGCAATCGAACCTGCCAGGAGCGCTTTCACTCCCTGGCGCTGGCAAATTTCGCGAGCCAGTTCTTTGGTCACTCGCTCATCCGGTTCGCGTCCCATGTAACGCAGGGTTTCTCGGACGCGCTCTTCGGGGAAAAAGCTCAGAAACGGCGATTGTTCCAGATGCACGGCCAGAGCCTGTTTGAGCATGCTGTCGAAAACTTCCTCGCCGGTCAGATTGGTGAAATCGGCCAACAACACAGTGTCTTTGTCCGTCAGCACCGGCGAGCGGCTGACGAAATAAAAAGCTACGGCGGCAATCGCAACGACCAGAACAGTCGTGGCAATCAATGCCTTGCGTCTGTCGGCGACAATCTGATTTATCAAACGCGCGATACTGGTTTTGGTGCTGACGGCTGCCGCCTTGCCGGTCAGCAGAAAGTCGCTTTCAACCGTAGTGTGAAGCGGATATTGATCGTTGCCAATTTCAGCTTCTTTTCGGCGCGACTCAGTCCCGGCTATTTCCAGATTCAAATCCAGCTTTTTTTTCAGAGATTTCAGATCGGTCAATAATTCTTTGGCGGATTGGTATCGTTGATCGCGATCCTTTCGCAACGCTTTGCTGATGATGCGTTGCAATTCGTCCGGTATGTTCGTGACAAACTGAGATAGCGGCGGAGGATTATGATCCAGGATTGCGACGACGACGTGGTTGGTGGTTTCACCCGTGAATGGTCTGCGCCCGGCGATCATCTCGTAAAAGAGAACTCCGAGGCTGAAAATATCGCTGCGTCCGTCCATATCCTGAGCGCGCACTTGTTCGGGCGACATATACGCCACCGTGCCCATCACCACACCTGGTTCGGTTCTGAATTGCGTCGCCGTTGTCGCCTGAGTGTCGAATTCCGATGTCGAAGACAGGTTTTCAGTCAATTTGGCCAGGCCGAAATCCAAAACCTTTGCCAATCCGTCGGGGCGAACCATGATGTTTTCGGGTTTGATGTCGCGATGGATGATTCCGGCGGCGTGAGCTGCGCCAAGCGCGCTGGCGATTTGAATGGCGATGTCGAGCGCGACAGCCGGTTTCAAACTTCCGTCGGCCATCTTTCTGCGCAGCGTCTGGCCTTCGATGAATTCGGTGGCGATGTAACGGCGACCTTCGGCTTCGCCAATTTCGTGAATGGTTATGATGTTCGGATGATTGAGCGCCGAAACGGCTTTGGCTTCCTGAATAAAGCGACGCACACGATTTTCGTTTTGGGTGAAATCGGAGAGCAGCAATTTGATCGCGATGTTGCGTTCCAGGCTGGGATCGTGAGCCAGATAAACTTCGCCCATTCCGCCTCGTCCCAACAAGGCCAGAATTTTGTATTCGCCCAGTCTTTTGCCGGTCAGCGGCGAAACTTCTTCCGAAACGATCAATTCCGCTGCTTCCTGAAATGCCGGTTCGGCGATGAAATCTCCGATTTCTTTTTCAGCGGCCAGAAGCGATTCGATCTCGCGGCGCAAATCGTTGTCACCGGCACAGGCTCGATTCAGAAAAGCGGCGCGTTTGCTCGCTTCCAATTCCAGCGCGTCGTGATATAGCTGGCCGATTTGCTCCCAACGTTCAGGCGTCATCGTTCTTTTCTCTGCTCAATTCGCGATACAACCAGGTTCGAGCCAGGCTCCAATCGCGGCGCACAGTGCGTGTTGAAACCTTCAACACCTCGGCAGTTTCTTCTTCTGTCAAACCGCCGAAATATCGCAACTCGACAATCTGGCTCTGACGCTGATTGAGCTTTTCCAGAGTTTTCAGCGCATCGTCCAGCGCGATCAAATCCGCGCCGCGTTCGGAACAAACCTCCAACGCTTCGTCGAAAGTAATCTGCTGCGCTCCGCCGCCGCGTTTCAGGTTCTGACGCGAACGGGCGAAATCCACCAGAATCCGTCGCATCAACTGCGCTGAAATGGCAAAAAAGTGAGCGCGGTTTTGCCATTGCACGCGGCTGGAATCTATCAAGCGAAGGTAAGCTTCATTGACCAGAGCAGTGGTTTGCAGCGTATGCCCCGGACGCTGGCGGTTCATATATCGTTTGGCCAGCTTGCGTAATTCGCCGTGAACCAACGGCATCAATTGATCCAACGCCGCTTGATCCCCGCTTCCCCACGCCAGCAGCAATTGAGTAATTTCATGCGATATGGGCCGACTCATCACATTCTCCAGCAATGACGGGTCAGAAATCAGTCATCTCTCTAATGCATAAAATCTACCACACTCGGTCGGAAGCGGCTAAGGGTGACAGACGCCTGCGAATGAGTGAACACGCTGGGTGAAAAAATAATTCTTGCGACTTTGGCCGGTTAAGCGAACGGATTCCGTCTTGTGTAGTTGAGGGCGATGGAATGTTGCCGAGCGGCAACAACCCCCGCTCACTTTGTAAATGAGAAGGAGGGAGAAAAATGATCGGAACAATAAAAGCGAAGACAGGTAAAAAGACCTCATATAACTACTCGGATGTGCTGACGGCATCGCAGAAGGTCAACTGGCGGATCGAAGACATCATCGGCGGCGACAAAGGACTCGATTTCGACAAACCGTTTATGCCCGAATCGCTGGCTCGAGTGGCCGAAATGAACTTTCTGACTGCTGATGAAAAGCTGGTTCTGAATCAGATCAGAGGCAACGCGTATTTGTGCATCTTCGGTCTGGTCGAAGAATTCATACTGCCTTTCGTGATGGATCACACGCGTCCGCAGCTTGAAGGCGACGATTACCGCACGCGAGCTTTTCTGCAATTCGCCAGCGAAGAAGCCAAGCACATTCATCTGTTCAAACGCTTCAGCGAAGAATTCCGTAAGGGTTTCGGATCGGATTGCGCCGTCATTGGTCCGCCCGCCGAAATTGCCAAGGCAGTGCTGTCGCATCATCCGTTGGCCGTGGCGTTGGTGATTCTGCACATCGAGTGGATGACGCAGCGACATTATCTGGACAGCATCGCCGACGATCAGCGACTCGATCCGCAATTCAAGAGCCTGCTCAAACATCATTGGATGGAAGAGGCTCAACACGCCAAGCTGGACACGCTGATGGTCGAATCGCTGGCTGAAAGCTGCGACGAACAGGAAATCGAAAAAGCAATCAACGAATATCTGGAAATCGGCGGATTTCTGGATGGCGGTTTGAAGATGCAAACGCAACTCGACCTGGAAGCTTTCGAACTGGCGACAGGCCGCAAGCTGACAGACGCGGAGCGCGAACAATTCATGACCGTGCAACATCAGGCCAATCGCTGGACATATCTGGGTAGCGGCATGACTCATACGAACTTTCTGGCGACGGTCGAACGGCTTCAACCTGCCGCCCGAAAGCGTCTGGAAGAGGAAGTCGCGCCGATCTTTTGCTGATTGGCGATCATCAGGGCGGATTGAACAAACCGAAGTCATCAGCTCAAACCTTAAACATGGGCACTACTGTTAATTCAACGCGTAAACAGGCTGATGAAAGAAGAGCGACAAAATCAAATTAGCCAGTAACCATCAGTCATCAACCATTAACAGACAGGGGGGAGGCTTTTTCCCCTGACCGATAATGGCTAATGGATAATGGTTAATTGCTCTTCTTACCCAATAGAAAATACGGTAGCGCCGAATTATGGAGGAAACGAAATGTCAGAAGCGAAAATCATCAATGGAGTGAATGTTGATCAGTTGTTCGGCACGATTGATACGATCAAGGGTAAGCCGGAGATTGCCCGATTCCAGTTTCGCGCCACCAACAAATGGGTCAATGGCGGTCACAACACAACAAGGGTCAAAGACTTTTATGGCGCAGGTCAGGAAGATGCTTCGCGCACGAAACCATTTGTCATGGAAGCGGATGAACCGGCGGTTTTGCTCGGCGAAGACAACGGAGCCAATCCGGTGGAATACGTGCTGGCAGGGTTGGCGGGTTGTATGACCACCAGCATGGTCTATCACGCTGCGGCCAGAGGTATCAAAATCGAATCCATCGAATCCAGTTTTGAGGGCGACCTGGACCTGCAGGGTTTTCTGGGATTGTCGGACAAGGTCAGGAACGGTTACGAGAACATTCGTGTCACGTTCAAAATCAAAGCCGATGCGCCAGAAGAAACCTTGCAGGAATTGATTGAAATCGCCCAGCAGCGATCGCCCGTTTTCGACATCGTTACCAACCCGGTTCCGGTGAAGGTCGAATTGGCAAAGGCTGAATCCGGCTCTACGCACAAAACTGCGGCTTGATGTCGGCCAGGGCTGATTAAATGCCAGGTCGGTTTTTTCAGAGTTTCATGCTTTGGAAAAACCGGCCTCTCGAATTCCCTCTCTGGGCTGATCGTCAGCGGTTGATGTTTGGTGATTGATGATTTCAATGGCCTTTTCGATCTGCTCGGGACTTCCTAGCAACACTATGATGTCGTTGGCGTTGATTCGGTAATCGGGGCCAAGATTGATTTTTGTGTCATTGTCGCAGACCGCAGCGATGACTGTCGCTCCGGTTTGATTGCGAAGATCAAGATCGGCCAGAGTTTTACCCACCGATTGTGAATGTTCGTCAATGAAAACCGCTTCAGTCGAAGCCGTTCCGAAAGCTTCGGCAATGGCTCCGAATTCGGCCAGCGGCAACGATGCCGACCGCAACATTCGATAACCCTCGCGGCGGATTTCTTCGGCTTCGCGTTCGATCAGATTTCTTCCGATGCCGTATTCGCGCAACACTCGCGAGAAGATTTCGATGCTGGTTTCAAATTCTTCAGGGATCACCTGATTGGCGCCGAGCTTGTACAGGTCGTCAACTTCCGACATATAACGCGTGCGGACGATGATGTGCAGATCGCGATTCATCTCTCGCGACAACGCCACGGTTCTGCGCGTAGCCAGCGAATCGGAAATGGCAATCACCAGAATTCTGGCCGAAGGCAAACCTGCGTGTTGCAGTATTTCGCGTCGCGTGGCGTCGCCATAACGAATCGGCACTCCTTCAGCATGCCCTTTGCGGACGTTTTCAGCGTTCAGTTCCAAAACCACATGCGGCACGCTTACCCGGCACAGCACTTTTGCCAGATTGCGCCCGTTCATGCCGTAACCGATGACAATGACATGACCTTTCAGATTTGTTTTCGATTCGGCGACAGGATCAAGCTCGGCTTTGGGTTTGGAACCGTTCGTAAACAGGGATTGCAATGCGTAACTGATTCGCGGGGATGCTTTGATCAAAAACGGAGTGGCGATCATTGAAATGATCGAAGCCGCCAGAAATTGTTGATAATCGTTGTCGGATAACAACCCTTGCGCCAAACCCATTTTCGCCAGAATGAAAGAGAACTCGCCGACCTGAGCCAGTCCCAACCCGATCATCGTCGCTACGCGCAGTGAATTGCCGAGCAGCATGGCTGCCAGCACGATGATCAGCGCTTTCCCAATCACCAGCGAAACGAACAGAATAAGCACCATCGCCAGATTTGAAATCAGCGCGCTGACCGACAACAACATTCCAATCGAGACGAAAAACAAACTGTTGAAGACATCGCGAAAAGGCAGGATGTCGGAAACGATTTGATGGCTGTATTCCGATTCCGAAAGCACCAAACCGGCAATGAAAGCGCCGAGCGCCAGCGACAAACCGAATTGAGCAGTCAGCGACGCGGTGCCCAAACTGACCAGGACGACAAAACCTGTGAAAACTTCCGGGCTGCGCAGGTTGACGATGCGTTCCAACAAAAACGGCACAACGACGCGCGCCGTCAAAATGATTGCGGCCACGGCCAGAACTGCTCCTCCAAGCCTCAAGGCAATCTGCGATGGAGAAGAGCCTTCCTGCCCGCTCAGAATCGGCGTCAGCAACATCATCGGCACTATGCACAAATCCTGAAAAAGCAGAATGCCCACTCCGGCTTTGCCATGGGGAGTGTCAACTTCGGCGCGATCCATATAACTTTTCAGCACAATTGCGGTGCTGGAAAGCGCAAAGAGAAAACCGAAAAAGACGGATTGGCTGAATGACCGTCCGATCAAATGCGCCAGACCGAAAACCAGCAGCGTTGTGATCGTTACCTGCAAACCTCCGCCCAACAACACCAGGCGTTTCATCTCCATCATTCGGCGAAGCGAAAATTCCAGACCGATGGTGAACAGCAACAGCACAACGCCGATTTCAGCCAGAATTTCGACCGCGTAAACATCACGTATCAACTTCAAACCCGAAGGCCCAATGATCACGCCGGTCAACATGAAACCGACGATGACCGGCAACCGCAGCCGATGGCAAAGAAAAGCGATTGGCAACGCCGCCAGCAGCAAAATCAGCAAGTCCATCAATATCGGTAATTCATGAGTCATTGCTTGGCCTCTTTTTCTTTGAAGCGATGCTGGCAATGTTTACAAGTGTGAAATTGCCCGGGCTTTTTCGTTTGGTAGACAGCCTTCTTCCCGCAATGCGGACATTTGCGCACAGCTTTCTTCATTGTCATCTGAATGTTTTGTATCCAATGAGGATTCACCTTCCCCCCAAAACACCGGAGAGCCAGACCGGTTTAACATGATTTTTAGTGGATGAAATGAGCGACAAGCATTCATGCCGCCGAATTTAATGATTGTCTGAAGCTATGCTAACCGATTTCGACCGATTCTGCTGAAATAGACTTCGATAGCAGACATTATCAGTTCGTATAAAGAGTTTGTGTCCAAAGTTGATTTCCTTCGTTGGTTGATGACGGACGACCTGTCTCGCTTTAACTGACAGTTTTATTGATCCTTGTTGAGGAACGAATCTACATGTCCGAACTGGCTTTCGGTTTCAATGCATTGACGGCGTTTTTGATTGTTGCAGCCGCCGGTTTCATCTTTCTGCTGGCATCATTTTTTCTCGGCGACCTGTTCGAACAGGTCGGGCTGGACGTCGAGTTGGAAGTGGATGGCGGAATGGATGAGATTGGCTGGTTCGACAGCCGCGTACTGAGCATTTTTGCCACTGCTTTTGGTGGCTTCGGCGCAATCGGAATGCTGATTGGAATGGGAGCGATTGTCAGTTCAGTGATGGGATTGGCTGGCGGTCTGGCGTTTGGCACGGTTGTTTTCTTTTTCGCCCGATTGCTTCACCGACAACAGGCATCCAGTTCGGTCAGCACGCAACAACTGATTGGTCGCATCGCCGATGTGGTCGTCACTATCCGTCCCGGAGGCGTAGGCCAGATCAGTTGCCGTGTGGGTGAAGAACGCGTCCAAAAGCTGGCGCGCGCCCGCGACGATGTCGAAATCAAAGTCGGCACGAAGGTCGTCATTGAAGATTTAACGGATGACGCAGTGATTGTCAGCGCCGACGATGAGATCAATGAACTCTTTTTTTCCAACTGACGCTGTAAACCGTGTTTCAAATGATAGAGAGGAAAATCAATGTTTGACTCAACATTTCTCATTCCGATTATCGGATTGGTTGTGGTGGGCGGATTCATCATAGCGATGATGCTGATCGCCAAAAATTACATCAAGGTTTCACCCAATCAGGCGGCGGTGATTTCCGGTCGCAGACGCAAACTGTCGGATGGTTCCGTGGTTGGTTACCGATTGGTTCGCGGCGGAGCGACGCTGGTCATCCCGTTTCTGGAAAAAGCCGAATACCTGAACCTGAACGTGCTGACAGTTCCGCTGGCGACTTCGCGCGCATACACCGCGATGGGCGTGCCGGTTTCGGTCAAAGCCGTCGCCAACGTCAAAATCAAAGGCGATGACGAATCGTTGCGCGCCGCTTCAGAACGCTTTCTGAGCATGGAGACGCGGGAATTTCACCAACTGGTTTTTCAAACTCTGGAAGGCCATCTGCGCGCGATTCTCGGCACGCTGACCGTTGAAGAGATCAATAACGACCGCCAGAGCTTCGCGCAAAAGCTGACGTCCGAAGCCGCCGTTGATCTGGAAAAAATGGGCATAGGACTGGACGCGCTGACCATTCAGGAAATCAGCGACGAAGAAGGTTATCTGGATGCGTTGGGCAAACGACGTACGGCTGAAGTCAAACGCGACGCCGACATCGGCGAAGCAGAAGCCAAGCGCGATTCGAAGATCAAAGCTTCGCTTGCCTTGCAGGATGGCGAAAAAGTACGTTTGGAGTCAGAAGCGGACATCGCGCTTTCCACCCGCGAAGCCGAAGTCAAACGCGCGCAGTACGAAGCCGAAATCGAAAAGGAAAGAGCGAAATCAAAACAGGCTGGTCCGTTGGCCGACGCCAAAGCCCGGCAAGAAGTGGTCGCCGAAGAAGTCCGCGTTGAACGAATTCGCACTCAGGAACAAATCGCCGTTCAGGAACAGGAAGTCCTGCGCAAAGAAAAAGAGTTGGAAGCGACTATTGTCAAACAGGCTGAAGCGGCTCGTCGCGCTGCCGTGTTGCGCGCTCAGGGCGAACAGGAAGCGGCGATTCTGGCCGCCGAAGGTCACAAACAGGCGATGATCGCACAGGCTGAAGCCGAAGCCGAAAAGTTGCAGCGCGAAGGTCAGGGACGGGCTTCCGCCATCGAAGCCGAAGGCCGCGCCGAAGCCGAAAAAATTCGCGCGCTTGGAAACGCAGAAGCCGAGAAGATTCAGGCGCAAGGTTTGGCTCAGGCCAAAGCAATCGAAGCGCAAGGTTTGGCCGAAGCAGCGGCGATCAAGGAGAAAGCCAACGCTTGGCGCGAATTCAATGATGCCGCGCGATTGCAGACCCTGCTGGAAAAACTGCCGAGCATCATCGAAGCCACGGCTCCGGTCTTCAAAGCCGTTTCAGAACCGATTGGCAAGATTGACAAGGTTGTCATGATTGACGGCGGGGGCAGCGGCAATGGATCAAACCCGATCAACCGGTTCGCGCAAACCGGACCGACGATGATCTTTTCGCTGTTGCAGCAGTTGCAATCGCTGGGGCTGAACGTGCCTGATGTTCTTTCGCAACTCGGCATTCAAACCAACGGAGATCAGCAGAAAATCTCCGCGCCGGCTGATAAGAAGTCGTAAAAGACAAACGCACCGATGGTTCACAACATTTGTGAACCATCGGTGCGAATTTTGAAGACGGTTCGAGGCCGGAAAGCCACGCTAAACCGAAGCCGTTTCGACTTCGGTTTTCCCTTTGTCCTCCGAACTGAAATTCAATCGCCGTTTAACCACCAACTTCAGCCACAGCTTGAAAAAATCATATCCGGTGCGCGCCACACGTTTGACGGTGAAAAACTGCGACTGACCGTGCAATCGCGGATAATGATGAACCGGAGTTTCGGTAAAACGGCAACCGGCCATGTGCAGTTTGTAAATCATTTCCGCGCAGACGACACCGCTTGTCGAAGTCAGTTCGATGCCTTGAATCATTGATCGGCGCATCAGGCGAAAGTCACAATCTATGTCACGAATCGGCAATCCAAACATTTGTCTGGCCAAAAACTTGTATATTTCCCCCAACACGATTCGCCGGTGACTGTCTGATCTTTTCATTTTGTAACCATTGACCACGTCAACTTCTTCGGTCATCAACGGAATCAGCCTGGTCATTTCGTTTACGTCATACTGTCCGTCACCGTCGGTGTAAAAAACCATATCCTTGGTTGCGTGCTCAAACCCGCTGCGAAGCGCGCCTCCGTAACCGCGATTTCGTGAATGATGAATGACTCGCAAATTTGTCAGTTCGGCGGCCAGATTGTTCAACACTTCGGCGGTGTTGTCGCTGCTGCCGTCGTTGACGACAACCACTTCGTAATCCGTGGTGAACTGTGGAAGAAGGGCGAACGCTTTTCGCACCAGCAGAGCTATGGAATTTTCGTCGTTGTAAGCCGGAAAAAAGACGCTGATGCTCAGTGTTTTTTGGGGCTGCGTTGTGTTTTTATTCATTCTACTCTCCAAAAGATTACTACTGTCAGGCGATTTAAATTCAGTTGCTTCCCGATGGCGAAAGTTGAGTTGGCGTGAAATTGATTGAGTCGGTTGTTTCATTTCTTCCTGACTGTTCTGTGGAGTTGCTTATCGTCCAACAGACGAATCTTTCGGTCTCAGCCAGGACTTGAATGCCGGATTCGATCTTCGAAGTTGAAGAATTGAAACTCTCCCTATCCATAATGACAGCCGTCTTCGGCTGACTTTCCAGACGGGCGAATACTTCATCGCTAACATCAAGCAGTTCACAGTTGCGGTTGGCGTACCAGATGAGTTGGTATAAATGGGCATCTCTGGGAGTGCGTTCGGTATAAAGCAGTATCCGATGTTCAGGCGATGTCGCCGCTTCGGCGAACGGCGCCAGGCGGCGCAATTCTTCGGGTCTGTCGCGGTATTTTGGGTTAATGGCCATCGCCAACATCAACAATCCCAACAGGGCGTAAAAGGCTTTTAGCTGAAGTGACGGGAAAGCGCGCTTTTGCTTCCATTCCAACCACTGGCAGATTGGCAAGGCCGCAAGGATTGAAAAAGCCGGAAAGACCGGCAGTATGTAACGCAGCCATTTGTAATGAACCAGACTGAACGGCACGATCACGGCCAGAACCCAGACTAACAGCAGAATGGCGGTTGAATCTGTTTCCCTGAACAGTTTTCGGATTTGCGACCACAGCCCCAAAATCATCAACGGCAGCCACGGCCAGTAACTTTGCAGCAAAAGGATTGGGTATTGAAAAAGACTCGACTGGAATTGTTCGGCGTTTTTTCCGTTGGTCAGCGGCAGGTTTTCGACGGTAAAAGAAAAGTGTTTGGCCAGAAACTCTGCGCCGTGCAGCCGGTATTGCGACACAAACCAGATCATCGGCAAACAGATTGCAATTGCCAACCCCGCAACAAACGAGCCGGAAAACAATCGGGCGGTTTGGCGCGTCAGCGTCAGATGCGCCAGCACGACAGCCAGCGGAATGATCCCCAATATCGAGCGCGTCAGGATGGCGGCGGCAAGCGCAGAACCCATCAGCAAAAAATACCCGGATCGTTTCAGTCCTTTCAGGTAAGCAAAGATGGTCAGCGCAAAGAAAAAGGTAAACGGCGCGTCGGTCATCGCACGCATGGAAAAGCGAACGAATTCCTGCGTGCAAAGCAGCACGAGCATTGACCAAATCGGCAATCGGTATGAATCCGATAGTTCGCAAGCGATGAAATAGACAAGCAGAATTGTGCCGAACCCCAGCAAGGCGGATGGAAAGCGCGCGGCAAAATCAGTGAATCCGAAGACCCACATCGAAATTGCTTCCAACCAGACGAACATTGGCGGTTTGTCGAAATCAAACTGGCCATTCAGGCAAACACTCCACCATTGACCTGTGACCAGCATCTGCTTGCCTTCATGGGCATAAACGGCGTCGTCGTAACCGCCCAGGTCTCCAATGTGGAGCTTTGAAAAAAACACCAGCGCCGACATCGCGGCAATCAGCCAGAAATGAAACCGGCGATCTGAGAAAAGCTCCGAAAGAGAGATGCCAAAATTGCGTGCAAGCAATGAATTCGGGGGATCGCCAAAAAAGCGACGGGGGAACATGTTTGCGTGAACCTCCGAAAAATACGGCTGAGCGTTTTTTTTTATAAACCAAGTCCCCCGTGCATTCGTCTGAATGAACGAACACAGGTAGACGAGAAAAAAACGCTCGTTTGCCTGAGGTTTATTGAGCCAGTACGCACTGCTTTCCAGGGCATCGGGCGTACTGGCTCTTATCGTCAGCAGAAAGCCTGCCGAAAAATAAGAGCCTGACAGATGCTATTGAAGCTCCCTTTACCTTCTCAGTATAGCGACTACTTTTGTTCTTTAGTTTTTCGTAGGGTTCCGGTCGCCACGAAGAATCAGTAAGGCGACTTTCGGCAACCGGGCATTGGGCTAAAGACGATTAACTCCGTCTCTCATTTCGGGCAGAGTTTGTCACGGCCAATCGGGTTTGTAAATAGTACGAGAGCTTAATATCAGGTTGTCAGGTTCGCGTGAATAAAGAGGAGAAGGAATTTTTTATGTTCATCAGATTATTGGCGCTTTTATTGATTGTTCTTATCAGATTGGCGGTTTCGGCCAGTGCAGCAGAACCATTACCGTTGGTTGAATTGCGTGACGCCACGCCGGTCAGTTTACCGGGAGGCCAGGACGGCACTGGACGAATTCACAGCATTGATTGCAACAGTCCGGTCGAATGGGACAACAATGGCGAAATGTTTGTCTTCACTTCTTCGCAGCAACCTTTTCGCAGCAGCGGCGCAAATATGTTCGGCCTTTCGTGGCCTGCGCTGCCTGTTTACATTGCGCCGCTTGCTGGTGTGACTGGCGGTCAATGGATCGAAGCCACGTATCGTGCGGACGACGGCATGCTATACGCCTGGTATCACAACGAACCGCCGGGTTTGTGCGGCAAGAGTTCGCGTCTGACGGCTCCGCGCATCGGAGCATTGGTTTCAGCCGACGACGGACAGACCTGGCAAAATCTGGGAATCGTTCTTGATGCGCCCGCCGGTTCAATCAACTGCTCGACTTCGAATTATTACTTCGCCGGAGGCAACGGCGATTTTTCAGTAATCGCGGATCAGAATAACGAATACCTGTATTTCTATTTCAGCACATATCATCGTCAGGTTTGGGAACAAGGCGTCGCCGTCGCGCGAATGCGAATTGAAGACCTCGACAACCCAATTGGTAAAGTTTGGAAATGGTTGGACGGCGGATGGAACTCAGCCGGTTTGGGTGGGCATGTGACCGTCACGTTTCCGGCGCTGATTGACTGGCATAGGTCAAATGCCAACGCTTTTTGGGGGCCTTCGGTTCATTACAACACGCATCTGGAAACTTATGTCATGCTGTTAAACCGTGCGATTGATCGCAATTGGACTCAGGAAGGCATCTACGTCAGTTACAACGAAAACCCGGAAAACCCGCATGGCTGGAGCACGCCAGGGCCTTTGCCGATTTTTCGGAATGCCGGGCAGAACATCGGCTGGTATCCTCAAGTCATCGGACTTGGTGGCGACGAAACCGACAAGGTCGCCAGCCAGATGGCGCGTCTTTTCATTTCAGGCCATTCGTATTGGGAAATAGTCTTTCATCGAACAGATAACGAAGAACCCGCGCCGCCACTGGTTCCTCCTCGCCAGGCGCCAAAAGATCGCCTTGGTCCTGTAATCAGGTGATGGATCATTCGGATGAACTGTCCGGTTTTATCTGTGTGACCAGAATCTTGTCAACGCGGTTTCGATCCATATCCAGCACCTCAATTTTCAAATCTCCCCATTCAAATTGATCGGAAACCCGTGGAATTTTGCCGAGCTGGGACATAACAAAACCCCCGACGGTCTGAAACCAATCGTTTTCTTCGCCGGGCAGATACTTGATCGCAAAAAGCTTCTTGAAATCTTCGGCGGACATTGAACCGTCAATCAAATAAGAACCGTCCTGACGAAGCTTGAAGAGCGGTTCAACGATTTCGCCCGGTTCGGGCAAATCGCCGACAATCGCTTCCAGAATATCGTTTATGGTCACCAGACCTTCGATGCCGCCGAATTCATCTACGACCAGGGCGATGTGCATTCGCGAATTGCGAAATGCCTCCAATGCCTTGAATACCGGCATGCTTTCCGGCACAAACATCGGTTTTTGCATGACGGATTTCAGATCAATCCGGTGAGAGGATTGATTCTGCGCCCAAAGATTTTTTACCTGAACCACTCCAATAACGTTGTCAGGCGTGCCCTCGGCCACGGGGAAACGCGAATGCGAGCTTGCAGTGATCGTTGCCCGAATCTCATCCAGCGAATCTTTAATATCAAGCCAGACCATTTCAGTGCGCGGAACCATGATCTCGCCAACTCGGCGGTCGGCCAGATGAAAAACGCGTTCGATCATGTCGCGTTCGGTTTCGACGAAAACTCCTGCGTGAATGCCTTGCTCAATCAGGATTTTGATTTCATCCTCGGTTACCGGCGGGTCGGCGGATTCGCGAAGCCCTGCCAGACGTAAAAGCCCGTCAGTCGAACCATCCAGAAGCCTGACCAGAGGCCTGGCCATTTTCGACAGCCTGCTCATTGGCGAAGCCACACTCAGCGCTATGCTTTCGGGGCTGTGAAGCGCCAGCCGTTTGGGTATCAATTCACCGATGACCAGCGAAAAGTAAGTGATGATGATCACCACAATGCTGAAAGCGATTGTCCCGGCGTAAGCTCCCAGATAAGGAAGGCCGGACAATAGAGGAGTGAGTCGTTCGGCAATCCGCGCTCCGCCGAAAGCTCCGGCCAGAATTCCGACCAGCGTAATGCCAACCTGAACCGTGGAAAGAAACTGTCCGGGCGAATCAGCCAATCGAAGCGCGGCAATTGCCCTCGCGTCGCCCTGATCCGCGCGTTGTTTCAGACGGGCTTTGCGAGCTGAAACGATTGCCATTTCCGACATGGCAAAGACGCCGTTGGCAATCAGCAAAATAAAGATGGCGATGATTTCAAAAATTAGTTGAGACATGGCCGGACAACGATCAACAGCTCAATAAAATTTGGTGAAGCGACAAAGTAGTCATTCGGAATTCACGCTTGATCGCACTGGTCGGCAATTCTGCACACCGAAGCGTGAATTCCGAACCCCAACCTGACCTACTCCAACCTGACCTACTAATTGAGCAAAAATTGTGAGTGTCGAAACAGTGGTAAAAACAATTTCAGGCAAAGACGCCCAAGGCTATTTGTTATCTATCTCTCTGACGTATTGCTTGGCCCAGACGGCGCAGTCTTTAATGCTGCTGAATAGATGTTCGTCTTCAATCAGATTCGGAATGATGCCGACAGCTTTCAACCTCGCTTTGGGCTGTTCTCTTAAACCTGTCATTACCACCTGAATATTTCTGCTTTCCAATTCGATGATGGCGTCTTCCAGCGCATTCATACCGGATTGATCAATGAATGGAACTTCTTCCATTCGCATGATGACGACGTGAACATCAGGCAGTTGACTGACCAGTTCGCGGAATTTGCTGACGAAACCGAAAAAGAACGGACCGTAAAGATGTTTGATGAAAATCTTATCGAAGTCGCCGGCTTCGAACAGGCCTTCTTCGTCCGGATAAGTGGTTTCTCGCTGCAAAGTCTTTTCCAATTGCGTGTCTGCCAGATCGCTCATTCGTTTCATGAAAACGATACAGGCCATGACCAGTCCAATAGCAACCGCCTGCAACAAATCAACCAGAACCGTGGTGAACAAAACCACCAGCAGAATGGCCGCGTCTGTGCGAGGAATTTTGGCCAGATTCCGCAGCCCCTTGTAATCAATAATTCCTATTCCGACTGTGATCAGAATTCCCGCAAGAACAGGTTTGGGAACATAAGCGGCGTAACTGCCCAAACCCAGCAGGATGGCCAGCAGCAAAAAACCATGAATAACGCCGGATAGTTTTGTCTTTCCACCTGCCTGGATATTCACGACCGTCCGCATTGTGGCGCCCGCTCCGGGAATGCCTCCGAGCAACGCAGCCAACGAATTGCCAACGCCCTGACCAATCAATTCCTGATTGCTGTTGTGACGCGTTTTGGTCAGGTTGTCGGCCACCACGGATGTCAGCAGCGAATCAATCGCGCCCAGCGCAGCCAACGTCATTGCCGGCCCGACGATCAGAACAATCGAGTTGAAATTAAGCGACTGGAAAATTTCCAGGTGCAATTTCGGCAATCCTTTTGGAATGTCTCCGATCAAAGGAATCTGAAATTTGAAGAAAATGGCGATTATCGTCATAACCAGCAATGCGATCAGCACGCTGGGAATTACCTTGGTCAGTCGCGGGAACAGGTAGATGAGGAGAATTGTTCCACCCGCAATTCCGACCGCCTGCCAGTTGATGGCCGACAAAGGCGTACCAATATTGGTAAAAACTTCAATGATGGTATTGGGCGATGGATGACCCAGCAGAGGATATGTTTGCAGCAAGATGATAATGACGCCGATGCCGCTCATAAATCCTGAGATGACGGGGTGAGGCATATAACGTACGTAGCGGCCAAAACCGAAAACACCTATCAGCAACTCAAGGATGCCAGCCAAAAAGAAGGTCAAAATGATGATCCCAAAAGCGGCTTCCAGACTCCCTGCTTGCGCAACTGCATTTGCCACGACCAGCGCCGAAACAACGGTCATAGGTCCTGTTGGACCGCTAACCTGTTGAGGAGTTCCCCCAAAGATGGCCGCAACAATCCCGAGAAATATCGCGCCGTAAAGCCCAGCGGCAGCTCCAAGCCCGGATTGCACACCGAACGCCAGGGCAAGAGGAAGCGCAACGATTCCCGCAGTGATGCCTCCGAAAATGTCGTCCTTGAGAAACTTGAGATCAAAAAATTTTTTCATATGTTTTTCCAGTTTGAATATAAAAGTGAGACGGACGACTATTCAGATGTTTAACAATTACACAACAAGCCCGCCAGCCCATGGCTGAATAACAATGTGGCCATGTTTATTGATAAATTTCCTGTTTTCGATTTTACCGGGTATTGCGACTTAACAGCTTCCGCTTTCTTTATGAGACATTCTATTCCGTATATGCATTTCAAGCCAGCAGAGGTTACCAAACATGATTCTTCAAAGTTGGTTTGCCCGCGCAATGGGTTGAAGATATTGACAAACTCGGCGGTTGCCGGTAAAGCCTGTCTCCGCAGCGTTATTCGTAAAGGCTGATCATCTACAGCCGATTCGGTTTCAAACAAATCATCAGCAAACAGACTGGCGACAAAGCACAGGACACAGGAGCAAACAAACATGATCAATGACTTGTTGAACGCCCTCTCAGGATTCGTGTGGGGGCCGCCAATGCTTATCTTTCTGGTTGGAACAGGTCTATACCTGACGATAAGGTTGAAAGGGCTGCAATTTCGCCAGCTTTTCCCTGCGCTTTACACGGCGTTGGTCAAGCGCAAGGAGGAAGGCGCATCCGGGGACATTTCGCATTTTCAGGCTTTGATGACTGCACTGGCCGCGACAGTGGGAACAGGCAATATCGCAGGCGTAGCGACGGCAATTGCTGCGGGCGGACCGGGCGCGCTTTTCTGGATGTGGATCACAGGCCTGGTCGGCATGGCGACGAAATACGCCGAAGCTTTGCTGGCGGTTAAATATCGTGTGACAGACGAACGCGGAGAGATGGCCGGCGGGCCGATGTATTACCTGGAACGCGGGCTGAAGGCAAAATGGCTGGGCGTACTTTTTGCTCTGTTCACCGTGATTGCCAGTTTTGGCATAGGCAACATGGTTCAGGCTCATTCTGTGGCTGACGCGTTGCACGAATCCTTTCGCGTTCCGCCGCTGTGGACAGGCATTGTCATTGCTTTGGCCACCGGGATGGTCATACTCGGCGGGATTCATTCAATCGCCCGCATTGCCAGCGCGATTGTCCCGGTCATGATCGTTTTTTACATGCTTGGCGGATTGATCGTGCTGGCCATCAATTGGCGCGGTATTCCCGGAATGTTTGTTTACGTCGTCGAGGACGCTTTCACTCCGACAGCCGCAGTCGGAGGATTTGCCGGAGCAACAGTCATGCAGGCGATACGCTTTGGCGTCGCGCGCGGAGTTTTCAGCAACGAAAGCGGTTTGGGATCGGCGGCGATTGCCGCTGCTGCTGCGCAATCGCGTCATCCTGTCACTCAGGCGCTGGTGTCAATGACGCAAACTTTCATTGACACGATCGTTGTTTGCTCGATCACGGGTTTTGTAATCATCGCCACCGGCGCCTGGAAAAGCGGGGCGACCGGAGCGGCGTTGACGACTTCGGCTTTCAGCACCGGATTGCCCGGAACCTGGGGCGGCATCATTGTCGCTGTCGGTTTGTCGTTGTTCGCCTATTCGACGCTTCTGGGATGGAACTATTACGGCGAAAAAGCCCTTGAATATCTTTTCGGCAGCGCCAAATTCGTTCCTTATTACCGCATCCTCTGGGTTGCGCTCTCCTTTTTCGGAGCCGTTGCTTCGCTCGACACTGTGTGGGCTTTTTCGGATGTCATGAACGGGGCAATGGCGATTCCCAATCTGATTGGCCTGGTGGGGCTGAGCGGCGTCATCGTCAGCGAGACCAAAGATTACTTTGCAAACCGTAAAGGATAGTTTGGCGCGTTTGGCTTAACGAAAGCATGAGCCAGTGCCAGCTACTGTTTTTATCGGCTGATTGTCTTGTAGCCGAAAATCCATCTGAGGTGAAATTCATTTATGCCCAATTACATTTTGGCCCTTGATCAGGGCACGACATCCTCTCGCGCAATTTTGTTCGACCGCGAAGGCCGCATCGTCAGCGTCGGTCAGCAGGAATTTCCGCAAATCTTTCCGCAAGCCGGATGGGTCGAACACAATCCCGAAGACATCTGGAATTCACAGCTTTATTGCGCTCGCGAAGCTTTGTCGAAAGCCGGAGTCAAAGCCGAAGACGTCGCCGCCATCGGCATCACCAACCAGCGCGAAACAACCGTTGTCTGGGATCGCGCCGCCAATCAGGCCATTCATAATGCCATCGTCTGGCAATGTCGCCGCACGGCTTCGATGTGCGAAAAACTGAAGAAGGAAAAATTCGACCGCGTCATTCGCAAGAAAACCGGTCTGGTGACAGACGCTTATTTTTCGGGGACGAAAGTCGCCTGGTTGATGGACAACGTCAAAGGCGCTCGCCAGCGAGCACAGGCCGGAGAGTTGGCTTTCGGCACGGTTGATTCCTGGCTGATTCACAGGTTGAGCGGCGGCAAGGCGCACGTCACCGACGTCACGAATGCTTCGCGCACCTTGTTATATGACATTCGCAAACAGCAATGGGACAGCGAGATTTTGAAGAAGTTGCGGATTCCCAAATCGCTGTTGCCGGAAGTGAAATCTTCGTCGGAAGTTTACGCCGAAACCGATCCCGAACTGTTTGGCGCTGCTATTCCGATTGCCGGAATCGCCGGAGACCAGCAGGCCGCGCTTTATGGCCAGGCCTGCTTCAAGCCGGGCATGATGAAAAACACATACGGCACAGGATGTTTTCTGTTGATGAACACGGGCGAAAGCGCCAACGCTTCCAGGAACGGTTTGCTGACGACCATCGCCTGGCGCACCGGCGGCAAGACGGAATACGCGTTGGAAGGTTCGGTCTTCATTGCGGGCGCGGCGATTCAATGGCTGCGCGATGGATTGCAGATCATCGCCAATGCCGCCGATACAGAAGCTTTGGCCGCATCGGTCAACGACAATCACGGTGTTTACTTTGTCCCGGCTTTTGTCGGACTCGGCGCGCCGTATTGGGATCAGGACGCGCGCGGAGCAATCGTCGGTTTGACGCGCGGAGCCACGCGAGCGCACATCGCCCGCGCAGCGCTGGAAGCGATGGCTTACCAGACTCGCGACGTGGTCGAATGCATGCAGAAAGATTCCGGCATCAAGGCCAAAGAACTTCGCGTTGACGGCGGAGCGACGCGCAACGATTTCCTCTGCCAGTTTCAGGCGGACATACTGGGCATTCCGGTCGTGCGACCTGTGATTACCGAAACTACCGCGCTCGGCGCGGCATATCTGGCCGGTCTGGCAGTCGGTTTTTGGAAGAGCGAAAAAGAAATCGCCAAACAATGGCAGGTCGAAAAACGCTTCGAACCTCAGATGAAAAAGAGCGAGCGCGAACGACTTTATCAAGGCTGGCAAGCGGCTGTCGCGCGCGTCAAATCAGGCAAGTAATCGAAGCTCAGCAATTCAAATTTGAATGAAGTCAACAGTTTCACGCGAAGCCGCAAAGTCGCCAGGAAGGGAAAAGAAGTGCGGTCTGAACTCCGCCTGCCGGCAAAACGCACTTGCGATATGTCTTGAATTCCTTTGCGTCCTGGCGGCTTTGTGTGAATCTTCAGGTTGATGAAAGTCTTTATTCCAAAGGCGTCGGCCCGGCTTTCAATCGGGTGAGCAATTTCTTTTCTCCGTCAGGATCGCCCGGCATAGCCCACACACTTTCCAGCCACCAGGTCGCTCCGGCATCGGCCATAGGGCGAACCATCTCCAAAGCTTTTTTGCGCTTGCCCGGTGGCGTAGAGCCTCCGACGATGATGTCGAATGGCGAACCCGAAGCTCGTTTTTCATCGGCCATTCGTCTGATTTCCCGCACGTCGTCGGCTGAGACGCGGTCGGTCGGTTTGCCGTTATAAACCTGCGGAATGATTCCGTCCCACTGCATAGTGCGCTCGACTGATTTCTGCTTAGGCCAAACGCCTATGACCCAAACGGGCGGGCGCGGAGTTTGCACTGGCGATGGCAGCATGGTCATCGCGTCAATTTTGTAATGTTCGCCAGCGAAACTGTATGGTTTGCCGCTCCACAAACCATTGATGATTTGCAAACCTTCGTCCAACCGTTCTGCGCGGGTTTTCAAATCCATCGGCTCGCCGACTTTGTAAAACCCTCCGTCGTGTTCCGCAGCGCCCAAACCCGCGCCGAAAATCAATCGCCCGTTTGACAATTGGTCAATCGTTCCGGTTTCGCGCGCCAAATACCACGGACGCTGTCTGGGAACTGCCGCGATCATCGTACCCAGCCTGATGCGTTCGGTTCGCACGGCCATCACTGCCAGCGTGATCCACGTGTCGTACCAGGGGAATGCGGGAAAACCGGGAGCTTCGATGGACAAAGCATCGCCGATGAAAACCCCGTCCCAACCAGCGGCTTCGGCCTCTGCCGCTAACTCGGCCATCTTCCGCGGTTCGCCGCCTTCAAGCACAAATCCGAATTTCATAAATCGCTCCCTGAAAAGCCAGACCAACTGCCAATTTGTCTGACGACTGACCTGATGCCTGTCAACTTATGATTGCGCATAATAAACCCTATTCCTGACAATTTGCCTCATTTTTGTTCGGCGGAATTATCATTCGTCAAAGTTATCGAGATAGCGAAACGCCTGGCGGAATTTTATACAAACAAATCCGCGAATTGACTGTCTGGTTCGCCAATAATCCAAAACGGAACAGACAGCGCTGTGGCAAGACGCTTTGGACAAGCATTCCCGCAATTTGTTGATTGCATGTAGATTTTGGTCATTGAGTGCGCGAATATAAGCACGATTAGGGCGTCCGCGGTGGGTGTTGGTTAAGATGATTCCCTTGTTAAAAGTTGCCTGGCTGATCCGGCTTTCTCCGCCCGGACGATTTTTACTTGTCAAAAGCTAATTCATCAGGATTTTCATTGCGCCAGACGGTAATGATTCAGGTGGTTCTTTATGATCAAAGCGTTTCTGTACATTTGTTTACTCAGCTTGTGTTCGGCCTCTGTAATTAACGGACAGACAATTTCCAGTGACACACAGATCACATTTTCCCAGTCAACAGAATACGAGATAGCAGCAGGGCAAACGCATCATTACGACCTGCCATTGAAGGCCGATCAGTTTCTGAAAGTAGAAATTCAGTTCAAAGGATTCGCCGGAACGATCTCCGTTTACGGCCCGGACAATCGGTCAATGGCCGAAGCGTCGGCAAGCGTCGGGTCATCATTGCCAAGACACTTAGCACTGATAATTCCTGAAAGCGGTAAATACCGAATTGAGGTGCGATCCACAAACCAAAGCGCCGTTGTCGGGCGTTATCGAATGTTGGTTGGCGAACCGCACACTGCGACCGAAGCGGATCGTCATTACGCGCTGGCTCAACGCGCGTTTGACGAAGCCAACGAATTGTTCGGGAAGAGCACTGCCGAATCGCGGCGGCAGGCTGTCACAAGGTTTCAGGAATCATTGCCGAAATGGCGTGCTGCAGGCGATCAACGACGCGAGGCTGAAACGCAACATTCGGTGGCGACGATTCTGAAGATGTTGGGCGAAAACCGTCAGGCTTTGCCAGTCGAGCAGGAAGCTCTGGCTTTGGCTCGCGCCAGTGGCGACAGGCAATTGCAGGCATTGACGCTGAATGGTCTTGGCAGCATACATTCCTCGTTGAGTGATTATCGGCAGGCTCTGGATAGTTTTCAGCAGGCTCGACGATTGACGGGCGAACTTGGCGACCGCGAAGTAGAAGTTGATATTCTCAACAATCTTGGCGCGCTTTCAGCGACGACCGGGGCGTCAAGGCAGGCTTTGGATTATTACCAGCAGGCGCTGTCAATTGCTCGCGAAGTCGGTTACCGACGCATACAAGCTCGGTTGCTGCAAAATATTGCAGTGCGCCATCTGGATTCGGGCGAACCGAACCGCGCTGCGGAACGGCTTCAGGAATCACTGGCGCTCAGCCGCGAATTAAGACTGCGCGATGATGAGGCAATAGCTCTGCACAACCTCAGCGGCGCGTGGTTGCAGTTGGGCGAATATCAGAAGGCTTTGGACAGTGACACTCAGGCGTTGGCGCTGGCACGCGCCGCCGGTTATCTCAGGATCGAAGTCGGTGCGCATATTATGCTGGGTCAGATTCAGCAAAGGCTCGGCGATGAGGCATCGGCGATGGAACATCTCCAACAGGCTCTCGCGCTCTGTCGCAAGGCCGGTTATCGAAATGAAGAAGCCATTGCGCTGATCAATCTGGGCGCCGCTTATCAAAAGCGCGGCCAATCGTCGCAGGCGTTGGATTACATCAAACAGGCAACCGCGATTCACAGGGCATTGGGCGCACGCGCCGCTCTACTTTCCGATCTTAGCCACCTGGGGGTTGTTCACCTTGCGCGGGAGGAAAACGATCAGGCCGCAGAGAGCTTTCGCGAAACGCTCGCGCTCAGCCGCGAACTCGGCGTTCCGAGATTTGAAGTCGCGTCCCTGCTTCATCTGGGGCGGATTTATCGCGCGCGCGGCGAGCGTGAACAGGCGGCGGAATCTTTGAACCGCGCCATCGAACTGAGTCGCACGATCAACTACGCTTACCTTGAAGCGGAGGCCTTGCGCGAACTGGCGCAGCTCTCGCTCGATCAGAAAAATTTCCAGCAAGCGCAAACGCAAATCGAACAGGCGATCAAACTGTTTGAATCTTCGCGGGCCACAGTCGGCAGTCAGGATTTGCGCGCCAGCTTTCGCGGCAAATCTCAGGATTATTACGAAGCATTGATCGAAACGTTGATGCGCCGACACCAGCAGGATTCGACAGGCGAATTCGCCGCGCGCGCTTTTCAGGCCAGCGAACAATCGCGCGCTCGCAGCCTTGTCGAACTGCTCAACGAAGCGCAGGCGGACATCAGGCAAGGCATTGCGCCGGAACTAACCGAACGCGAACTGAGAAAAACGCTGGCGGCGAAGTCCGACCGGCTGGCACGAATGCGAGCCGCTGATTTGAACAGGGAACCGGCAATTGAACTGAAGCGCGAAATTGCCGAATTGATTGCTCAGCACGACGAAACACAGACTCGCATACGGCTGAGCAATCCGCGTTACGCGGCGCTCACTTCGCCTGAACCGCTGAAATTCGGCGACATTCAGAAACGCGCGCTGGATTCAAACACGTTGCTTCTGGAATACAGTTTGGGCGAAGAGCGCAGTTACCTGTTCGCCGTCACGCCGACGGCGCTGCACAGCTTCGTGCTGCCCGGGCGTAAAGAGATTGAAACGAAAGCGCGGCTGTTTTACCGATTGGTGACCGAACGCGGCAAACCCGGCGCTTTCCGCTCAGCCGAAGAAAGTCGTCAATGGCAGGAACGCAATGATCAGGAGTGCCAGGCGGCGGCAATGGATTTAAGCCGGACGCTGTTGGGGCCTGTTGCCGAACTGCTTGCCAAAAAGCGATTGATGATCGTCGCCGACGGCATATTGCATTACATTCCGTTCTCGGCTTTGCCGGAGCCGGAATCAACAGGACAAACAGGCAGGGGATCAAAAAGAGTCCGGAGTCCGCAATCCGCAATCCGCAATCCGCTTGTCGTCAATCATGAAATCGTCGCGCTTCCTTCGGTTTCGGTTTTGGAAATGCTGCGACGCGACAAAACTCGCCCGCGAACTGCGCGCAAGACGATTGCGGTTCTGGCCGATCCGGTCTTTGAAGAAAGCGACGTACGAATTAACGGCAAAATATCCGCCGATGTTGTTGCAGCACGAGCCGTTGAAGGTGCTGAGGAAACTCAATCCGCCAAAGCCGCAACAACCGCCGACTCAGATTCGGCGTCGCCATACATTCGATTGCCGTTTACCCGGCTGGAAGCGGAAAGGATTGCCAGACTGGTTCCGGAAAGAGAAAGAAAAGTTGCGCTGGGTTTTGAAGCCAGTCGCGCGCTGGCGACCAGTCAGGAGTTGGAGCAATTCCGTTATCTGCATTTCGCCACACACGGTTTGTTGGACAACACGCACCCGGAGCTTTCAGGACTGGTCTTTTCGCTGGTCAACGAGCGAGGCGAAAAGCAGAACGGTTTTCTGCGGGGCATGGATGTTTATAATTTGCGGCTTCCCGCCGAACTCGTCGTCTTGAGCGGTTGTCAAACCGCATTGGGCAAAGAAGTCAGCGGAGAAGGATTGTTGGGATTGACGCGCGGTTTTATGTACGCCGGATCGAAACGCGTGATGGCCGGATTGTGGAAAGTGAATGACGCGGCGACCGCGGAATTGATGCAGCGTTTTTACAAAGAGATGCTGGGAGAAAAACATCTGACTCCGGCTGCCGCTTTGCGCGCCGCGCAGATTTCGATGTGGCGGGAACCGCGCTGGCGCTCGCCTTTTTATTGGGCCGCCTTCGTCCTGCAAGGTGAGTGGTGAATGTCCGAAAGCCTTTCGACAAAAACAAAAAAAGAATTTGGCCTGTCTCAAACCTCTCTTGATCATTTGCTTTCCTGTCTGGGTGCGGATCAGGAAAGCGCGGCCATCGCATATCTGGAATTGCGGCGCGCGCTTTTTACTTACTTTTCGATGCATGGCGCGTCCGACCCCGATCAACTGATTGACGAAACTTTCGACCGCACGGCGCGACGACTCAGCGAAGGGCAAACAATCTTCACTGAAAATCCGGCGAATTACTTTTATGGCGTAGCCCGCAACGTCTGGCGCGAGAGTTTGGCCAAGGCCGGTTCTCTTGCTCAGTTGACGGACGAGACTGTTCCGCAATCGGTGACGACGGCGAATCCGCACGAGTTGTTGGTAGAAACTCTGGAACAAAGAGTCAGCGACAAACGACTGGCTTGTCTTGAAAAATGTCTTGAAGCTTTTCCCGCCGAAGATCGTGAATTGATCGTCGGCTATTACCGCGACAACGGCGGAACGAAAATCGAGAATCGAAAAGCGACGGCTTTGCGGCTCGGCGTATCGCTCGATTCTTTGCGTCACCGTATGGCAAGACTGAGAATCAAACTGAGTTCATGCATCGGACGATGCATGAACTCAGGCGATCACACTTGAAAGAAATCGCCGGGATGAACCGTCGAATCTAGCCCGGCACATTACGACTGCGGCAAAAAGTGCGTCACGTTTTCGGCTTTCCTCCATATTAAGTACTGATGTTACGCGCTGAAGGATCGAACATTGGGTTTGACACGGTTTTCGTCCCGGCAGGGACGGTTTGATATTAGCCCGGCAGTTCACTGCCGGGAAAAGCAGCGAATGAATCGGCGTCCTGTAGGGACGCTTGAGTTTTCGCCAGAACAGGATTCAAGCGTCCTTATAGGACGCGGCAGAGAAAGGCTCTGCTACCCGGCGTTAAAACGCCGCGCTAATTTCAACCGTCCCTACCGGGACGAAGAAACTGTCAAACGCTTTATTTGATCTGCCATCGCGTAACATCAGTTAAGTATCAAGTCGCGCCTGAATATTTGCTGCGCGCAGAGATAGGCATTCGATTGCAAAACTTATGACAGAAGCTTCGACCACGAAAATCAGAAACTATTTGCTCGGCAATTTAACCGCCGAAGCGGAAGCCGGTCTGGAAGAGTTGTATTTTGCCAAACCGGAATATGTCGCCGAGCTATGGGCTGTCTTCGCTGATCTCGCCGAACAATATCAATCAGGCCAGCTTTCGGAATCAGAACGCTTGCAGTTTGAAAACAGGTTGCAGAGATCGCCCAAGCTGCGCGAAATGTTTGAAAACGAAAAAGCCTTGTTCAGCTACGCGGCTTCGGCAGAAAAGGGTCGAACCGAATCTTCTCCTGCCGTTAAATCACAACCGCGGCGTTCTCGATGGTTCAGTTGGTGGAACAACAGGCCGTTGCAAATCGCTGCTTTCAGCTTCGGAGTTTTAATAGCAGTCGGTTTTTGGTTTGTCTGGCAATCGAGAAATGCTTCGCCAACTGATTCCGATCAAATAGCCATTGACCGCAGGGATGACGCGGCCAGCAAGCCGATTCCTCAACCGTTGTTCGATCCTTCGCCGACGCCACAACCAACTGCTTCGCCGACCGACAAAAATCAGACGACCGTCGCCACATTCTTTTTATCGGCGCAAATGTTCAGGTCTGAAACCGATTCACCAATCATCGCGTTTCCAAAACAGACGCGGGACCTGCGATTGGAATTGGAACTGGCGACCGGTGATTTCCCGCTATATTCAGCCGCGCTGCAAAACGAATCGGGCGAAACCATTCGGCAATGGAAAACTCTTTCTGCTCAACGCAGCGCGAGTGCAGATAAAATCGTCCTGCGTTTTCCCGCAGCACTGCTTGCCGAAGCGAATTACGTCGTAAAGATCACCCCTTTGGGCGGCGCAGACAACGAAGCCTTCGCTCAGCAATATCGTTTCACTGTGAAAAGACCCTGAACTTACCTTCCTGCATCTTCGCTGCCTGCCATCAAAATATAACCGGAAGAAAAAGTTCGTCATATTTTTCCCTCAATCCCATATAACCATGCAGAACGATTAATTGGTTGATTCCTCCATATACCAATTCTCCCTGTGGCTCTCTTCATTCAAAACAAACTAACGGCGAAAAGCCCTGCCCACGAAGGCGGAAGCGCGCCCAGTTGACAGATCGAATAACTGCGGTTTTCAGACCGATGCTTTCGCGTTCCCCGGCGAGCAAGCATCCGGCGAAAAGTCACCCGCGCAGGTAAAGGTGTGCCCAGTTGAAAACTGCATCAACCGATCACAAGCCAGTGAGAAGATCACTTCACGGCGCAAGCCTGAATCGGCGCTTCTCAATCGGCCTGAAATCTAAAAACAAACCGGCCCCCGTCGGGCCATTTTCTCAAGGAGAAAAAATGACCTTCAAATACAGCACTCGCAAATTCTCGCTGCTGGCCTTGCTGCTCGCGCTGGCATTGGTTGGATTCAATTCCGTCGCTTCTGCTCAGTTCGCAGGAACAGCAACAACCACAACGTTAAATCCCATTCCTACTCCTCTGACAGCCGGCCAGACTTACTCATTCTCAGGTCAGGTTTCACCTACAAATTCGTTTTTTCCACCGGTGGCTAATGGCATAACAATCTCCCTTCTGCTCAGAAGTGGTGGATGTACCGGCAGTCAAAGCCTGCTGGCGACCGCCACCACGACGGGCGGAAACGGGAGTTTCAGCGGGACCTTCACCGCGCCCTCAGCAGGTACCTATGGTCTCCTCGCCTCGTTTCCAACAACATCAGCCCCATTTCCGTATGGGTCTTGGTTTTTGTCGGCGTCAGCCTGTCAAACGATAACGGTCAACGCAGCTTGCTCCGCGCCAATCGTGGCTATCATCGGACCGCCCAGCGGCTCGATCTACTCTGTCGGCACACCAGTCAACTTTACCGGCGTATTCACTGACGATTCAAGCAACACGCACACGGCCACATGGATGTTCGACAGCATCACTCAATCCGCCACAGTGGTTGAACCAACCGGTTCAACACCTGGCTCGGCTGACATTACCTACACCTTCACTCAGGCTGGGGTTTACGCGGTGAAGTTGACGGTGACGAACGATTGCAGTTTGTCAGGTACGGCTGATTCTGTAGACGATCTGGCGGCGCTGGTTGTGATCTACGATCCGGGCGCGGGCTGGGTGACAGGCGGCGGCTGGATTGATTCGCCAGCGGGCGCTTACGTGTACGATCCGAGTTTGACCGGCAAGGCCAACTTCGGCTTCGTCTCGAAGTACCACAACGGCGCGAGCGTCCCGACAGGCAACACCGAGTTCCACTTCAAAGCCGGAAACCTAAAATTCAAGAGCACCAGCTACGAATGGATGGTGATTTCCGGCGGCAAGAAGGCGCAGTACAAAGGCTTCGGCACGATCAACGGCGGCGGCAGCTACCGGTTCATGCTGACGGCCATTGACGGCGACAAACCGGGCGGCGGCGGTCAGGACAAGTTCCGCATCAGAATCTGGAGCGATAGCGGCGGATTGGTTTACGACAACCAGCTCAACGATCCCGACAGCAACGACCCGACAACGGTGTTGGGCGGCGGCAGCATCCAGATTCACAACTAATTGTTCATCGAACTTCGGTTGATGGCCGAAAGATGAAATAACGGCGGAGTTTTGTGCCGCAGACCTTTCCAATACCGGGCAGGCTGCGGTACATTCTCCGCGCATTTCAGCAAATAAAATCAGAAGGGTATCTGGCCAGCGCGTTTCCTGGTAAAGGGGTTCTCTTCCACATCGAATACGTTTTTATCCGCGTTCATTCAGCAAAGGGCGAACAGTTCCAATTCGCGATGCTCACTCTGTTGACCATTTTCATCCTGACGGTCGGCGAGGCGGCAGGATTCATTGCGCGCAGAATCGGCCACTACTCTGGCGACAACTCGGCGGCGGCCAACCGCACGCAGCTTGCCGCAACCTATCAATAGTTGTGTACCTTGAGGGGAAAATCACTATGAACGAATTTAAGAAGATCAAAAGAACGAAGCTAGCCATTGCTGCGGTGTTGCTGTTCGCCCTCGCGCTGGCTGTCGCGGGCGTGGCGGTTCTCGCCCACGACGAAACCCCTGGCGAAATCGAGGCTTACTTGCACAATCTCGTCGAAGACGGCGCCATTACGGAAGCTCAGCACCAGGTGATTGATAATCTCTACAAGCAGAACAAACTGGATCAACTGAGAACTTATCTGGCGGCTCAGGAAAGAGGCGGACAGCTTTCGCGCGACATGCATCTTTACATCAATGCATTGCTCCACCTCAGCGCTGGGGTCACCATCCAGGCTGCGGCGCTAGCCAATTACACGGGCAACGGCAACGTCAGCTTGTTGGGACAGATCAATGTCCAGCCGCCGAGTCCTTATTACGGTGACAACAGCTCAACGGGCACTCTTTACAACGGCATCTGGGGCTACTCAACCGGTTCGCGCGAATACGCTTTGCAATGCAACAGCTTCGGGTTGCACATCATTGACGTGACCGCGCCTTCGGCAGCCTTTCGAGTGCAGTTCATAGACATGTCCGGCGGCGTAAGCCCGCCCAAAGGTCGTATCTGGCGCGATGTTGACATCCATACGGACCCGGGTTCGGGAAAGACCTATGCGTACATCGGCGCGCAGTCAAGCGGCAATCTATGGATCGTTGACCTGTCGTACCTGTCTGGCTCAACCCCGCACGGAGTGGATTCCAATCCTATCCCGCCTGCGGGAATCGCCGACCGCGGGCGGACGAATTACGGGCACACCGTTTTTGTCAATGACGGTCTCGGATTGCTGTTCATGAATACGGCGAACAACGGCTCTACGCTCGGTTGCCAGATTTTCGACCTGTTGCAGAATCCTTTCGATCCGCCTGTGATCGCCAGTTGGAGCGGAAGCGGACGCGATTGCCACGACAGTTATGCGCGAGCCAATGTGCCGGGTTCCGGCGGCAAGGATTTGCTTTATTCGGCGGATGGTTACGCCACCCGTTACCGAGTCATTGACATCACCAACGTCCGTTCAACCGGAACGACGACCCTTCTGGGCGAATCGGCTGCGGTGTCCGGCATCTACTCTCACAGCAATTGGCCAACCGAAGATTCGCAATACCTTTATGCTTTTGAAGAGTTCAACGTCCGCGACATCGGCGTTTACGATATTTCGAACCCGGCCAGCCCGACGCAAGTGAACAGCTTCCAGTGGTCTGGCGATGCGACGGCGAATTCCCGCATCCACAACGGGCAAGTGCGCGGCAAGTATCTGCTGACCGCTTATTACGAGGCGGGCTTACGTGTGTTCGACATCTCGAACCCGGTCAATCCGGTCGAAGTCGGAAAATACGAAAGCTGGCGCGATCCGGACGGCGACGGTAATTTCAACCAGACAATCACCGGCAATTACAACGGCGCGTGGAATGTTCATGTCTTTCTGCCATCGGGCAACGTGCTGTTGTCCGACATGAAGTCTGGCACATTCGTCTTCCGCGTTGACCCGGTGGCCTTGCCTGGCGCATCCGGCGGGCTTGCAGCCACGGCTGGCAACGGGCAGGTCAATCTCAACTGGGCGGTCACAACCGGCGCTACCGGTTACACCATTCGCCGCGCCACGACCAGCGGCGGGCCATACACAACGATCAAGACCAATGTTGTCGGGACAAGTTACACCGACACCGGCCTGACAAACGGCACGACTTACTATTACGTCGTGACCGGAACCAACGCCGAAGGCGAAGGCGCTTACTCGAACGAAGCCTCCGCAACGCCGCAGGTTCCGTCGCTCGCCACCATCACCACTTTAAGCTCGACTCCGAACCCATCAGTCTTCGGACAATCGGTTACTTTCACGGCCACCGTCACTTCCAACCCGCCCGGCGGCGGCGTGCCGACGGGCAGCGTCACGTTCAGCGAAGGGGTCACGGTGTTGGCATCGGGGGTGGCCGTCAACGGCTCCGGCCAAGCGGCGTTCAGCACCGCGACGCTGGCAGCGGGCAGCCATATAATCACCGCCGCTTTCACCGGGACGGGCAGTTGGGCCAACAGCAGCGGCGACAACAGCGCCGCGCCGCAGGTTGTTTATGCGCAGACGACATTCACGTCTGTGGCGGCGGATGACGGATGGGCGCTTGAATCGAACGAGACCTCGAACGTCGGCGGCTCGATCAACTCTACCTCCAGCACTACCAGCGCCCTGCGAGTAGGCGACGACAACCAGAGAAAACAGTACAAGACAATTGTCTCGTTCGACACCTCGGCAATCCCTGACGGAGCCACTATCATTTCGGTGACGCTGCGGTTGCGTCGCGGCACAGTCGCAGGCACGAACCCATTCACCACTTTCGGCACATGCTGGGTTGATGTGCAATCAGGCAGCGGCTTTTCCGGCTCAACGACGCTTCAGACCGGAGACTTCCAGGCTGCGGCGACCGCCGTGCAGACAACGAGCCTTAGCAACGCCGCCAACAACCTGGACTGGTCGGTAGGCAATTTGAACGCTGCGGGACTGGCTGCGCTTAACAAGACGGGGAAGACGCAGTTTCGCATCTATTTCGCCCTCGACGACAACAACAATTCTTCCAACGACTACATCGGCTATTACTCCGGCAACAACTCGAATTCGGCCAACCGCCCGCAGCTTGTCGTGGTTTATCAATAGCCCTGGAGCGCCAGAAATTTCAGCAACAACTCAACCGCGTGTGGTTACTTGCGCGGTTGAGTTGGCGGTGATGATGAGCAATCAACACAAGGAATGAACCTGCATTTCCAATCCAACTCGTGTTTGTCCGGTGATGGTCGGGCGAGGCGAACTCGCCCGGCAATTGTTCGGATCGTGGTCACAATCGCGTTGATTTGCTGTCCGGTAATTTCTGCTTCATCTGTCGCTCAGTCACCTCGCGTTACTTTCACCGTCGAAGGGGAAGGTAACAGTGTGACTGTGAGCGATGATGGGAAGACTGTCATCCTTGATGTGTTTAGTCGCAAAGGCATTGGTCAGGCCACGATTAAAGATGTTTCGAGGATGTCGCCTGAAAAGGTCGTCGTGCGAATGCGTTTGAAAGCGATGGAGGAGTTCCGATTGTCTTATGACGAGATGGCGATTCTCGCCCACGTTTCAAGCGGCGATGGCGACATCACCCAAAGCCTTCGTTCGCCCGACGGCAATGAACGCAGGATCACGCCGAACAGCCCGTACTGGATGGGGATCAGAATCGTTTCCGATAAAACCTCGCCGCGCATCCCGCTCGACGAAGGACATTTTGAAATCACTCTGCCGAAGGATGTGATTGGCAAAGGACGCCAGGCATTTTCTATTCGGTGGGTTGATTATCATCGCTAAATTTCCGTTGCCTGACGCTCACCAATATAAACAACTGACTTTTTGCAAAAGGAGATTCACATGAACCCGAAGAAAAGATTTGTGTTTTGTCTGTTGTTGGCCGTGGCAATAAGTTTGATGGGGTTGACGTGGTATTCAGTCGCCGCCAGGACTAAATCGAACACCGCTGCACGTTCACATCAACAAGATGACAAGGTTCCCGTTTACATCGTTCGCAAAGTATTCGATGTGCATACACGCTCTGCCATCGCCCGCACGGGGGCAAACATCGTCGAAGTCGGCCACGATTACGTATTGGTTGAAGCGACAGATCAGGAATTGAAGGCGATTGAAAGGCTCCGCCTGGACATCGGGAAGATGACCGAAGCCGAGGTGACGATGCTTTTTCCGGCTGCCGATTCGAACTATCACGATTACGCCGAAATGCTCGCCGAGCTTCAACAGGCGGCGAATGATCATCCGACGATCTTCCAGCTTTTCAGTCTGGGGCAATCATACGAAGGGCGCGAGATTTGGGCGGGCAAGATTTCCGATAACGTTTCGTTTGACGAAGATGAACCGGAAGTTTTGTTCACGCATCACCAACACGCGCGCGAGCATTTGACGGTTGAAATGGCGCTTTACACCTTACAGATGCTGACAGACGAATACGGAGTGACGCAGCAGATCACCGACCTGGTCAATTCGCGCGAAGTCTGGATGGTCTTCGACGTGAATCCGGACGGAGGCGAATACGACCACGCCACCGGAACGTACGTTTCCTGGCGTAAAAACCGGCAGCCGAATTCAGGTTCGTCTTACGTCGGCACTGATTTGAATCGCAACTGGGGTTATCGCTGGGGATGTTGCGGCGGCAGCAGCGGTTCGACCAGCAGTTCCACCTATCGCGGCCCATCAGCCTTTTCAGCACCGGAAACAAACATCATTCGCAATTTCGTCAACAGTCGTGTGATCAATGGCAAGCAGCAGATTACGGTTTCGATTGATTTTCACACTTATGGGGAACTGATCCTTTGGCCGATGGGTTACACCTTGACCGACGTGCCCGCCGACCTGACTCAGGACGACCGCGACGCGATGTTGGCCATGGGACAGGCGATGGCCGCAACCAATGGCTACACGCCACAACAGGCCAGCGACCTTTACATCACCGACGGCACGATCAACGACTGGCTGTACGGCGCTCATGGAATTCTGAATTACACCTTCGAGATGTATCCGAAAACATCTTCGCCTGGTTTCTATCCCGGAGACGAGATCATTCCGGCGGAAACCGCGCGCAACCGCGCCTCGGTTCTGTATTTGCTCGAAAAGGCCGGATGTCCTTACAGCGTGATCGGCAAGGATGCCCAATATTGCGGCGTTACTACTACCGGCTGGCACAGTCCGGGAGCTAACGCGGCGGTGACCAGCAGCGCGGGCGATAACAACGGTTTCGAGGTCAACGCCGCCAACGCCGGAGCCGATGACAATCTTTATGCTGTAGACAACAACAGCGGAACGAACACCAGCACTTCCTGCACCGCCACGACAAAAGACAAACACCGATTCCAGAATTACGGCATCAGCCTTCCCGGCAGCGCTGTCATTCAGGGCATTGAACTCCGACTGAACTCGAAGGTGGACAGCACCAGCGGTTCGCCGCGCTTCTGCGTGGAATTGTCCTGGGACGGCGGGACGACCTGGACGGCGACGAAATCAACTGCGACGCTCTCGACGGCTGAGACGACTTACATTCTGGGCGGAGTGGTGGACACCTGGGGGCGGACTTGGAGCGCGAGTGATTTCAGCGACGCCAACTTCCGCGTGCGATTGACCAGCGTCGCCAGCAACACCTCACGCGACTTTTCGCTGGATTGGGTGGCGGTGCGGTTAAGGTATATGCCGTGAACTCAGTTCCGGCTGGCATTAAAACGTTTGAGGTGATTTAAACCCGAAGAGCGCCGGTCATTGATCGGCGCTCTTTGGCATTCAATTTTCGAGTTTGAAGCGTCATCGAAAAAACTCTCCCTTTCCTGAAATGCCGCGCAGTTTTTGAACCTCATTCAGCCGTGACGAAAAAAATCTCCTGACTTTTTTCAGTTAGGTAACTGATGTTACGCGATGGAGAATAAAGCCAATGGATTGACAGCTTCTTCGTCCCGGTAGGGACGGTTGAAAGTAGCCCGGCGATTCATCGCCGGGGTGCAAAGAGTTTTCCACCGCGTCCCGTCGGGACGCTTGAATCTTGCGCTGGCGGGAACTCAAGCGTCCCGACGGGACG
>CAYRQB010000008.1:0-43285 GCA_964426025.1 uncultured Heliomicrobium sp.
TTGCCGAGACTGGCCAGACAAAGCTGCAATGTGTTGTTCGTTCCCGGCGGTTCATTCGGCGGCGGTTTCAAACCATTCATTACCATGTCGCGAAATATGCTGCCCTTTGAAGAGAGGGAATGGCAGCGATACGGCTTTTCGTGGATGGCGGCCAAGATGTTTCTGTTGAAGCTCAGTCAAAGCCGAAGCCTGCGCCAGGCTGACGGAATCATCTTCCTGACCGAATACGCGCGGTTGGTCGTCAAACGCGAAGCAAAACTTAACGGGTCGCAATTGGTGATTCCGCACGGAATCAATCAACGATTCTTTTTTCCGCCGCGCGAACAGAAACCGATTGAAAGTTATTCGTTTGCCAATCCATTCAGGCTGCTCTACGTCTCGAAAATAGAACCTTACAAACATCAGTGGCGAGTGGTCGAAGCCGTCGCCGAACTTAGACGACGCGGACTTCCGATTTCGCTGGAACTGATTGGCGAACCTGAATGCGCAATGGCCGTTCAATGGCTGAAAGAATCAATTCTGCGAAACGATCCCGGCGGCCAGTTCATAAATCATTCGGGCGGAACGCCTCACGCTGAACTGCCCGAACGTTACCGCAACGCGGACGCATTTGTTTTCGCGTCGAGTTGCGAAAACCTGCCAAACATTCTGCTGGAAGCGATGGCGGCTGGTTTGCCAATCGCCAGTTCCAACCACGGACCTATGCCGGAAGTTTTAGGATCGGCGGGCGTTTATTTCAACCCGGAAAATCTTGCGCAAATGGAATCGGCGATTCAATTGCTGGCCGAAGACCACCAATTACGCCGGTACTTTGCCGAAACAGCTTACGCTCAGGCTCAACGTTATTCGTGGGAGCAATGCGCAAGCGAAACTTTTTCATACCTTGCCGCAATTGGAGTCGAAGCCGAAATACCGGGTCACGCTTCGGAACTTACGCATCAGCGCGCTGAGTTTTCTACCAACACGTTGAAGCGTGAACTCTGAACGATTGCCCTTAGGAAGTGAAACAGGCTTCAGTCTGTTCACGATCCAAACAGGCAAAAAACCTGTTCCATTTAACGGAAGCATTTGCGATGAAAGTTCTTGTTCTTGGAGCCAGCGGCATGTTGGGGCACAAGATGTTCCAAATACTCAGGCAGCGATTCCCGGATACTTTCGGAACGATTCGCGGATGGATTACGGATCGGCAAATACAAAAGGTTGATCTGTTCCGTCACGGTCGCATCATCGAAGAGATGGATGCCGGAGATTTCAATGCTCTCGAAGCATTTCTGAAATCTCGACAGCCGCAAGTCATCGTCAATTGCATTGGCATCGTCAAACAACGAGCCACAGCCGAAGACGCGTTGCAAAGCATCACCATCAATTCGTTGCTGCCGCATCAA
Organism: uncultured Heliomicrobium sp.; assembly: GCA_964426025.1. Taxonomy (GTDB): domain Bacteria; phylum Acidobacteriota; class Blastocatellia; order RBC074; family RBC074; genus RBC074. The sequence continues at coordinate 1,386 of CAYRQB010000008.1, forward strand.
CTGGCAATGATTTGCGCGGAATGGAACGGAAGGCTGATTCACATCAGCACTGATTGCGTTTTCAACGGTCAACGCGGAGGCGGCAGCGGATATTCCGAAACTGACATGGCGGATGCCAATGATTTGTACGGCAGATCGAAACGATTAGGCGAAGTCACTGTAGAGAATGCCTTGACCTTGCGGACTTCGATCATAGGCCGTGAGTTGAGTAATTTCACATCGCTGCTGGAATGGTTTCTCAGCCGAAATCGCAGCGAAGTGAAAGGCTACAAACGCGCGCTTTATTCAGGAGTCACGACCAACCATCTGGCCGAAGTGGTTGGCGACATCATTGAACATCATCCGCAGCTTTCAGGTTTGTACCACGTCGCCAGCCAGACAATTTGCAAATACAAGCTGCTGTGTATGCTTCGCGACGCTTTCCGTTTGGATATAGAAATCACCCCGGACGAGCATTTCTTTTGCAATCGCAGTTTGAACGGCGAACGGTTTCGACAGGCGACTGGATACGTCCCGCCGTCGTGGTCTGAACTTGTTTCGCAACTTGCCAACGACCCAACGCCCTATGAAACCTGGAGGAGTTGATATGAAGCCATTGGACGGGAAACGAGTATTGATTACGGGAGGAACCGGCTCGCTTGGAAAAGTGCTGGTTCGGCGGCTGCTTGCCGGAGAAATGGGCGATCCAGCCAAGATCATTGTCTTTTCGCGCGACGAAGCTAAACAGCATTTCATGCGGCTGGAGTTTCAATACAAAAACACCGCGACCGACGAAATCATCTACCGCAATTTCGAGCGCAAGCTGGAATTTCGCATCGGCGATGTTCGCGATTATCACAGCGTAACCACTGTGATGCAGGACGCCGACGTGGTCTTCAACGCCGCCGCATTGAAACAGGTTCCGACCTGCGAATACTTTCCTTACGAAGCGGTGAAGACAAATATTCTGGGTCCCGAAAACATAGTCCGCGCGATTCAGGAACATCGTCTGCCGATAGAAACCGTCGTCGGAATTTCAACCGACAAAGCCTGTCAGCCGGTCAACACAATGGGAATGACGAAGGCTTTGCAGGAACGGATTTTCATCCAGGCCAATATGCGTTGTCCGTGGACGCGATTCGTTTGCGTGCGGTACGGTAACGTGCTGGCTTCGCGCGGGTCGGTCATTCCGCTTTTCCACGATCAGATCAAACACGGCGGCCCTGTAACGATCACCACGCCGGAAATGACCAGATTTTTGCTGAGCCTGGACGACGCGGTTGACACAGTCTTTGCCGCCGTCAAAAACGGCCAGCCCGGCGAAACCTGGATTCCCAAAGCTCCATCGGCCTACGTCACTGACATCGCGACGGCATTGATAGGCGAGCGCGGAATCGAAGTCCGGTTCATAGGCATTCGTCCGGGCGAGAAGATTCACGAAAGCCTGATCAGTCGTGAAGAATCTACACGCGCCGTGCCGCGCGGAAACTATTACGCCATTCAACCGATGCTGCCCGAACTCGCCAATGATTACGACGGAGACGAGACGCTGGGCAAGGAATACAGTTCCGGCGATGAAGTGATGAGCTTGCAGGAGACGACCGAATTGCTGCGCGTTCGCAGTCTGATGCTGGACAGCGTCGTCGAAGAACCGGCGGAGATGTTGCGATGAAAATAATGACCGTGCTCGGCACAAGGCCTGAAATCATTCGCCTAAGTCTGATCATCAAATTGCTGGATCGTCACGCCGACCACACGCTGGTTCACACCGGACAGAATTACGATCAGCGATTGAGCGATTTGTTTTTTGAAGAACTCGGCGTTCGCAAACCTGATGAGCATATGAGCGTGCGCGGATCGGGCTTCGCCGATCAGGCCGGGCAGATACTGGCAGGCATCGAGCCTTTGCTGTTAAAACGTCGCCCCGACAGGTTGCTGATACTCGGGGACACGAACAGCGGACTGACGGCTTTTGTCGCGCGGCGACTGGGCATTCCGGTTTATCACATGGAAGCGGGCAATCGTTGTTACGACGACCGAGTGCCTGAAGAAATCAATCGCCGTGTGATTGATCATTCCAGCACGGTGCTGATGCCATACACCAATCGCAGTCGCGAAAATCTGTTGCGCGAAGGTTTCGCCAACGACCGCGTTTACGTCATCGGCAATCCGATCAAGGAAGTGATTGATCATTACTCCGAACGAATTTCAGCCAGCGCGGTGATGAACAAACTCGGTTTGCAAAAGCGCCACTACTTTCTGGTGACGATGCATCGAGCCGAAAACGTTGACATCGAACATCGGTTGAGAAATCTGGTCGAAGCTCTGAAGCTTCTTCACGACGAATACAACTTTCCCATCATCTGCTCGCTGCATCCTCGAACCAGAGCGAAGGCTCAGACTTTCGGAATTGATTTGGAACAAGCCGGAATTCGATTTCTCGATCCGCTTGGCTTTTTCGATTTCATACGACTAGAGCAAAACGCTTTCTGCCTGATCTCCGACAGCGGCACTGTTCAGGAGGAAGCCTGCATTTTCAAAGTTCCGACGGTCACCATTCGCGACGTGACCGAACGCCCCGAAACAATCGAATGCGGATCGAACGTGCTGGCGGGCTGCGATCCGGAACATATTCTGGGAATGACCGAACTGGTCACATCTCAGCCTGCAAATTGGAATCCGCCAAATGAATATCTGGCTACGCAAGTGGCAATGACGGTCTGTCGCATTTTGTTAGGTTTCAGATTGCCTGACGCTGCCGAACAGACATGGCGCGTGGAGGGGTTATGCGCATCCTGATAATCGTTGATTGTTACTATCCAAGCACAAAATCCGGCGCGAAGTTGATTCACGATCTCGGCGTCGAGCTTTATCGGCAAGGCCATCAAATCACGATACTGACTCCGAGCGAACGCAATATCTTCGATCTGGAACTGACGACCGAAGACGGTTTGCAAATCGCTCGAATCAAAAACGGCCAGCTCAAAGGGGTTTCCAAATGCCGTCGGGCATTGCGCGAAATCCGTTTGTCTCGAACCTTGTGGAAAAAAGGCGAAGATTTTTTTCGCGCCAATCCGCACGATCTGATCATCTTTTATTCGCCCAGCATCTTCTTCGGCGATCTGGTTCGCCGATTGAAAATGCTGTGGGATTGTCGAGCTTACCTGATACTGCGCGACATTTTTCCTCAATGGGCGGTTGACGCTGGGCTGATGCGCAAAGGCCCGACCTATCATTTCTTTCGGTGGAAAGAAATCAGGCAATACCAGGCCGCAGATATCATAGGCGTGCAATCGCCCGCCAATCTGGATTACTTCACTGCTATGTCGTTGCGCAGGCAGTTCAACCTGGAAGTCCTGTACAACTGGACTGTGCCGGACGAAGCCCCAAAACCGTCGCTCACGTACCGTCAACAACTGGGATTGCACGACAAAGTAGTTTTCTTTTACGGCGGCAACATAGGCGTGGCGCAGGATATGGACAACATCCTGAGGTTGGCTGAACGAATGCAATGCGAACCGCGCGCGCACTTCCTGTTGGTCGGCGAAGGCAGCGAAGTCGAACGATTGCAGGAATTGATACTGACAAATGGGCTGACGAATATTCAGATTTTGCCTGCCGTCGGTCAGGAAGAGTATCTGGCGATGCTTTCCGAATTCGATGTCGGTTTGATCTCGCTTGATCGCCGCCTGAAGACGCAGAACTTTCCGGGCAAATTACTTGGCTACATGTCTTGCGCCAAACCGGTGCTGTGCAGCGTCAATCCCGGCAACGATCTGAAGACGATGATTGAATGGCATCAGGCCGGACTGTGTTCGATCAATGGCGATGATGACGCCTTTCTGAGTCACGCCCTGTTGCTGGCGCGCGATGAATTGTTGCGCCGCCGATTGGGGCGAAATTCGCGCCTGCTGCTTGATCGCAATTTTTCAGTCTCCAACATTGCGACTCAAATCATCGGACATTTCACACAAGTTCCCGTATTCCAGCCTGCGGACGAAATGGAGCAGATGTTGGAAATTGACACCTCAGTGAAGGCAGGCTGATTCAACCGATGGCATTAAGTTCGCAGGACAAGCTGCTCACCAAATCCTGACTCAATGCCATTGGGCTGATTCGACGACGCAAAATATGATGAAGACTAATTTCATGAAAACCGAAACCAGGCTTTTTTCAGAAGCGGATTATTTGATCGAACTCGCTCCGTCGAAAGAAAGAGGTTCGGCGCTTGCTCGTCTGGTGTTGCTGCTTGACCGGACGATATACGGCGCGTTGCTGTCGTTGATCGTGCTGTGCGCAATTCCATACGGCACGGTCGAGCCGTGGTCGGAAGCGTGTTTTGAAATCATTGTTTTTGCGCTGTTGGCTCTGTGGGTTGTCGAAGGCGGTTTGAGCGGATCGTGGCGAATCAACGGCCTTCGTCTGGCGATTCCGCTGCTGGCCCTGGCTGCTTTCGCATTTGTTCAAACCCTGCCGTTGGGATTCGCCGAAATCGCAGACATTCAGTTCAGACAAACGATGAGCGCTGACGCATACGAAACTCATCGGTTCACACTGAAACTGCTGGCGTTGACCGGCGTTGGTCTGTTGACGCTTAGATACGTTTGCACTCGGCGACGATTGAGCCTGCTGATTGTCACCATCATCGGCGTAGGCATTGCCAGCGCATTGTTCGGCCTGCTTCGACAAACCATGCAACACGAAGCGATTGGGTTCGGACTTCCCTTTTTGCGACTTGGCGAAGGTTACGCGCAATTCATCAATCGCAATCATTTCGCTTTTTTGATGGAGATGACACTCGGTCTGGCGATGGGTCTGGTGATTGGCGGAGGCGTTCGCCGCGACCGGGTGTTGATTTACCTGGCGGCAATTGCGCCGTTGTGGACGGCGCTGGTGCTGTCGAATTCACGCGGCGGCATCTTCGGCTTGTTGGGTCAGGCGCTGTTTCTCGCGTTGCTTGTGGGCAGCGTGCGAAAGGCGGAAGCCGAAGACCCGGACGGGAGTCTGGCGTGGTTGGTCAATTGGGTCGGCAGATCACGCCCGGCTCGAACGGCGCTCGCTTTGTGTTTAATTCTGGTGCTGGCCGTAAGCATGATCTGGATGGGCGGCGATAATCTGGTCAAACGGCTGGAATCGTTGCCGGTCGAAATGGCAACGGATGGTAACAACAAATCCGCCGTCGCTGAAAGCATCGCTCAAGGCTCTGAATCAAACACCGGCGAGCGCCGCGTTGAAGTTTGGAAAGCGACTCTGTCTTTGATCAAGGCGCATCCGATTGCGGGCAGCGGTTTCGGCGCATATAAATCCGCCATTCCTGCTCATCACCGCGCTTCGGGCGAAATGACTCCGCAGGAAGCGCATAACGATTACCTTGAATTACTGGCCAGCGGCGGAATGATTGCTTGCGCGCTGGTCGCCTGGTTCGCCATCGCCCTGATCGGGACGATGCGCGAAAGGTTGCGCAAAGCCGATCCGATTCATCGCGCAGCTTGTTACGGAGCGATGACCGGATTGTTCGGCGCAGCCGTTCACAGCCTGGTTGATTTCGGATTGCACATCACTGTCAACGCTCTTGTCTTCGCCGCCCTGATTGCCATAACCACCATGGAATTGCGCGAAGACCCTGTAAAACCGGCGTCAGCAACAAAAAAACCATCCTTTGGGTGATATGCAGTGATTAAGCCGAATGCTAGCATTCAAGGCGAAACTAATAGTGCTCTTTATGTAGTTGACCAGCGAGATCAATGTTTTTCTCGCTGGCCAGCTACACTTTTACAAACTGAATAGCCAAACGTCTATTAGGGAGGTAAGCAATGTTAATGCCTCGCAGATCAGCAAAGCCCTTGGCCTTGTTACTCGCAATTTTACTTTTGCCCTTGCCCGTGCACAGCAAAGGCGATGAAAGCGACAAAGATAAAAAACAGTTATCCTCGCCATCCATTCAGATGGGGCGGCTGGCGGGAAAATTGGTGACTCGGGGAAATCAACCTGTGCTGGTCAATGGAAACATTGTCGGCACGGGAACGACGATTTTGACCGGCGCTACTATTCAAACCTTTAACGGCACAAAGGCGAGCGTACGAATCGGAGCGTTAGGCGATTTCGAGCTTGCGCCTAATTCTGCGGCAACGCTGGCTTTCAGCGGCGATTCAGCAACCGGACAAATCACTGGAATAATCAAACGCGGTTGTGCCAGGTTGACTGCCAACGCCAATGTTGACGGTGCGTTGACCACTGCAGACGGAATAATGACCAGAACTGATAAAGCCAGGCTTTCTTCGGTCAACGTTTGCGCTCCCGGTTCGGAAGACGAAGCATTGGTTGATCCGTATAAAGACCTCAACGCTTCCAATCCTCCGGACGACCAAAGATCGCGTGGCATCTTCGGGCTGGGAGCCAATTCAGGAACGACCTGGGGATTGTTGTCCGCCGCCAGCTATTTCGCCGGAACAGGCACTGCCAGATTGGTCGTCAACGCCAATGCCAGCAGTCACGATAATGGATGCGGCTCCTGCTGCTGTTGCAATTGCGGTGTCAACCCGAGTCCCTGCCGTCCGTAATGGCATACTCATAGATCAATTCTCCATCCTCCTGCTTGTTGTCATTACCCGCGTCATTGTGGGCTGTTGCGCCAAACGGGTCCGGCTGACGTTGGGGGTGAGGCGGATTCCGCAAAAGGCCGAGAACGCAATTCAGTTTCCATTCGCCTTCCGACGCGGGTAATGGCATTTTTCTCCTCCGAAAAGTGGAACAGGCTTTAGCCTGTTTGGGACATGAACAGACTAAAGCCTGAATGCACGGCTAAAGTCTGTTCTACTTTCATCATTTCAGGGCGTCGCTCGCGACCTGGGAAACTCCTCCGGAAATTTCACTCAATAAAGACATCTATCGAAACGTAGCGGAGATGATTATGAGCGCTCGTCGCAAGAAGCTTCATTTCGTTTGGCGTTTTCCCATCGTCGTCGCAGGGCTGCTGATCTGCGTCGGGTTGATGTGGAGCGCGGTCAAAGTCGGGGCGGCCAGATTGCTTTCAAATTACGGCGCTGGCGTTGGTTCGTTCGACGCAGTCAACGAAGCGATTGAATTCAGCTCGGGCGATCCGGAAGTTTATTCGGCGCGCGCAGCTTTGTTCCTGAACGCCGGGCAAGCGGCTGAGGCTGCGAATCAATTCAGGTTGGCGATCAAGCTGCGACCGCGCGATTACCTGTTGTGGATGGAAATGGGAAACGCGTACGACCAGGCAAACAAAACCGATCAAGCCATCCGCGCTTTTCAGGAAGCCGCAAAACTTGCGCCTTACTACGCCCACACCCACTGGCAACTTGGCAACTTGCTGTTGCGCGCGGGAAAGTACGACGAAGCATTTTCCTCGTTGCGCCGAGCTTCAATCAGTCAGCCGACGCTGTCGCCGCAATTGGTTGATTTGACCTGGGGAATTTATGACGGCAACGCACAAGCCGTCGAAGCCGTCGTTCAGCCGCAAAGCTCAACCGCGCGAATGGCTTTGGCTACTTACTTCGCGCGACACGGCAAAGCAACCGATGCCATTCGACTATTTCGCGAATCTCGTTCGGCTTCCTACAAAGAGCGCCGCGCATTGCTCGCCGAATTGCTTTCTGCAAATACATTCCCGGAAGCCTATGAGGTTTGGTCGGGCGATCACAGAACGATTAAAACCGAAAGCGGTGATGCCTCAATCAAATTTATAGACGGCAGCTTTGAAGGGGAAATCAAATTCGACGATCCGGGTTTTGGCTGGCAGATTCAATCAGCGGTTGAAGGCGTCGAGACGTCATTGGATTCACGCGAGCCTTCGAACGGCGCTCGCAGTCTGCTGATTAACTGGAACGGAAATCCACAACCGACGACGGCAATCGTTTCGCAACTCGTGATTGTCGCGCCGCAAACCAGATACCAACTAAGTTTTGACGCGCGCGCCAGGAAACTGGTGACCGCTGGCACACCCGTGGTCACGGTGGTTGACGCAAGCAATCGTGGGGATAAGCTAGCGCAATCCGCGCCTTTTTCTGATAGCACAAACGGCTGGCGAAAAATCTCGCTCGACTTCGAAACCGGCAAAACGACAAACGCAGTGCTGATCATCGTACAGCGGCAAAACTGCGCTGAGCCGCTCTGCCCAATCTTCGGGCAAACCTGGTTTGACAACTTCGTCTTGCAGTAATCGCCTCGCTACATTGTTCATTCATCGTTTAGTTCAAGCCCGTTGCTGATCATCCGCACTCCAAGCACGAAAAGCGTGATGGCCATCGCCGGAGTCAATATCGCCCAGGCGTGATTGCGTTCCAGCAAAGTCACATCGGCGGCGACGGCCAGCAAATTGCCCCAACTGGCGTCAGGTTCCTGCAATCCAACACCCAGAAACGACAGCGCCGTTTCGGCCAGCATAAAAGCCGGAAGCATCAACAGCGCCTGAACAATCAAAGGGCGAGCAATGTTCGGCAGAATGTGACGAAGCATTATGCGCAAAGGCGACATTCCCAAACTTATTGCGGCGATGACGAATTCGCGTTCGCGCAATTCCAACACCAGGCCGCGAGTCAACCGCGCCATTTCCGCCCAGCCCAGAACGACGAAAATCCCTATCAGCAAAGCTGCCGCACGCAATAGTGGTAATTCCAACGGGAAGGCTGCTCGCGCGGCCAGAATCATAACAAGCGTCGGCAACGCCATCATCGCGTCAGCCAGACGCATCAAAGCATCGTCCGCCAGATTTCCCCAACGGCTTCGTGAGTATCCCGCCAAACAACCAATCGCGATGCCAATCAATGCGGCCAGCAAAGCGCCTGCCGGACCGACAAGCAATGAAAACCTGCCAGCGACAATCAAACGCGAAAACCTGTCGCGTCCCAGCGCATCCGTTCCCAGCAGATAGATTCGCGGCGCTTCGGCATCCACAATTTCGCGCAAGCCGAACAAATGACGATTGCAGGTGAGCGATCCGAAAAGTTTGTATTCGTAACCCGGCGCGAAAAATTCCAGCGAGTATGGGCGAGCCGAATCTTCTTCGTAACGACGCATCAACGGATCAACCAATCGTTGCGGATAAACGAATGGCCTGATGCTCCAATTACCTTCAATGTCACGTAAGCGTAATTTGACCGGCGGCGAAAATGGTTCTCGTCGAGATTGGGATCGAGGATCGTAAGGCGAAAAAAAATCCGCCAATGCGGCGATCAAGTAAAAGAGGCAAATTACAATTGCACCGACAATCAACGAACGACGCCTGCGCGCATCGCCATCACGAAACGGGCTGACTGATTGGCGTTCGGCGTTTTTCATCTCAATCGGGGATCATTCAATCGCAAGAGAATATCGGCCAGCAAATTTCCGGCAAGCACCGCCGTGGAAGTGATCAACACCACAGCAAGCAGCAATGGCACATCGCGGCTGAGAACGGCAATCACACTAAGATCGCCCAAGCCCGGCCAGCCTAGCACTTTCTCGACAATCACCGAACCGCTCAAGACTCCGCCAAGCGAATAACCGAAAATCGTGATCAACGGATTCAGCGATGGACGCAGAACATGCCGCCACAAAATCAAACTTTCTGTCAGGCCTTTGGCTTTTGCTGTTCTGGCAAATTCGCTATTCATTCCCTGCCCGACAACCGCGCGAGTTTGAGCCAGGAAAAGCGCGATTAACGGAACGCTCAAAACCAATGAAGCAGGAAGCAATCGCAACAGCCATTCGCTGGCGGATAATGCCGCTGTCGGGCCGCCCACACCCAACCACGAAGTCCGCGCAGCAAACGCCAGCACAATCAATGACAGCGCCAGTCGCGGAGTGGAAGAACCGAAGAGAATCAGCGTCGAGCAAAAACGATCCAACCGACTGCCGCGACGCTTTGCCGCAGCTATCCCCAAACTGAGCGCGAACGTCCAGGCGATGGTCAGCGCCGTCAATGCCAGAGCCGCAGTGCGCAGAAATCGCGGCCAAATAATTTTCTGAACCGGCAGTTGAAAATATAAAGAGAAGCCGAGGTCGCCGCTTATGATTCCGCCCAACCAGCGCAGGTAACGAACGCCGAACGATTGATCCAGTCCATAAACCCGGCGGAGTTTGGCAATCGTTTCGACGGAAATTCTCGGATCGCCGCTGAGCGCGGTCAAAGCGTCGCCGCCAGCCGCCGCCAACAAAGCGAAGCTCAGAAGCGAGACGAAAAACACGACCAGCAAAGCCTGAAACGATCTGGAAATAATCAGTCTGATCATAGAAGTTGCGATCAATGGAAACGCGATAACGGGCAGCCTGCTATAACATCTGAATTTACCCGCGACAAGAGCGGATTGGCTGGCTGGACATCAACTGATCGCCGTGATTGAATCCGCGCCATGGCTTCCCCGCTGCTACAACCAACTAAAGCGCCAACCGAAATCCTGAGGTAATCTGATGAGACCGCCGTCGTTAAAAAGATTTGCTCTCCTCGCTCTTCTGATAGTTCTGGTCACGATGGCCGGTTGCCGCTCCGGCTCGCAACCGGCGACTTCGTCCGATTCTGCCAACTCTTCTGAGCGCGTGATTGGCAAACGCGGCGGATCGTTGAGCTATCGCGTCGCTTCTCCGCCCCAAACTTTTAACTACCTGAAAGCCGCCGATGAAGCTTCGCTGATAGTCGCGTTTTACCTGATGGGCGGAAGGCTGGCGGAATTTGATCACGACACTGGCAAATACGTTCCGGGCGTGGCCGCAAGCTGGAATCAGTTGAGCGACGGAAAAACCGTTGAAGTGACATTGCGTAATGATGTGAAGTTTTCCGACGGCCACTCTTTGACGGCGGAAGACGTGGCTTTCACCTTTCGCGCGTTGTACGACGAACGGACGGCTTCGCCTGCATTCAGCGATGCGATGCTGATCGCCGGTCGTCCGATTGAAGTTTCTGTTATTGACTCGAATCATCTGCGACTGGTTTTCCCGGAAACGGTCGCGGCTCCTGAAAACTATTTGTCGAATCTGGCAGTGTTGCCGCGCCACGTTCTGGAAGAGGATTTCAATCAGGGAAAGTTTTCCGAAGCTTATGGCTTGAACGCCAATCCTCAGCGCGTGATCACAGCCGGAGCTTTCACCCCTGAATCCATGATTGCCGCCGAACGCATTACGCTCAAACGCAATCCCCATTACTGGAAAAAAGATTCAGCCGGAATGCCGCTGCCCTATCTGGACAAAATCGTGATTGAAATCGTCAGCGACGCGAACAACGCGCTGGCCAGACTGAAACAAACTTCGCTGGACATTTGCGACCGAATTCGACCGGGCGATTACGCCAATCTTCGTTCACAGTCCGGCGCGGTTCGCGCGGTTGATGCCGGCCCCGGACTGGCGACAGATCATCTTTGGTTCAATCTCACTCCATCGGCCAAAGCGCCGAAGCTCGTTTGGTTCAACGACGCGCGATTTCGCCGCGCGGTTTCACACGCGATTGACCGCGAGACGCTGGCTTCGGTCACACTGCAAGGTCTGGCAACTCCGCTTTACGGTTTTGTATCTACGGGCAATCGAACCTGGGCGGCGACAGATTTGCCCCGCACCGAATACGATTTGGAAAAATCGCGCGCTTTGTTACGCGAAGCCGGATTCGCGACGCGCGGCGCTTCAGCCGAACCGGAGCTTTACGACGCCAAAAACAATCGCGTCGAATTGACCTTGATTGTCCCGGTCGAAAGCCAGCCACGAGTGCAAATGGCGACGGTGATTCAGGAAGATTTGGCGAAGCTCGGAATCAGGATGAATGTGGCCAGAATCGAATTCGGCGAACTGACGCGTAGAATTTCGCAAAGTTTCGATTACGACGCGGCGCTGTTGGGAACATCCATTTCCGAACCCGATCCTTCATCGTACGCGAACTTTCTCAGCAGCAGCGGCGGCGCTCATCAATGGAATCCCAGACAACTCAAACCTGCAACCGCCTGGGAAACGCGAATTGATGAACTGGTCGCCGCTCAATCCCGCGAAAGCAATCCGGAACGTCGCCGCGAGCAATTCCGCGAGATTCAAAAAATTCTGGCGGAACAATTGCCGGTCATTCCGATTGTCTCGCGCCATCTGGCCGCCGCATCCAATAATCGAGTAGGAAATCATCGCCCAAGCACAATGCTTCCCTACTCGATGTGGAACGCGGAAGAGTTATTTATTCGTTGAAGTTTTACTGAATTGACGCGCTCATGATCACAGCCATGGCGTGAGCCAATTCCAAACGCGTCAGCGCGCGATTTGGATTGAAAGCAGAACCATCTTTCGACAGCAAACCTTTAGCCAGCGCCACCGTCACGTAACCGCGCAGGTTCGACGGAATCAAATAAGCGTCAGTCACAGGCGGCCAGGCGTTAGAGGGCGATTCCGCTTCCGCGCGCCAACCTGCCGCGCGAACCATCGCGATTGCCGCCGTCAGTTTGTCTGCTCTGTCGTCGGGACGGAATCGCCCGCCGAAATTCGCGTCAATGAACAGCGCTCCGTTCGGCGATGATTGAGCGCTTTCGACTGCCAGCATGGTCGCGGCATCGCGAACATCGGTGAATCGAGAACGTCCGGGTAGGTATTGAGGAACCTGTCCGCCGAGCATCAACGTTGATGCCAGGTCGTAACGCGAAACGGTGAATTGCGGGCGGAATTTCTTTCCAAACGGCCACATCACATAAGAGCGCAGATTCAGATAAACATCTTCGCGAGCAGAAGCGCTCAGGCTATCCAGATCGTCCATCCGCGAATATTCAACTCGCGTCACATCCATCAAACCATAAAATGGTTGAGCAGTGGCCAGGCCGCCGGATGTTAGCCCTTTGTTTCTGACTCGCGCAGTCCAGCTACCTCCTGCGGGCATGCTGACTATTTCGCGTTCCCGCCGACCTGTCAGCCCCAACAGATTCAGCGTGTCAACTTCCGGACGCGACACTCCGTTCGGGTCTGTCAGCATCAAAGCAAGATCGCTGGTATTTGTCAGATTTCCCCAGGCTATTTGCACTGAAACCTGCAATGCGTTTTTCGGGACAGACAAGCTGGTGTGATGAGTGGATTGAACCGTTCCCGAAAACAGTTTCGGCGAATCGTTGATGAAGCGCGCCTGCCCGTGATCGAGCGTCGCACGGAACATTCCCATCCGGCGATTCGGGAAAGCGGCTTCCAAAACCGCCGCGTGCGCGTTGAGCATTCCCGCGCCGACTTCGTGAGCATAGTAAGACGGCAATGGTGTGGCCGTTCGTTGCAAAATATCACTGATCTGCGCTGGCGTGAGCGATGAGTTTGCTTCCAGCATCAAGGCAATCGCCCCTGCAACCTGCGGCGCCGAAAAGCTTGTGCCGCTGGAAGTCGTGTAGTAAGGCAATTCGCCAGCCGTCAAAACCCGCGAGTCGTTGCCGGATTCAATGCCAAGCACGCCTGTCAAACTGGGAGCGGTGGAACTGCGCAGACTGATGACGCTGACTCCGGGTGCAACCAGCGACGGTCTGGCGTTTCCGAAATCTCCGCGCGATGAAAAATCAGCCAGTCGGCCTTTTGAATCGGTCGCGCCTACGCTGACCACCCACGGAGCCATCGCGTAAGGATTCAGCGAACGCAAGCCCGGGCCAGTGTTGCCAGCCGAGAAAACCACGCTGATTCCGCGATCAGTCAACAGCTTCGTGGCGACATTCACAGGGTCATGCGGATCGTAAATCGTGTTGGCCGAAAAACTGCAATTGACGACTTTCACGTTGTAAGCCGCGCCGTTGGCCAGCAGATAATCGAAACCTTCAAGAACGTAGAACAGGTTCAATTCGCCAGCGCTCAAACCCAACAGTCGAGCGCCAGGCGCAACGCCGTTGTATTTGCCATTCGACGCCATACCGCTGCCGGCAATTACTCCTCCGACAAAAGTGCCGTGTCCGTGCAGTAAATCGGTATTTGATTGATGTTCCAAACTGACCGGGTATTTGAAACCGGCTCCAGTGCCGAGCGTGCCAGCCAGTTTGATATTGTTGACCACTCGCCCGGACAAATCCGGATGCAAGGCGTCAAGACCTGTGTCCAAAACTGCGACGGTGACGCCGTTGCCGGTTAAAGGGTTTCCCCAGTTCTTCGCTGTCAGTTCAGCATCTGTGCGAGCGCGTCCCGCACCCGTCAGGTTTCCGCCAGCATCTGCCAAAGTAGGCAAAGTTCGATTGCCATATATCGAACGTACGTTCGGAAGACGCGACACAGCGATCAATTGTCGTTTGGTAGCTGTCGTAGAAACCACAGGCAATGCGCGATAACGCGTGCCGCCGATTATTCCCAATCGCTGCAAATCGGCAATGTCGGCGTTGGTTGGCAAACGATGATAGACAATCGCCGCGTTGACGTTGCTGTCCTCCGTAATCCGATTGAGCGTCAGAGCCAATTCGGGATCAAGGCTCAATAATCCAGTTGACTGTGAAACAGGTGCAGCCAATCCATTGATGGAATCCGCCCCGGTCACCGCAATGCCGTCTGCTCCAGTCACCGCTATGCCGTCGGCTCCCGTCACGGCTATGCCATTCGGCGAGATCGAAAAGACTCGACCATCCGCGCCGGTCACTGCTATTCCATCTGCGCCGGTCACTGCTATGCCATCTGCGCCGGTCACCGCTATGCCGTCGGCGCGAACTGCCTTGAATGAATCCGCGCCTGTCACTGCAATACCGTCGGCTCCGGTCACTGCTATGCCATCCGCGCCGGTCACCGCTATGCCGTTCGGATTTCGTATGAGTATGGAATCGGCCTGATAAACCGTGCCGTCTGCGCCGGTCACGGCTATGCCGTCGGCTCCGGTCGCGGTTATGCCACTGGCCTGGACAACCGACATCCCGTCCACGCCGGTTGCTGTAATTCCGTTTGCGCCAGTGTAGGTGAGACCATCCGCGCCGGTTACTGCTATGCCGTCAGCGCCTGTTGCCGTAATTCCATTCGGACTGAATGACAGCCAACCGTCAGCGCCGGTAACTGCAATCCCGGATGTTCCGGTATAGCTGATTCCGTCAGCGCCTGTGACAGCGATTCCGTTTCCGAAAATTATTTGAAGTCCGGCATTGGCCGAACTGACCGCCAGAACCGCAATGAGCGCAATGGCAATTGCGCGCCGATATTTATTTTCTGATTTAAGGCTGATTAACCTCATAAGCCCTCCCGGAGAGTGAAGCCAGCATTGAACTGACACCAGGCTGTTCGCGAACCAAACAGCAGGATTAGCTTGAAGATTGATTTCTGAACACCGGCGTGGGGGATCGGGTTCCGTAATGGGGCAGTCTATGTCAGCAGGGAGCGATAAATTTTTTGAGTTTCAGCCGCCGGTTCGACTCCCAATTCCTTGTGGAGCAGACCGCGCAGGCTTTCGTATTGTTCTTTAACCGCAACGCGATTGCCTTGAGCGGCATAAGCGCGCATCATCAAACAGTGAATGTCTTCTCGGAAAGGATCGTCGCGCAAAATCCTTTGCGCCAGGTGTAGCGAGCGAGGCCATTCTTCGGCTTTCTGCGCGGCAACCACCAACGCCTCAAGCATGTGCAAATACTGTTCCCGGTAATAAGACCTTTGCTCTTCAGCCCATTCGTCGTAACAGCCTTGCATGAACTCGCCGCGGTAAAGTTTGACAGCCGCTTCATAACGATTGATGCATTGTTCGTGCTGACCGCTGCGACGGGCAGATTCGGCTTCGCTCACTATCTGATCGAATTCTTCAATATCAATCGCGTAACTGAATTCCGAATTGAGCATGTAATCGCCGTCGCGGTAAAGCAGGAAGTTCTGCTTCAGGGGCTGGTTGCTGTTGAGCGCTTTGCGAATGTGAGAAACCGTCGGGTGAAAGTTCTTCGCGATATTCTCGAAATCGGCTTCGCCCCAGAACGTGTCTATGATCGTATCCTTCGAAGCACGACGATGACGGCGCGAAGCGATGAAACACAGAATGTCCCGCGCTCTGCGCGTCGTCCAGGCATCGGCGGCAAAAGCTCGTTGCGGATCGCGGAAGATTTCAACCGGGCCAAGCATGTTGATGGTCAATTCAGCCGATGGCATTGCCTCAACAGGCGAGGCGGTAACAGTAGAAACTTGAACAGTTCGCGCCGCAATCGCTGCCGCCTGCGGTTGCGAAACAACCAACTCGCGCATTTCAGGTGGCAGCAGATCAATGGCTTCAGACGTCGAAAACAATTGTGGATGCGTAACGACTTCACGCTGCAACCAATATTCGTAATCGAAACGCGCAGCCAGATCCAAAGCTCTGCGCAAACGTTCCAGCATCTGCACATCGCGTCCAGCCGAAAGATCGCCAAGCGCCATCGCCATACAAGCCTGTGCTTCGTAATAGTAAAGACCGTGCTGATGAAAATAGCCGAGCGCCGGTCCAAGTTCCGCAACAGCCAAATCCGACTGCCCCTGCGCCAGCAAAACGCGCGCGCGCGTCAAAGTTGCAGTTTGAATAGCCAATTCGTCATGCAGACTTCGGCGGGCGATTATCAGTTGATCCAGCAGCTTGCGAGCGCGCGCCAGATCGCCGTTTTTCATACTCAGCAGAGCCTGCTCTTCCATCAACTCGCGTCGCGGCAGATCAATTCCCGCTGCGTCATAGGCTCGGGCGGCTCGTTCGTAATATTCGGCTGCTCGGGACAAATCGCCGCGTTCGCGGAACAGATTTCCGTAAGCTTCAAAAATCTCTCCGCGCGCCGCCACCAGATTGAAAAGCTGACAACGCTCCAAAGCCTTGTCCAGATGCAATTCGCAAGCCGCTAAATCTCCCAGGTAAAGGTAACACCGCGCCACGTTCAAATGCGCAGTCGCTTCCTGTGGCACCGGCGCCGAATTGCGATCCGCCTGCAGCAATCGCCTGAGCCAGCGCAGAGCTTCGCCGAAATCTCCGCGAATCATCGGCGGCAATCCCAGGTTGTGAACTATCAACCGAGCGTAATGTTCGTCATGTAATTCTTCGGCTGATTGCAAGGCAGCGCGAAATTCGCGCTCGGCTTCGATCCATTGCCCCAATGAAAGCAGGCACAGACCGCGCGTGTTTCCGCATTTGGCTCGCACCGGAGAATTTTCGTCCGCCAACAACATCGCCCGATCCAGATAATCAAATGCTTCGGTGAAATTCCCTCGCCTGCGCGCGATCGTGGCCAACGAATGCAGAGCTTCTGCTTCGCCCTCGCTGTCACCACGATCGTGAAGCAAGGCCGCGGCGTGCCGCAACGAAGCCTGAGCGTTATCGTATTCGCCGCATAACCGCGCCACTTCGGCGCGAAAAGCTATCGCACGCGGATGACGTTCCAGAACTTCCGCCGACAAAGAATCAACAGAAGCCGCCAGACTGTTCAGAGCGCCCGAAGCAATCCAGGCCTGTCCGTTCTTGGCGATCACTTCGGCGACTCGCTCGAATTCTTCCGCCGCCAGGAAATGATGAACCGCCAGTTCCCACTGCCCGCGTCCAAGAAAGTGTTCGGCAATGTGAATATGCTCGGCGGCCACACCCGCGCGGCCAGCCTCCGAACGCAAACGTCTAAGCAAAAAACTGCGAAACAACGGATGCAGGCGGTATTCTTCGCCGCGCTCGTCACTGGCAATGGAAATGAAAACGTTGCGGCGCACCAACTGCGGCAAAATCGCCGAGCTTCCCGTTTGCGGATAAAGCCGTCCGCAGGTTTCAAGCTCTATCCGATCCAACAGCGCGACCCGCAGCAGCAGTTGCTGAACGTTTTCCTCTTCATCCGCAAAAACGTCTTCGGCGAAATAATCGAAGATGTCGTTTTCCGATTGCCGCAAAATTTCGCTCAGGTCCTGCGAACTGCGACCGGCAACCGGCGTCTCGCTTTCTTCACTCTGAGTCCCTGCTTCCGAACTACGAACTCCGCTTAACCTGCGTTGTGCGACTTGCCGAACCAATTGCAAAGCCGTGATCCATCCTTGAGTTCTTTCGCGATATTCGGTCAGTTGTTCAGGCGTCAACTCCAGATCGAAAACCTGCCGAAACAATGACTGCGTTTCTTCGTCGGTGAATAGCAGATCGTTACGGCCAATTATGTTCAATGTCGCCTGGGAACGCATTCTGGTTACCTGAAGCGGCGGCATTTCGCGCGAGATGATAATCAGGTGCAGCACATCAGGCAGATAAGCGATCAAACGATCTGTCGCCGCATGCACTGCATTCGCCGTCCCAAGGTGATGGTAATCATCCAAAACCAACACCAGTTGCTGTTCAACCTGGTCAAGCACTTCGTTCAGCAAAACGTCAACCGCGCGTTCGGGACGTTGTCCGACTTCAGCAGCAGCTTGCTGTAAATAAGCCAGAGTCGCCTGGCCGAAGCCCGGCACGATCTGGCGGATTCCGTGCGCGATGTAACCCAGAAAGACCGACGGATCGGCGTCTGTGTGATCCAATTGATACCAAATGAAATGAGGGACGTGGGCGCGAACAAATTCGCTGACAAGAGTCGTTTTACCAGACCCGGCGTTGGCCATCACCAAAGTAACCGGATGCGCCAAGTTGGCTCCAAGTCTTTCGATCAAACGCGGACGTGGAAGCAAAGCCGGCGCTGGACGGGGAGGGAGCAGCTTGGTGCGAAGAAAAAAGGTGGGCATAGCTGCTGTAGGCTCGGTTGACACAGATGACGGCGCCGATTTCAACCTTTTCTGACCGCGCGTCATAATCATCTTGCACCTGTGCCTTTCCAAGCAGTTATTGACAAACGCTGAACTCGTTCGTCGTGTTCTGAATGAACTTTCTATGAGTATAGCCCCAGCGACTAATTGTGCAAGGAACGAGACAGGCAGAACAGCGCTGATTTTCACAATAGTTGCCTTTGCTAGGCTACTTCTTCCATAACTTCTGCCATCCGGCACGCCAATGCATGCAAAGAGACGGCACGGCCGCGCGTTTGAGCCAGAGCCATGCCAACTTGCTGCGAATTAAGTCCGTAAGAAGCAAACAGTCTCGCCGTTTCCTCCGGGGTAAATGCCAATGCCTGCTCGTCAATCACACACAAACGCTGTTTGGAGCGCAGTCGCCACAATGGCGCAGGCGGCAAACTGCGCCCCAAAATCAGCAAGTGGACTTCAGCAGGCAAGAGCGGCAGAAGTCTATGGAGGAATGGAACAACCCAGTCTGCGTCGTAAATCAAATGCAGATCGTCAATCACTATCAATAAAGGTTCGTCATGTTTCTGCAAGGCATCAACGAAAGCTTCAGCCAGTTTGGCCAGATTGTTTTTTGCCGGCGAGATCAAAATCTGCTTCAACGTCTCGCCATTAAAATCCGCGCGCGCATTGGACAGGCTTTCGACGAAATAATTCAGAAAGACCGGCAACGCGGCATCCGGCGCGTCAATCTTGTACCAGGCCACTCGACGACCACATTGCCGCGCAAAATCCGTTGCCAACATGGTTTTTCCAGTCCCTGCCCGACCGGTGATGATCGTTGAATTACAGCAACTTAGGCTGTCCTCAAGCGCGTCAACCAATCGCCGCCGATAAACTCTGGGGGATTCTGTTGGTACTAAAGTCTTGCTGTGGATCAGTTTCATATTTCACGTCCTGATGTGGGGCAGCCATGACCGAATACTCTGTTGACATACCTGTTTCAAAAGAGCCTCTCTCCTTCTACTACTTTCAGGCTACGACTTTGTGGGATAAGCAATCGCCTCATTTCTGCCTCATTTCTGTAATGACTAAACTCGCGCCTAACCCCACTTAATCTCTCGGCTTACATTTTAATAGGCTCGACTTGAGGAATTCTTGAGGCGGTTGCTGAGAAACGAATTTCTCGTAACAGGCAGCGGCTGCTGTAACCGGTTCCGCCCCATAGCATCTTGCCAGTTACAGCAACCGCTGTCTCGAAAAGCCACGAGTATAGTGTGCTCTCCCCGCACGATACCCGTGGCAGCAACGAACGCTGAGATCCCCACTCTTCAGCGCCCGTAAGTTAAATCCCAATGAATTTATAAACCTGGGGGAGTTGGGGGATTGGGGGAGTTGGGGAAGTTGGGGGGAAATTCCCTTCTGACTCCCATTACGTTTCTGGCCAGCCCGAATTCAATCGAATAATCAGAATAAGATTGCTGAATTCATCACGATTTGAATTTCATCGTCTGACGGGCGAGAAGATACACAATCGGACTTGAGGAAAACTGGAGGCTGATCAAAAAAAGTTTCAGTAATTTTTCTATCTCTCTCTCAAGTCTTTCTCAAGACGGCGGTATAGGATTTCACTCATTGGACAACTACATAATCAATTCGATTGGAGATGTGGTTCTTAAAATTTTGGCTTTGGCCTGCTGGATATTTTCAATTTAATACCTCTTGATAACCAAACCCACAGTCGGTTGCCAGAAGGTAGGGTGCCTCATTGGTCTGGACAGGTTGAAGAATTCGATTTGCTCGGTGAAGGGAGAATTGTATGGCACCGAACAAGGTTCAAATTATCAACCGCCGTCTGTCCCCCACACAGCTACGAGAAATTGTGGAGGTTTTGGGACAGGAAGGTTATTTCTGCATCGTCTCTGAAACATTTGACGACTCGATCGCGGAGTCGCCACTTTCCGGTGTAAAGCTGATATTGTTGGGAGTCGCGGACGAGGACTTGCCCGAGTTGTTGGCTGAAATTCGCGTCATCAATGGGCAGACATCCCGCGTTCCGGTTTTGGTTTGCCTGAATCAACAACCATCCAAAAATTCCGAAGTCCTGATCTCGCCGGAGATTGACGATTTCCTCATTCTTCCTCTTCATCTGTCCGCTTTACGATTGCGCATTCAAAGATTGGTAAGACAAAGCAGAAGAATGGGCGATGAAGGAATGGCTCATCTCAGAAAGCGCACGTCTTCGCAGATGGAGATGCCCAGATTGATAGGTCAGGCTCCGGCCTTTGCCGCCGTCAAGGATAAGCTTCCTCGCGTGGCGGCCTGTGACGCAACCGTTTTGCTGGCTGGAGAAACAGGAACCGGCAAGGAAATGTGCGCTCGCACAATTCACTACTTCAGCCCGCGCGTCAACGGACCGTTCGTCCCTTTGAATTGCAGCGCCATTCCGACCGAGTTGTTTGAAAACGAACTGTTCGGTCACGAATCGGGAGCTTTCACTGATGCGCGTCAGCCTCGCCGAGGATTGATTGCCGAAGCCGAAGGCGGCACGCTCTTTCTTGATGAAGTGGATTCGCTGCCATTATCGGCGCAGGTCAAACTGCTTCGCTTTTTACAAGACCGACAGTACAAACCGCTGGGGTCTTCGCGGTACAGACAAGCTGACGTTCGTCTGGTGGCGGCCAGCAATCAGGATCTTCAGGCCAAAGTCAGGGAACAGCATTTTCGCGAAGATTTGTTTTTCCGGCTGAACTTAATAACTCTGCGGCTTCCGCCATTGCGCGAACGGCGTGAAGACATCATCCCGCTGGGCATGTATTTTCTGGAACAGGCCGCACGCGAATACCATCGTCAGGTTAGCAGGTTTTCTCAAAATGCCGTGATGAAGCTGATGGCTTATCCCTGGCCGGGAAATGTTCGTGAATTGGAAAACGTAATTCGTCAGGCGGTTATTTTTGCCGAAGGTGGAACCATTCGCGATCACGAATTGAACATGGGTCCGACCGGACGCGAAGCCAATCTTTCATGGAAAGAGCCTTTCAACATTGCCAAAGCTCGCATGATAGAAAACTTCGAACAGGATTATCTGCGACGAGTTCTGGTCGCTTGTGGCGGCAATATCAGTCAGGCCGCGCGCCAGGCGCAGAAAGATCGCCGAACCTTCTTCGGCCTTCTGAAAAAATACGGGCTGACGCATATTGAAAAGGCTGGATAAGATTCCTGGCGCGGTTCAAGCCTTTAGCTCTGCTATCAGCTCTCGCATCAGCTTCGGCATAGACGCTTCAAGATCGAGTTCTTTGCCGCCAGCCGGATGCCGGAAGATCAACCGCGAAGCGTGTAGCAGGTGATGTTTGATTTTGTGTTTGATAACCAGATGGTCTGTTTCCGACAACGCGGAGCGGTAAATCGGATCGCCGACTATCGGATGACCGATCAAGTTGCAGTGAATGCGAAGTTGGTGTGTGCGTCCTGTCTGAGGTTCTAGCTCCAGGAGCGTGTGGGCGGTGAAACGGTGAATGACTTTGTATTTTGTCTGAGCCGGTTTGCCGCCCTCTTTTTCGTTCATCACCTGCCACCGCGGCCAGACATCCTTGCCTTCTTTCGATCCGATCGGAGCGTCTATCACGCCGTTGTCGCGTTCGACTCTGCCGTTGACCAAAGCCAGATAAAATTTCTTCACCCAGCGCTCTCGAAAATGTTTTGACAAGGTGCGATGCGCGCGCTGAGTTTTGGCCAGCACAATCACGCCCGAAGTATTTCTGTCCAGCCGGTGAATCAAACCCGGCCTGACGGCCCCGCCCGAAGTCTGCCAGAAGTGATAAGCCAATCCGTTGAGCAAAGTCCCAGATTTTTCGATGTGCGAAGGATGAACCAGCAATCCGACAGGCTTGTTGACGACGATCAGCGATTCGTCTTCGTAAAGAATGTCCAGCGGAATGTTTTCAGGCGTGGCGGAGGATTTTTCTGCGGCAAAAATTTTAACGCTGACCCGGTCGCCTTCAGTCAGGCGGATTCCCTTCAGCGATTTTTCGCCGTTCACCAACACGTCGCCTTCGGCAATCAAACGCCGAATTCTGGTCAAACTGATTTTCGGAAGTTCGCGTGCGACGAATTCATCCAGCCTGGGTTTATCCGATCCGGCGATAAAATCAAATCTGAGGTTTTGCGGATCGAGTCCGGCCTGATCAGGCATTATTTCCCTTTCGCCTGACCAGCAAGCCAATCAACGCCACCGCCGCCAGCATAGTGAAACCCATCAGTCCAACCGAGTATTGGTGCAACTGGTCAAAGCCGGAACGAATAGGATCGCTGGTTGGTAAAAGATATAGCCCTTCGCCCGCCTGCTCGCGCAATGAATGCATGTTGATGGAAACCAGTTTCGACAGCGCCATCGCCGCAATCATGAGCACCGTGACGATCACTTCAAACAGAAACGATTTCGCTTTCCGCCCGCGCGAAAAAAGCAAAGTCAGCAATAGCGCCGAACCGATTACGATTCCGGCGATTTCGGTTACGGCCAGCGTTCGCGAAACCACTTGCCCGGCCAGATGCTTGGTCGGCAAAACGGCAAATGCCGAAGGCGCGACGACAAAGCTGAAAAACGCCATCACTCCCAGCCAAAATGACAGCAGCGCAATACGAATTCCTTGAGTCATGTGTTTTTACTCGGGATGGAAATGTGAGGAAACGGAGCTTCAGGTTCTGCCAGAAAGCCTTCAAGCCTTGACCGGAAATCGCCGGTATCGAACTGCAAGACAAGCGGCGGCAGATTTGCAAATTTGCTTATCGCTTTTTGCGCCAGGCTCATTGCGCCTTTCAGATTGCCGCGCTGAACGTGATGAAAAGCAGCCGCCGATTGAATCATCGCGTGCAGAAATTCGCGCTCGTCACCTTCGGAATTCAACCAGATCGTTTCCCAGACTTCGTGGCATTCAAAGAATCTGCCTTGATTGAACAATTCAATTCCGCGCAAAAATTCTTCAGGCAGTTCCATCATTCGCAGCATCTTCAATAACGCGGAACGCTGGCGTCAATTTTCAACGACCAATCGTCAATGCCGCCGATCAGGTTCTTCAGGTTGCTGAATCCCTGAGCCGCCAGAATCTGGCAAGCGCGATCAGAGCGCATGCCGTGATGACAGTGCAGAACGATGTCTTCGTCCTTGTCCGTCAATTCCTGCATCCATTGCATGATTTGGCCCAGCGGTTTCAGTTCCGCGCCCGCGATGCTGGCATGATGGAATTCGTGAGGCTCGCGGACATCAATCAGGCGAAACTTTTCATTCGCATCCATTTTCGCCTTCAATTCTTCGACAGTGACGATTCCGTAATTTGGCATAGCTTGCGACTCCGGTTTATTCAGTTTTGGACGAGCCGTTGCGCATCCGTTCGATAATTTCTGTCAATTGTTCAATATCGTTTTTGGCTTCGGCCAGTTCACGCTTGCTGGCCATAAAACTCTGCCAGTGACCGCTTTCGACAATCGGTTTGACGCGCTCTTCGCCAAGCGCACTGGCCATCACCGCAACCAGGATTCCGGAAATCTGCGTATGTTCGACGTAACGCGCAATCACGCTGTAAGCCCGTTCGGCGGATTCCAGATTCCATTCCAACTCTTTTTTGTTTTCTTCTTCCATACTCATTCGACGAATGGCAGTTCGACCAGCCTGGCTCGGCCAGTTTCTGATTCGCCCTGTTTGATTACGAATTCTGTTCCGACATCAAGGCAGTAACGATGAGCGTATCCGAGCGCGATTTTTTGATTGAGCGCAAGGCTATGCGTGCTGCTGGTGATTTCTCCGGCTCGTCGTCCGGCCATTTGGCCGTCAACGGCAAACAGTTCAGCGCCGCGTTCAGGCAGTTGATCTGCTTCGATCACAAATCCGCGCAATCGTTTCGCAGGTTGTCCGCGCCAATGAATGCGCGCAATCACTTCCTGTCCCAGATAACAGCCTTTGGTATAGCTGACCGCCGATTCAAGTTCGGATTCCAGAATGATGTAATCTTCTCCGGCATCAACGCCTTCGCGCGGAATGCCTGCTTCGATGCGGGCGATTTCAAAAGCGGCTTCGCCCACCGGGCGCGCGCCGAAAGCCTTGCCGCGTTTCAGAATCAGCTCCTTGATTCTGGCCGCATCCTCAGCGAGTACGAACAGGTCGAAGCCGATTTCACCGCAACGGCGATGGGATGCTGCAAAGGCATTTGCATAACCAAGCTCGCGTTCGCTGATTTTGAATTCAGTCGTATCAATCGGCAGACCTGCCAATTCTTCTATCACTTCGGCGGCGCGCGGCCCCTGCAATGAGATCAAAGCGAAATGATCCGTCACATCGTTGATGAAGAATTCTCCGGCGGGAACAAAGCGGCTCAGGTTATTGAAAATCTTTTCGCGGTTGTCGGCCTCAAGTTCCATCAGCAGATGCTCGCCGGTGTTGTAAATCCGGCAGAGCGCTAACAACTTGCCCTGCAAAGTCGGAAAGGCCGCCAGCACTCCGTCGCCCGGTTGCAAAGCTTTGACATCATTGCTAACCAGTCCATTCAAAAACTGCACGGCATTCTTGCCGCTCAGTTGAAGCTTTCCCGCAGAAGAAAAATCCAGCACGCCTATCCCGTTGCGAATCGCTTCGTACTCCGCGCGAATTTCGGCATCGTTACGCGGCGTATCATCAGTTGTGGACTTGGCAACCATTATTGAGTCCAATCCTCGACTTTCAGTTCAGGGACTTTGTGGAAATCAACCATGTTTCGTGACAGCAAGGTGGCGTCGTTGGCCAGCACGATGGATGCAATCTTTAGATCCCTCGTGCCTATACGGATTTTGGCTTTTTGTAAGTCAGCAAAAATTGCTGCAGCCTTATTATCGAACCTTAAAACAGGCATTTTACAAAAAGTATCAAGAACCCGGTTTAGCCGCTGGTACGCTTCAACTTGGAAATCAACCGGTCTGGATTTGGCAAGTATTGCCATCCACCCACGCATTTGATCTTCGAATGATACAACCGTAGTTACGACTAATTCGGGCGAGAGACGATTTAACCGTTCGCGTAGCGAAAGACTGACAAGCTTATTTTCCCGATCAAGCAGACTCAGATGATCTGTGTCCAATACGACCATGATTATTTCTTCCGCGATTTGGATTTCTTTGGACGCAAGGATTCACGGTAAGCTCTGCCCAGAGCCATTGCCTCATCGTAAATTGGATCATTGGCGAATCGCCCTGCAATCTTTTCCCACCAGGGCAGGTCGTCAGTTGATTTCATATCCGTATGCGCTTCTTCGCCGAGGCGGCTCTTGAGCAGAGCCACCTCGGCTTCCAAAGCCGACAATCTCTCTTCCAGTTGTGCGTTTGTACTACTTACCATAACACCTCCGCCGAAGATTTTAAGGCAACTTCGGCTCGGTCACATTGCATTTATCCGTGCTGAGCGATTTCAGGAAAGCGATCAAATCATCCTTCTCTTCTTTGGTCAGATTCGCCTTCTTCAAATTCGCAGTGTCCAGATATTTGTTCGGTTTGCCGCCGCCTACCATCAAATCAACGGCTTCTTCCAGTGTGGCTACGCTGCCGTCGTGGAAGTAAGGCGCGGATTTGGCGACATCACGCAAAGTCGGTGTCTTGAATGCGCCGGTAGCTTTCAGCTTTTCAGGATCGTCATCCTTCAGATCCTTGAGCGCGACAAAACGGCCTTTGTCCATTTTATCCGGCGCGGCATCCGAACCAATTCCCACGTTGTGGAATTGAAGATCGGTGAACAGATGACCGGCGTGGCATTGATCGCACTTGGCTTTTTTGAAAACTTCGTACCCGCGTTTGACCTGATCGCTGACGGCGGATTGATCGCCTTTGACCTGCCAACGGTCGAACGGAGTTTCATCGTTGCCGTTGACGATCGTTCGTTCGTAAGCGGCAATCGCCTGGAAGATATTGTCAACCGTGGCGTCGCTGCCGAAGACTTTCTGAAACTGAGCTTTGTAACCTGGCGCTCCGTTGATCTTGGCCAGAATTTCCGTCTCGTGATCTTTGGCTCCCATGTTTCCGCCCTGCCAGGCGGCTTTGCCCTGAGCTTCAAGCGATTTGCTGCGACCATCCCAGTAAAATTCCTTGTGGTAACCGATGTTCCACAAAGTCGGACTGCTGCGAGTCAACAGCTTGTTGCCCGCGCCAACGGCCTTCGCCAAACCATCGGTCAAACCCTTTTCGCAAACGTGGCAGGAATAACACGAACGCGATCCATCAAAACTAAGCCGTGTGTCGAAAAAAAGTTGGCGGCCAAGAGCGACCTTTTCAGGTGTCATTGGATTATTGGCCGGAATTTCCATTGCTTCCAGTTTTTCAAGCCCAGCCGGAAGCGGAAGGATTTCAGGGGTGTAAGTTGAAACGGGTTCCGTCGGTTTGCTTTCGCAGGCGATTGCGAAAATAGCAAAAGCGACAAACCCTATGAACATGACTCTGGTTGCCCAGCGATGCCAAATTGCAGATGTCATACGCTCTCCTGTATGTGTTTTGCGCAAACCGTTGCGGCTCGCGCGGCGCTGTTCTCTTATAAATTCAACGCAACTCGAACAAGCTTGCGCTGCGATTGGTTGCGATGTTCGTTGATTGTTTCAGTTCAGGATTGCAATGAAGTTATATCGAATGTTTGCGGTATCGGCAAGGTAGGTTTTGGATCAGGCAAAGTCGCGAGCAAGTTCTTCGCGAATCTCTCCTTCGATAGCGGCGCTATGTTTGTAATTCGGATGATTGATGACCAGTTTGACCGGCTTGATTCCTGTGACGAAGGCTTCTCGTTGCCGGTCGCTGAAACGGAAACGGACGTATTGAACCGCGCTGATACGGCGATCATCGCTTTGACCGGCGGCGAAAACTCCCGGCAGCTTTTCATCGCCGATTTCCAGATAAGTCACTTCGCCGGAATTCGCTCCGTGAAATTTCGTTATCTCCTCGCGAATGCTGCTCTGATCCGGCAATTCGATAAACATCGTCGCCGACAGTTCGTTTTCGTCCGGCAGCAACTGGTTGTAAGTGTCAATCTCGTGCTGAATGGCGTCGTCGTGAACCAGTCGTTCAGCGCGCATCATCTCCTGAATCTGCGAAAGAATCGTTTCGTGATTTTCAAAAACGAAAGTCACGCGCGAGCCGACCGCCAGCCGACGCTTCTTTTTCAGTTCGATAATGCGGCGGCGAAAATCGTCGCGAACTTTTTCGTACTCGGCAATATTCAGAACTTCCGACAATTGAACTTTCTTCATAACTCTCGCTTATCACTTGTCCGTTTCAATTCCGTAAGCTTTGGCCAGCACTTCAATCGGATGAATCGTCTGACGGCCAGTTCCCTGTTGAATCTGCAAACCCGCCAGCGAACAGTCGGTCGAAACAATATCGGCATTCGATTCATTGACACCGCGGTGCAAACCGCGCGCGACCTTCTGAGCCATGTCGAAATATTCCTTTTTCATCGCCCAGGTTCCGTCGTGACCTGAACAGCCCTTGTCAACGAAGACGACTTCAGCGCCAGCCAGCCGCAGCAACTCCAGCGATTTGTTGCCCATTGCCTGATACTTCAAATGGCAGGGCTGATGATAAGCGACCTTTCCGACTTTCACTTGAAAATCCCGGCTCAATCTTCCTTCGTTCTTCAGTTTGATCAGGTATTCCGAAAGATCGAATACGCGCTTGGATAATTCGACGGCCAGTTCGCGCTCTTCGCCCTGAAGGTGATCAATGTATTCCTTCTTGAGCATCATGCCGCAAGTCGGTTCGGGCACGACTATGTCATACCCCCGACGAACAAAGGGTAACATCACTGACAGGTTATTGCGGAAATGTTCCAGCGCCGCTTCCAGTCGTCCGCTGTCCAGGTAAGGCATGCCGCAACAGTTCTGCCCAACCGGATCGGCAATCGTGCATTCGTTTTTCTGCAGAACTGCGACGGCTGCTTTGCCAATGTTCGGTTCGTTGTAATTGACCACGCAGGTGTGAAAGAGAGCGACCTTCGGAGCTTCCTGTTTCCTGCTGACCGTTTCGTTCCCGCCGAATTTTTTCTTAAACCATCGCTCGAAAGTCTGAGCGTGGAATCTGGGCAAAATCTTGTCGCGATGAATACCGAACAGCTTTTCCATCAAGCCGCGATTAAGCTTGTTCTGATTGGCAAGATTGGCCAGCGGAGCTACTGCGCTGGCCAAAGGTCCGATTTCATCCGGGCTGGCCAGCACACGTTCGCGCAAATCCAGGCCGTTCTTTTTGGCTTCGACGGCGCGAGCGCGCATGACAACTTTGGGAATATCAATCAGGAAATTGTGCGGCGGAGTGTAAGGGCATTTAACGAAGCAGAGTTTGCAGTTGTAACAAAGATCAACGAATTCGCCGACCTGAGCTTTGGTCAGTTTGTCAGGATCGGTGTCAACTTCGTCGCTGTCGAAATGCTCGAACAGTTTCGGGAATCCCGGACAGAGGTTGAAACACAATCGGCAGGAGTTGCAAACGTCGTATTGGCGGCGAAGCTCTTTGTCGAGCGCGTGTTCATCCCAGTATTCGGATTTGTCCCATTCGACGGCGGCGGAAGTCAGATCGCCTTGTTCAAGCATGTTTGTTTTATCGTATGGTGAGTTACGCATCGCGCCAAACGCAAGCGTTTGGCGCGATGCGTAACTGCTGGTTTAGCGTTTATCGAATTTCAACTAATCGCTGAGAAACACGTTTTGCTTCTCAATTAGTACAGGTCAAAGCGATCAAGATTCATCACTTTGGCCCACGCCTTGACAAAGTCCTGCACGAACTTTTCTTTGCTGTCGTTCTCGGCGTAGAACTCTGCTATCGCGCGCAGTTCGGAGTTTGATCCGAAGATCAAATCAACCGGAGTAGCCGTCCACTTGACCTTGCCGGTCGCGCGATCAACGCCTTCGTAAAGTCCCTCGGATGACGACTTGTTCCACTTGGTGGACATGTCGAGCAGGTTCACGAAGAAGTCATTGCTCAAAGCACCAGGCTTGTCAGTGAACACACCGTGTTTGGTCTGTCCGGCGTTGGCATTCAATACACGCATGCCGCCGACCAGCACGGTCATTTCAGGCACCGAGAGCGTCAGCAGGTTGGCGCGCTCGACCAGCATCACTGCTGGTGACAGGCGCTCTTCTTTGCTGAAGTAGTTGCGGAAACCATCAGCCGACGGTTCCAGCGGAGCGAAGGACAACATATCGGTTTGCTCTGCCGACGCGTCCACGCGCCCCGGTGTGAAAGGCACTTGCACGTTGTAGCCCGCACTCTTCGCGGCTTGCTCAATGGCAGCGCTGCCACCCAGCACGATCAGATCGGCGAGCGATACTTTCTTCCCGCCGGAAGCCGTGCGGTTGAAGTCGTTCTGAATGCCTTCCAGCTTCTGCAACACTTTGGACAATTCAGCCGGATTGTTGACTTCCCAATCCTTTTGCGGCGCGAGGCGGAGGCGTGCGCCGTTGGCGCCACCGCGCAGGTCAGTGCCACGGAAGGTGGATGCCGACGCCCAGGCTGTTCTTACCAGTTCAGAGCCATTCAATCCCGATGCAATGATTTTGGTTTTCAGCGCCGCAATATCCTTCGCGTCAATTTGCTTGTAGCTGATGCGGGGGAGCGGATCCTGCCAAATCAAATCTTCTTTCGGAACCTCAGGGCCAAGAAAGCGGGAACGCGGACCCAGGTCGCGGTGCGTCAGCTTGAACCAGGCCTTGGCAAACGCGAGATTGAATTCCGCCGGGTTATCCAGGAAGCGCTTGGAAATTTTCTGATAGCTCGGATCGAACTTCAGAGCGAGGTCGGTTGTGAACATGATTGGTGCATGTCGCTTGGACGGATCGTGCGCGTCCGGCACGGTGTTCGCGGCCTGACCATTTGCAGGAATCCACTGCGTTGCGCCAGCAGGACTCTTGGTCTTCACCCAATCAAAGGCAAACAGATTGGCGAGATATTGCGAACTCCAGGCAGTCGGTGTGGAATTCCAGGCGCCTTCCAAACCGCTGGTGACGGTGTCTCCGGCATTGCCTTTGCCGCAGTTGTTCTTCCAACCGAAACCCTGCTGTTCAATGCCCGCAGCAGCTGGTTCTGGACCAACGCATTTGCCCGGATCATGTGCGCCGTGCGCTTTGCCGAACGTGTGACCACCGGCGATGAGCGCAACAGTTTCTTCATCGTTCATTGCCATCCGACCAAAGGTATCGCGGATGTCCTTTGCCGCCGCCAGCGGATCAGGATTACCGTTCGGACCTTCGGGGTTCACGTAGATCAGCCCCATCTGTACTGCGGCCAGCGGCTTCTGAAGCTTGCGGTCGCCGCTATAGCGTTCATCGGCAAGCCATTTTTTCTCAGGCCCCCAGTAAACGAGGTCTGGTGTCCAGTCGTCTGTGCGTCCACCGGCGAAGCCGTAAGTCCTGAAGCCCATGGATTCCAACGAGACATTTCCGGCCAGTACCATCAGATCAGCCCAGGAAATCTTTTGACCATATTTCTGTTTGATGGGCCATAGCAGCCGCCGCGCTTTGTCGAGGTTGCCATTGTCCGGCCAACTGTTGAGCGGTTCGAATCGTTGTTGCCCGCCGCCAGCACCGCCGCGCCCATCAGCTACACGGTACGTTCCGGCACTGTGCCAGGCCATGCGGATGAAAAATGGGCCGTAGTTTCCATAATCCGCCTGCCACCAGGGCTGTGATGTCGTCAATACTTTTTTGAGGTCCAGCTTGACGGCATTCAGGTCGAGTTTGGCAAATTCCTTGGCGTAATCGAACTTTTCTCCCATCGGGTTCGCTTTAGCGTCCTGTAGCCGAAGTGGTGTGAGATCGAGTTGTTCAGGCCACCAGAACTGATTTCGTGATGAATCAGTCTGGGCACTGACTTCATAAATTGGCACTAAAGATAGCGCA
The DNA here is from genome assembly GCA_964426025.1 of uncultured Heliomicrobium sp. Lineage (GTDB taxonomy): Bacteria > Acidobacteriota > Blastocatellia > RBC074 > RBC074 > RBC074. The sequence goes on from CAYRQB010000008.1 coordinate 32,819, forward strand.
ATGACCGCGAAAGCGGCGAGTAACGTTTTCATAATCTTGTTCATTGTCTCCTCCATGATCGAACGGAAGAACCGTTCAGCATTATCAGCATTGATTGATGGGCGGGACCGCAGTCTTTCAAGATGATTGATCAGCCGCCGTCGGAGTAAACGACTGCATCATTCCGTGCAAACTGATTCAGCAACTCTTTTCGGGAAAGAAGCTCAAATTGTTTAACGCTGGAAATCGTACGGTTGTTAAACAACCCCAAAATCGCCCATTGCTGGGTCTGAACGCTCGCGCGAGTGGCGGAGAACTCACGCGTGCATTTCTTTAATTAACTGTGAAACCGATTTGGATTCAACATGACGCCTTCTGCCACTTCAGTCGCGCTAACGATTGAAGCTTGCTGAAGGCGTTTCAGTTTTTGCTCAATCGCCTCAGCAGACTAGCCGAGCGAGTCAAGCCCTTTCTGGAAACGTCCGGCATGTGATTTTTCAGCGCGCGCCAGCGTTTCAAACCATTCGGCAACTTCTTCAAAGCCCTCTTCGCGAGCAGTACGCGCAAAGCCCGGATACATTTCAGTGTATTCGTATGTCTCGCCGGCAATTGCGGCTTTCAAATTTATCGGCGTATTGCCAATCGGTTCGCCGGTTGCGGGATCGCCAACCTCTTTCAGGAAATCCAGATGGCCGTGCGCGTGTCCCGTTTCGCCTTCGGCGGTGTCACGAAACAGACCGGCGACATCCGGATAACCTTCAACGTCGGCCTGACGCGCGAAATACAGATAGCGGCGATTGGCCTGCGATTCGCCTGCAAAGGCGTGTTTCAAATTCTCATGAGTTTTGGTTCCTGAAAGACCAGGCATGTCGTTCCTCCTTAATGAAAGTGATTGTGAAGTGAAATAGCGAAGAAGAGTGATTATCGCGATTTGATTGTCCGCGCCAGCTTGACCGCACGCTGCGGCTTTCCCTGACACGCTTTGCAAATGCCCACAAAATCAAGCCTGTGCTGCTCGACTTGAAACCCGCCGACATCGGATGCACTTTCAACCAATGTCAGTAACTTGTGCTCAAGCTCCATCTCGATATCTTGTATGCCGCTGCAAACACGGCAAACCAGATGATAATGCGTATCTTTGACTGTTTCGAAATACGTGATCGCCATACCGAAATCCAACTCACGAACCGATCCTTGCTCGGCCAAAACGCGCAAATTGCGATAAACCGTACCCAGGCTCAATCGCGGATGACGGCGTTTGACGATCTTGTAAACCTCTTCAGCCGTCAGATGGCCACCGTGCCCTTCGATAGCATCAAGGATCGCCTGACGTTGTTTTGTGTTGCGATAATTCATTAGCGAAGCTTACGAATGCATCTTAGTATCCGGATGCAGAGGCTGTCAATAATCAGTAATAGGAATAATTACTGATTATTGACAAATGGAGAAAACGGCTCTTGTCATTTTAAGAATCAAGAGCCGTTGTAAATTTTGGCGTTTGGACTAAGCAGTGAAGGAACTGCCACAGCCGCAACCGCCGGACGCGTTCGGGTTATTGAAAGTGAAGCCGGAACCCATCACACTGTTGACATAATCAATCTGTACGTTTTCCAGGTATTGAGCGCTGAACATGTCAACGAAGACACGCATGCCGCTGGCTTCGATCACCTCGTCAGTTGCCTGCGGAGCTTCTTCGATGTTCATTCCATATTGAAAACCGGAACAACCGCCGGGCACGACTCGAACGCGCAATCCACCCTCGGTTCCCACATTTTCAGCTTCAATGAATTTCTTCACTTCGCTGAGGGCATTTTCAGTCAATGTCAGATTCATAGTCTCGTTCTCCTTGTTTGAGTCTTGGACAAGTGGTTAGCCTGTCGTCAAAGTATTGATCATTGCGTTATCAAATTCCCCATGATCATTCAGATCACGAAGAGTAAAGATAGCTGCAGTTGAAATCGCGGTCAAATCACTTTTTCATAGTCAGCACCGGCAAAGCTTTGTTCGCTTTTATGGCGGCAATGCTCACCTGAGCGGCGACGTTTTGCGCAACGTTAGTGAATGCTTTTGCCAGCGGGCTATCCGGCTGACTGATGACAACGGGAATTCCCAGATCGCCGCCTTCACGAATGCTCAAGGCGATCGGAATTCCGCCCAGAAACGGCGTATCGTATCTTTCTGCCAAAGCTTCGCCGCCACCGTTGCCGAAGATGAAATATTTTTCGCCGTGCGAGCACTCGAAATAACTCATGTTTTCAACTATGCCCAGCATTGGCACATGAAGCTGCTCGAACATATTGTGAGCCTTGCGAACGTCGCCCAGAGCGACTTCCTGCGGAGTCGTCACCAGAACGGCTCCGGCTAAAGAAACCATTTGCGCCAGACTCAACTGAACGTCGCCCGTTCCAGGAGGCATATCAACGACCAGATAATCCAGTTCGCCCCATTCAACCTGACGCAGAAACTGCGATACCGCCGATGTCAGCATTGGCCCTCGCCAAACAACGGCTTTGTCTCCGGGATTCAGCAATCCGATGCTCATGGTTTTAACGCCGTGATAAACCGGCGGAACGATTTTCTCTCCACGAACCATTGGCATGTCTCTGCCGCCCATCATGATTGGCACGTTCGGTCCGTAAATATCCGTGTCAACGATACCGACGCGCGCTCCCATCAATCCAAGCGAAACTGCCAGATTGACGGCGACCGTGGACTTCCCTACTCCGCCTTTGCCCGAACTGACGGCGATGATGTGTTTGATTCCGGCGATTTCGGCTTTATCCAGCGAGCCGCGAGCTTTTGGAACCTCAGCGTCCATTTTGACTTCGACTCGCTCGACGCCCGCAACAGCCATCACTGTCTTTTCGGCTTCAAATTTCAATTGATCTCGCACCGGGCAAGCGGGCGTTGTCAGCACGAAACGAAAACTGACGATGCCTCCGCAAATCTTGACATCGCGGATCATGTTCAGCGTGACGATGTCTTTATGCAGGTCAGGGTCTTTGACCGCCCGCAAAGCGTTCAGAACAATTTCTTCAGTAATTTTTTGCTCGGCAACTTCTGTCATTAAACTCACTCCATCTCAATGTTTTTTGCTTTCGTGCTTATTTGAGTCAGCGTCTTGGGAACAATTTTGTATTCACACTGTTGGGAACCGTCAGCGATGCGGCATTCGCGAATGACTTCGCAACCCAGCGCTTCGCGATAAACTCTTATCTCTTCCTGGCAAACTTCCGGATAAGCGACCGCCACGCTTTCCGTTGGACAATTCCGCTGGCGCAATTGATACGAACCATCTTTCAACCGCCGTGCTTCAGCCAAATAACCCTTGGCATTGATCACTTTGATCAATGCCTTGACTCTCTTGTCGAAGTTCAACTCGGCGAACTGCTCTTTCAACTGGGCGATCAGTTCGTCAGCCCGAGCACTCAGAACTTTCAGCAAGGCGTCGTCACCAAATTGCCGCTGCAAATGCACCAGAACTTCCTTCGCGAACTCATCATAGATTTGCGGGAACAGACAGCCGGCTTTTTCGGTCAGCCGATAAATGAATCTTGGGCGTCCGCGCTCGTGACGTTCCTGTTCGTATGCGATCAGCCCATCGCTTTCCAACAAGCTCAGATGCCGCCGCACGCAGACTTTCGACACGTCAAGCGATTGCGCTAATTGCTCGACGTTCATCGCGCCATTGATCTTCAACAGATCGAGTATGGAACTGCGTGATTCTTTCAGGATGTTTTCTACTGCGGATACTGACACGAGTTGGATGATAGAAGGCAGCACCGGATTTTGTCAACTTTTTGGTTACTAAAAGTTGACGCTAGCAGATAGGCAGCTTTCACAATCATTTCACGAAATTCAGTCCGTGTGGCACGGCCCAGGGGATGACATAGGCGAAGATCATGACGATCAAGCCGACGATCGCGGCCAGAACGATGCTGTGCCACATCACAGCACGCAGGATTTGGCCTTCGTTGCCGACCTGGTTTGTAGCGGCAGTGGCGACGACGATTGATTGAGCGTCAATCATTTTGCCCATCACACCTCCGGCGGAATTCGCCGAAGCCATCAGCACAGGATCAATATTGAGTTGTTCGGCGGTGATGCGTTGCAGACTGCCAAACAAGGCGTTTGACGACGTGTCGCTGCCGGTCAGCGCCACGCCAAGCCATCCCAAAAAAGTCCCAAAGAAAGGAAACAACCAGCCGGTTCGCGTGAACGCCAAGCCCAACACCGCATCCATCCCCGAATAACGTGTGACAAAGCCCAATCCGAGCATGCAGACAATCGCCAGCACTGCGAATCGCATACGCCGTAAAGTGCCGAAAAAGAGTTTGAACAATTGCGCAGGTTTCAATCCCAACAGCAAACCCGAAACCAGCGCCGCCAGAAAAGCCGCCGTTCCGGTCATCGTCAGCCAGTTGAAATCGTACCGAGCAGCTTCGGGCAGGCGATCGGCGACGACGGGTTTGTCGCGATAAACGCGTCCGTGCAGCATAGGGACATCCCAACCCGGCGGTCCCGGACGCTGTTTGCCGTCCGGCAAAGTCACGGCAAAGGAAGGCGTGGTAGCACGATTCAAAGTGTTTTTGATCGAGGGCAAACCCCACAACAAAACGAACACTGTCAGAATCAGAAACGGCATCCAGGCGCGGAAAACCTGGCCGCGAGTGTAATGATTGCTTTCGTGTTTGACAGCTTCGGCTTCGTGTTTGAATCGGAAGATGGTTTTCGGTTGCCAGAATCGCAGGAAGACGAGCATCGCCAGCAGACAGCCAGCCGCCGAAGCGATGTCAACCAGATTGCTGTCCACGTAGTTCGACCACAAAAACTGCGTGATGGCGAAAGAAATTCCGCAGACCAGAATCGCTGGCAGAACTTCCAGCGTCGCCCGCCACGGAGCCATGACCCGAACCAACCAGAAAGGAACGATGATGCTGGTGAACGGCAGAATGCGTCCGGTCATCGCCGACAGATCGGCCAGCGGCAAACCAGTCACCGCCGCCAACGTGTGCAGCGGAGTGCCGATGGATCCCCACGCCACTGGCGCGGTATTCGCGATCAAATTCAGGATGGCCGCATTGAAAGGATCGAAACCAAGACCGATCATAAAAGCGCCGGAGATTGCCACTGGCGCGCCGAACCCAGCACAGCCTTCGATGAAAGCTCCGAAAGCGAAAGCGACAAGCAACGCCTGCAATCGCCTGTCTTGCGAAATCGCTGCGACGGAATCTTTCATGATTTCAAACTGGCCGGTGGCGACCGAAATGTCGTAAAGGAAAACCGCTGCCACGACGATCCAGGCGATCTTCAATCCGAAAGCCGCGCCGAAGACGAAGCTCATCCCAGACATGGCAATCGGCATGGTGAAAACCGCGCTGGCCAGAATGATCGCTATGCCAGCGCAGATCATCGCAGCCCATTGAGGCTTCATGCCTTTGACAGCCAGCAGATAAAACAAAACTACGATTGGAATGGCGGCGACCAAAGTTGAAATCGGCCACCAATGAAGAGGGTCGTAAACTTGTGTCCAGGTCATGGCGGCGGAGTTTAACGGCGAGACTTGCGCTTGTAAATAAAAGTAGTAACCTGCGGACGATTTGCCGCGTTTTTAACAGCGACAACCATCATCAATCCTCTTTTCAGAAGGAGACAACTCAAAAGATGAGCACGAAGTTCCCACGGCAAGCCGTCTGCTTGCTGGCTGTTCTGTTTTGCCTGGCAATCCCGGCTCAATCGCAGGAACGCGAAACCCGCCCGGCAGAAGACCCCGCCTTGCAGCGCATTCGCGCGCTGGAGGAGCGATTGGCGACGCTGGAACAATCGCTGGCCAAAGACATTGACGATCTCATGTGGTTTCGCCGGATGGACGACATCGCCTTTGTGGACAAAGTCAGCTACACAGGCCCGCCTCCGCGAGTAATTCAGAATCCGACCGGACAAGGCGCAGGCAATCCAGTCATCATTCGCGCTTACACCTTCATCCCGAAAAAATACGCGACTGCCAAATTGCCTTTGCTGGTTTACGTCCACGGCGGAGTTCACGGCGATTTCAACACCTCTTCGCTGCACATCATCCGCGAACTGGTCGAGCAGGGTTACGCCGTCATCGCGCCTGATTATCGTGGCAGCACCGGTTACGGACGCGGATTCTGGCAATTGATTGATTACGGCGGGCTGGAAATCGAAGACGTGTTCGCTGGCAAACAATGGGCGGTTGAAAATCTGCCGAACGTTGATCCGCAACGCGTAGGCATTCTGGGTTGGAGTCACGGCGGGCTGATTTCACTGATGAATGTTTTCAATCATCCGCAGGATTACAAAGTCGTTTACGCCGGAGTGCCGGTCAGCGACCTGATTGCGCGGATGGGTTACAAGACGCAAGGTTATCGCGAGCTTTTCTCTGCCCCATACCACATTGGAAAATCCGCTGCCGACAACGTCAACGAATACAAACGCCGCTCTCCGGCCTGGAATGCCGAAAAGCTGCAAACGCCATTGCTGATTCACACGACGACCAACGACGAAGACGTCAACGTGCTGGAAGTCGAACATCTGATCAAATCGCTGAAAGCCGCTGGCAAAAAATTCGAGTACAAGATTTACGAAAACGCTCCGGGCGGACATGCTTTCAACCGCATTGACACCAAACTGGCCAAAGAATCGCGCGCGGAAATTTACCGCTTCCTGGCCGGGTATCTGGCGCCGCCCAATCCAGTGAAGTAATGGAACAGTAATCTGCCAACTTTGTTGAGCTGATCAACCGTAGCTATCTGAGTTCAAAAGCAACCACAGACTGTTGCAAACCTTGGAGGAATCAACCGTGAAGTCATTACGAAAGTTGTTAATCATTTTTCTTCTTTCCGGCCTGTTGCTGACGATTGCGCTGTTTTCAGTCGGAGCGCAAGGTCGCAGAGGCGGTGGCGGACAAGCCCCCGGAGGCGAGCAACGTCCCGAAGGCGGCGCGCCAGGAAGACCGCAAGACCCAATGTCCACGCCGACCTTTACCGGTTTGCGTTTTCGCTCGATCGGGCCCGGCGTCACAGGAGGCCGCGTCATAGCCTTCGCAGTTGATCCGACCGATCGCTCGAAGTATTTCGCGGCGGTCGCTTCGGGCGGCGTCTGGAAAACCACCAACAATGGAACCACCTGGGCGCCGGTCTTCGACAATTACGGATCGTTTTCGATTGGCGCGATTGCTCTTGATCCAAACGACACCAACACCGTCTGGGTCGGAACCGGCGAACGCAACAGTCAGCGCAGCGTCGCTTACGGCGACGGAGTTTATAAATCCGAAGACGGCGGACGCAGTTTCCGCAAAGTCGGTCTGGACAAATCAGAACACATTGGCCGCATAGCGATTGATCCGCGCGATTCAAAAGCCGTGTACGTCGCCGCTCAAGGACCATTGTGGGGGCCGGGCGGAGATCGCGGTTTGTACAAAACCACAGACGGCGGCAAAACCTGGAAGAGCATTCTGAACATCAGCGAAAACACTGGCGTCACAGATGTGGCGATTGATCCGTCGAATCCGGACATTGTTTACGCCGCTTCGTGGCAACGCCGCCGTCACGTCTGGACGCTGATCAACGGCGGACCGGAAAGCGCTATCTATAAATCCACAGACGCCGGAGCGACCTGGAACAAATTGCGCGGCGGTTTGCCGGCGGGCGACGTTGGACGCATCGGTCTGGCAATTTCTCCCGCCGATCCGAAAGTCGTTTACGCCACAGTCGAAGCCGCAGAAACCGGCAGCGGCATTTTCCGTTCGCAGAATCGCGGCGCGACCTGGGAGCGAATGAATCCATCAATCGCTCAGGGGATGTATTACGGCCAAATCATCGCCGACCCGAAAAACGTTGATCGAATTTATCTGCCGAATGTTCAGTTGCAGGTTTCGGACGACGGAGGACGCACGCTGCGCCCGGTGGGCGAACGCAGCAAGCACGTTGACAATCACACCATCTGGATTGATCCGAACAACACCGATTACTTGTTGGTCGGATGCGACGGCGGTGTTTATGAAAGCCACGACCGCGGAGCGTTGTGGCATTTCAAATCGAACATGCCCATCACACAGTTTTACGACGTGACGGTTGCCAACGACGGACCGTTTTACACCGTCTGCGGCGGAACTCAGGACAACAATTCCTGGTGCGGCCCGGCCAAAACGCGTTCGGGGCACGGCATCACCAACGCCGATTGGTATGTCACCAACGGCGGCGACGGATTCCACACACGCGTTGACCCGGACGACCCGAACATCATTTACGCCACGCTGCAATACGGCGTTCTGGTTCGATTCGACAAACGAACCGGCGAACGCATAGGCATTCAGCCGAAAGAAGGCAAAGGCGAAGCGCCGTTGCGCTGGAATTGGGATTCGCCATTGTTGATCAGCCCGCACGCCGGCAAACGCATTTACTTTGCCGCGAACAAAGTTTTCCGCAGCGACGACCGCGGCGACAGTTGGAAAGCGATTTCCGGCGATCTGACTCGGCAGATCAATCGCGACACTTTGCCTGTGATGGGCAAAATCTGGGGGCCTGAAGCCGTCGCCAAACATCAATCAACTTCGCAATACGGCAACATCACCGCCCTGGCCGAATCGCTGAAAAAAGAAGGATTGATTTACGCCGGAACCGACGACGGTTTGATTCAGGTCACTGAAGACGGCGGCAAAACCTGGAACAAGGTTGAAACTTTTCCCGGCGTGCCGGAACGAACATTCGTCGCGCGCATTGTCGCATCGCAACACGACGCGAATACCGCCTACGCCGTGATGAACAACCACAAGAGCGCAGACTTCGCGCCATATGTTTTGAAAACCACAGACGCGGGCAAAACCTGGACTTCGATTGTCGGCAATCTGCCGAAGACTCATCCGACCTGGGCTTTTGCCGAAGATCACGTCAATCCAAACCTGCTGTTTGTCGGAACCGAATTCGGATTGTTCTTCACCAACAACGGCGGTGAGAAATGGATTCAGTTGCGCGGCGGTTTACCAGTCATCGCCGTGCGCGATCTGGCGATTCAGAAACGCGAAAACGATCTGGTGGCCGGAACATTCGGACGCGGGATTTACATTCTGGACAATTACTCGCCGCTTCGCGAAATCAACGCGGAAGTTCTGGCCAAAGACGCTCACGTCTTCGGCGTCAAAGACGCGCTGATGTATTTGCAGGCTTCCCAATACGGCGGACGCGGCAAAGCTTCGCAGGGCGAATCTCTTTACACTGCTGAAAACCCCGCGCCCTCGGCGGTGTTCACTATGTACATGAAAGAATCGCTCAGAACCAAACGGCAGCTTCGCCGCGAAGAAGAGCGCAAACTTCGCGAAAAAGACGCCGAAGGAAAAACCTTCCAATACCCGTCGCAAGCGGATTTGAGCGCCGAAGGCGAAGAAGAACCGCCTGCGGTGATGTTCACCGTGCGCGACGCTGCGGGCAACATCGTTCGCCGCTTGAACGGTTCTACGGCTCAGGGCATTCAGCGCGTCACCTGGGATTTGCGTTATCCGTCAGGACAGCTTGGCTTTGCATTCGGTGGAGGCGGAGGCGGCGCTGGCGGAGGCGGCGGTTTCGGCGCTCGCGGTGGCGGAGCGGGCGGCGCTGGTGGAGCCGATGATGAATCCGGCGGTCAGGTCGGCGGTGGAGGCGGTTTTGGCGGAGCGCCCGGCGGTCATCTGGTCATGCCCGGCAAATACACCGTCACTGTTTCCAAACGCGTAAGCGGCGTGTGGACGCCAATCGGCGCTCCGCAATCGTTCAACGTCGTCACAGAAGGTTTGCTGACCTTGGCGGCGGCTGATCGCAAAGAGCTATTCGAGTTCCAGCAAAAAGCTTCCAAACTGCAACGCGCTGTCGGCGGGGCTGTCGGCGTAGCCAACGAGATGAGAACCAAGCTGGCGACGGCCAAACGCGCGTTGATTGAAACTCCGTCGGCCAACGAAAAGATGATCGAAGACGTGACGGCGATGGAAAAACGCCTGAACGACATCATCAAATCGTTGACGGGCGACCGCAGTCTGGCCGCGCGTCAGGAACCGGTTCCGCCTTCGATCAGTTCGCGCGTCGGAACCGTGGCGGCGGCAACGCGAATGGCCAACGCCAAACCAACGCAAACCCAGATCAGCGAATACAACATCGCTTCTCAGGAATTTGAAGTCGTCCTGAAACAACTGCGGCAACTGGCCGAAGTTGACGTGGCCAAACTGGACAAGACGTTGGAATCGGTCGGCGCTCCGTGGACGCCTGGCCGAATCCCCGTCTGGCAGGACAAGTAGTGCGAATTGGTTTCTCACGCAAAGCCGCTACGACGCAAAGGATATTAAGACGAAAGTTCGTGCTATAGAATTCAAGAAAATGTTTTTCCCGCGGATGACGCGAATTAACGCAGATACTTTGGAAAAGGCTATTCTACAACTTTAACTAGACCAACAAGGTAGCTGATTCTCAAACCGGTAAAAATCCTTTTCATTCGCGTATT
>CAYRQB010000009.1:0-21024 GCA_964426025.1 uncultured Heliomicrobium sp.
GGGATTATCGGCGATGACGGTTTCGCTGGCGTTGCGCGATCATCCGCGCATTCCGGCTGAAACCAAAAAGCGCGTCATCGCCACGATGGACAAGCTGGGTTACAAACCGAATCCGGTGGCTCGAGCGCTGGCAACTGGTAAATCGAATCTGATCGGCGTGATCGTTCCAAACAGTTCAGATCATTATTACGCCGAAGTCATACGCGCCATCGAAGACCAGGCCAGCGCGGGAAATTATCACGTCCTGCTGGCCAATGGCTCTTACGAAATGGAACGTTACACCGAACGCGTTCGCGATATGATGAGCCTGCACGTCGGCGGAATCATCGCCGCTCCGCCATTCACCAGCGAAAAACCCGGATTGCCGCAGTTCTGGCAAAACATGCTCAGCGCCGATCTTGAATTCGATGTCGTGCTGATCAATCGCGAATTGCGCCCGCCGGTCTTTCACCAGGTTGCCGCTGATTACACCGCCGGGGTGAGAATGGTCGTCGAAGCTTTAGCCGAACGCGGACATCGCAGAATCGCTTACATCTCAGGCCGTCCGGCGATGCTTCCGATCCGGCAAAGATTGTCCGCCTTCAAACGCATCGCGCGAAAGCAAGAACTGGATTTCGATGAAAAACTGATTGGCCATTGCGACCTGACCTTTGCCGGAGGTTACGAAGTCGGAAAACAGTTATGGATGTCGAACGGCGACAAACCGACGGCGGTTGTCGCTTTCAGCGATGTCGTGGCCGTCGGTCTGCTGCGCTTTTTCGATGAAGCGGGCGTTTGGGTCCCGGACGATGTTTCAGTCGTCAGTTTCGACGGCACGGCGGTTGGCGAATATACGCACATCAGCCTGTCCACGGTTGTGACTCCGATGTACGAAATCGGCAAACGAGCTTACGAATTGCTGATCGCCGCGATGGATGGCCAATTTACGGAACCGCAAAGCCTGATTCTTCCAGTCGAATTGAAATTGCGCGAATCCATTGGCAATGCCAAACCAGGCCGATCGTCCGGCAGACAATTGAGCGCGCGTCAGAATGGAAAATCTTGACAGGCTTTCCCCGTCTGTGGTCTATTTTCACTCGCGTTAAGTTTACCGGTAAACCAAATCGTCAACCGGCTTCATTTCTGAAATTCAAAACACAGGATTCGTGATGATTTCACGCCGCGAATTTATGGCCGCTGTCCCCGTCAGTTTGGCAGGCGCTCTGCTGTCGCCGAATGCTGCGGCTGGCAGTGTGGCCGCTCCCGCAAAAGTCAAAATCGGTTGTCAGACCAACGCCTGGCGAATTGATCCGAACAATTTCAACAATCTGTTGGAAGTTTTGAGCAAGTTGAAAGAACTAGGCTATGACGGTTTCGAGACCGGATTCCGCAACCTGCAAGGCCAGTTCGCCAATGCCGCCGTCGCCAGAAAGCAGTTGGAGCAAAGCGGATTGAAATTTCTTGGCTGTCACATCTTCCTCGATCAATACGACACTGAAACTCAAATCGCGCCGATGGAACTGGTTCAAAAGATCGCCGACGGTTCGGCATCGCTTGGCGCTGAGCGATTGATCTTGAGCGGCGGCGGTTTGATCAAAGAGGGAACGGTCAATGCCGATGCTCTGAAACGAAAAGCCGACGGATTGAACGCGGCGGGGAAGTATTGCCGGTCGAAGGGAATCAAGCTGGCCTATCACAATCACGGTCCTGAATTCGCGAATAACGGCGAAGAGATTGAAGGACTGTATCGTTTGACCGACGCCGGTCTGGTGGATTTTCTGACCGATTGCGGTTGGGCGCTTCGCGGCGGCGCGAACGTTCCGCAGTTTTTCCAGCGGCATCACAAACGCATCGTCGGTTTGCATCTGCGCGATTTCAAAAACGGCGAGCAGGTTCCGCTGGGTCAGGGCGAATTTCCGATTCGCGAATTGGCGGCGGCGATCGGCAAAATGAACTGGGCGGGTTGGGCAATCAACGAAGAAGAACGATTGAGCGGCGAAAAGCCCGGCGAAAAAGCCGTCGCTCCGGCCAGGCAAACGCTGAAACAAGTTTTCGGAAAGTAACCAACGCGAAGAGGGCAGAATGCGTAGAAGAGATTTTTTGATCGGTTCGAGCGCAGCGGCTTTGACCGCCGCTTCATATTCGCGCGTAGTTGGCGCGAACGAACGGTTGGGAATGGCTTTGGTTGGCAGCGGGCGGCGCGGGCGCGAAGTGATGAAAGCTTTTCTTTCGACCGGCAGAGTTGATCTGAATTGCATCGCCGATGTGTACGACGTTCAGCGCAATCGCGCGAAAGATTTTCTGGCTGTCAAACCTGCGGAGGTCGTCGCCATCGAAGAAGCTCTTAGCCGCAGCGACGTTGACGCCGTGCTGATCGGTTCGCCGGATCATTTGCATTTGACTCACAGCCTGGCCGCGCTGAAATCGGGCAAACACGTTTATCTGGAAAAACCGACTTCTCACAATTTCGAGGAAGGCGCGAAATTTATCGAAGCCGTTCGCAGTGGCGGGAAGGTTTGCCAGACGGGAACTCAACAACGCAGCGGCGCGCATTACCGCCGAGCGAAAGAGGAAATCTTCGACAAAGGCAAACTGGGCAAAGTGGTTTTCGCCCGCGCCGTCTGGCACGATTTCGCCTGGCAGCGACGCAAGATCGAACCTCAACCGAAACCCGCCGGTTTGGATTGGGAGCGTTTTCTGGGACCGGCGCCGAAAGTTTCTTACGAATGGATTCGTTACGATTCCTGGCGTTACTTTCCCGATTACGGCGGAGGATTGCTGGCGGATATTCTGACGCATTGGGCGGACGTGGCTCAGTGGATGATGAACGAATCGCGTCCATTGAACGCCGTTGCGACCGGCGGCATTTATCAGATGAAGGATGGCCGAGTTAATCCCGACACGGTCAACGCCGTGTTGCAATACGCGGGCGGCGCGAACGGCAATTGGAACCTGACCTTTGAATCTTCAGTTCTGCCGATTCGCAACGAACGTCCCGGAGTTTTCTTTCAGGGAACCGAAGGCACACTGGAAATCACTCGCGCCGATTACGTTTTCACACCGAACAAAGGCGAAGCTCAGGTGGTCAAAGCCGAAGGCAATCTGGAAGTGGCGCACGCGACGGATTTTCTGGACGCGGTGAAAAGCGGCAAACGTCCGAGCGCCGACATTCAAACCGGCATCGAAGCCTGCAACCCTGTGCATCTGGCGAAAGCTGCTTACTGGAAAAAACGGCGGATGAAGTTCGATTCAACCGGAATGAAGATGGTCGAGGACGTGTAAAGAGTTTCAGCAAGGCGGCAAAACAGGTTTGAAGATGGCCTCAAGCTGGCGCTCAATACGAGCAAGGCGTTCGTTGGTTTGCAACCTAAGCGATTCAATGTTCTGGTCGAGTCTTCTTATTTCTGAACGCAGTTCGTTTTGCAACCCATCAAAGCGCGCGTCGAAACGCTTTTCCATTTGGTCAAGAAGCTTTTCCATCGTGCGCTGGTTCAGCCACGATGCCGCAAAAATGGCAAAGACCAGAGTGACGACTGCAATAACGGCAGAAATGATGGCAACTGTCGGATTCATATGTTGTGCATTTGTAACTGCTCAGTCCTCTTCGTCACGGAGTGACGGATGACCTTAGGCAGGTCGTTTACGGCCTGCATCGCTTTGTAAAAAGTTCCCCGTCGCGTAGCGACGGCTGAAATTGTGCGTCATTGCAAAAAACTCAAGCGTCACTACGTGACGCAACTGATTTTCAATCGCTTTGCAGGCCTTAAACGACCTGCCTAAATTCAAAAGCCGCTACGCGGCTGAGCAGTTACGTGCATTTTAGCCTCTGCCGAATGACGACGAAAGGTTTAATGGCAGTGATTGAAGTTCGAGCGGAAAAACCTGAAGACATTGCCGTCATTCATCAGATCAACGAACAGGCTTTTGGCAGTCCGGCTGAGGCCAATCTGGTTGACGCTTTGCGGCGAAACTGCAAGGTGATTTTTTCCTTCGTCGCCGAAGACAATGGCCGCGTTGTCGGTCACATTCTTTTCAGCGAAGTCGTCATTGAAAGCGAAGGTAAACAGCTCAGCGGAATCGGTCTGGCCCCGCTGGCGGTTTCGCCCGAAAGACAGAACGAAGGAATCGGTTCGCGACTGGTCGAACACGGATTGAGCGCTTGCCGTGGAGCAGGTCATCCATTCGCAGTCGTGCTGGGGCATCCGGAATATTACCCGCGATTCGGATTTGCGCCCGCCAGCCGTTTCGGAGTGAAAAGCGAATACGATGTGCGCGACGAAGTTTTTATGATCATGGAATTAAAAGAAGGATCGTTGGCGGGTTTTGCTGGGATAGCCAAATACCAATCCGAGTTCAACGAAGTCTGAGTCATCGCTGTTTTCAAAGATGGGATTTGCCCACGAAGTCACACGAAGCCTCACAAGGAAATGACGCGCGTTCTTTGCGGCTCTTCGTGTGCCTTCGTGGAAGAAAAATATCTGCGGCAACGCTGACTCGCAAATCAACCACCTCTCAAAAGAGAAATCATAAGGAGGCTATCAAATGATGCGAAGAATGATGGCGATAGTCTTTCTCGCCACGTTTGCGCTGCTCGTCAACACGACGGCTTTCGGACAGGCCGTGTACGGCAATATTGTCGGCACGGTAACTGATCCGCAGGGGGCAGCCGTTTCCGGCGCTCGCGTGATCATCACCGACACGCAACGGCAAACAACAGTTACAACCGTCACCAACAATGACGGCAATTTCACCCAGCGAGCATTGATCGCTGGCATTTATCAGGTTCGCGTCGAAGCCAACGGATTCAAGGCTTCGGTGCGAACCGTCACCGTTTCGGTTGACCAGGAAACCAGAGCCGATTTGAAACTGGAAGTCGGCGAAGTCAGCCAGGTCATCGAAATCACTGCGGAAGCTCCGCTGCTGAAAACCGAGCGCGCCGACGTGGCGGTGACCTTCAGCGAAAAAACCGTCACCAATTTGCCGCTGATCAACCGGCGCTTTACTCAATTTGAATTGTTGACGCCGGGCGTTCAGGCGACGACATCGCAAACGGCTTCGTCCGAAGACCCGCAGGGTTCATTCCGTAAGGTCGTCAATGGACAGAGCTTCGCCGGAACGACTCAATTGCTGGACGGCACGGACAACCGCGACGCGCTGCTCAGTTTGATCGTCATCAATCCGACGCTGGAATCGCTTTCGGAAGCGAAGATCACCACGTCGGCTTACGACGCTGAATTCGGCGCGACGGCTGGCGTCATCAGCGTGCAAACGAAATCCGGCACGAACGATTTTCACGCAGTGGGTTTCAACTTCCTGCGCAACGGCGTGCTGAATGCTCGCAATCCGTTCACGCAGTTCCGCCCGATCACCGGAACTACGCGCTTCATCCCCGTCACTCAATACAACCAGTTCGGCGGCGGAGCAGGCGGCAAGATCATCCGCGACAAACTCTTCTGGTTTGCCGATTACCAGGGCACGCGTCGCAACACTGGCGGTTCGGCGCTGTTACGCGTTCCGTCGGCGGCTGAACGCGCGGGCGATCTGAGCGGATTGGGATTGAATATTTTCGATCCGGCCAGCGGCGACACTCCGGCTCAGCGCGCACAATTTACGGATAACAAAATTCCGTCGAATCGTTTGTCCCAACAGGCGCAGAATCTGCTCAAACTGATTCCGCTGCCGAACATTGACGGCACGACGCGCGATCAACCCAACTACGTCGGTTCAGGCTCGATCAAATTCAACGAAGATTTGTGGAACACGCGCTGGGATTATTTCTACAGCCAGCGTCTGCAATTCTTCGGACGTTACAGCTTCGCCGATTATCGTTTGGACAGCCCGGGGATTTTCGGCTTCGCGGCTGGCGGACGCGGCTTTGACGAACAAGCTCCGTTCGCGGGCATATCGCGAACGCGCAATCAAAGCATCGCCTCCGGTTTCAATTACACTGTCAATGACACCTGGCTGACAGATTTCCGCTTCGGATGGTTTCGTTATCGCGTCAACGTTGATCCGGGCGCTGGTGAAACCACGCCTGCCAAAGACGCAGGAATTCCGGGTTTGAACAACGATTCGTTCACCGGCGGCATGCCTGCGTTTCTGCTCAACGGTTATGGCCCGGGCGGTAATACCGGCAACCAGTTCAACTTCGGTTACGCGCTGCAATTCGCCCGTTGCAATTGCCCGTTGCGCCAAAACGAACGGCAATTCCAGTTCGTCAACAACTGGACGAACCTGCGCGGCAATCACACGATCAAATTCGGCGCAGACATCCGTCGCGCTCTCAACCTGCGAATTCCGTCCGACCGTCACCGCGCTGGCGAACTGCAATTCAACGCAGCTCGCACGCAAGGGCCGTCCGGCGGAGGTTCGGCTCTGGCGTCGTTCCTGCTGGGCGATGTCAGCGATTTCCAGCGTTACGTCAGCACGATCACAGACGCAGAAGAACGCCAGAATCGCCTGTTCCTTTACGGGCAGGATAATTGGCGAGCGACCAAAAACCTGACGATCAACGGCGGCGTGCGTTGGGAAATTTACCGTCCGCAAACAGTCACAGGCGCAGGCAAAGGCGGTTTCGTTGATGTCAGTACGGGCGAAGTGCTGGTGGCCGGAACCAATGGAGTCGGATTGGACCTGAACGTTCAGGAAAACTGGACGAACATCGCTCCGCGACTCGGCATCGCTTACCGCGTCACTGACAGGACGGTTGTCCGTTTGGGTTATGGTCGCGGATTCGACATCGGCGTTTTCGGTTCGATCTTCGGTCATAACGTTACGCAGAATCTGCCGGTGCTGGGCATTCAATCGGTTCAGCCCGCGCGGAACTTCGACGCCGTTTTCAATCTGTCGCAAGGGCCGCAAGCTCTGGATCCGGCGACGATTCTCAACAATCGCCCGAAAGGTCCGAATGGCCGCCCGATTCTGCCCAACGGCGTGACGGCGTTCATTCTGCCCGAACGTTTGCGATTGCCAACGACCGATTCCTGGAACGTCACTTTGCAGCATCAATTGCCGGGCGATCTGGCGGTTGAAGCGGCTTATGTCGGAACCAAAGGAACTCACGTCTTCGCAGGCTTCGGCGGCGATTACGATTTCAATCAGGCGACCATCGTCGGTTACCCGACGCTGACCACCAACCAACGCAAACCGTTCTTCAACAAATTCGGCTGGACGCAGAACTTCCGTTATTACGGATCGGACGCGAGCAATAACTTCCACTCGTTGCAGTTGAAGGCCGAGAGGCGATTCACGAAAGGCTATTCGCTGTTGACGCATTACACCTGGTCGCGTTCGTTCCATTACACCGGAACTTACTACAACCAGGATGCGACGCTGGCGTACGGGCCGAATGACAATCATCGCAGTCACGTTTTCACTTTGGCCGGAGTTTGGGAATTGCCGTTCGGCAAAGGACGCAGATTCCTGAGCGATGCGGGCAAAGCTCTTGATTTGGTCATAGGCGGATGGCAGGTGAACACGATTTATTCGTGGCAGAGCGGATTGCCGTTCACGCCCAGCTATCGCGATTGCAACGCCGACCGCGATACAGGTTGGTGCCGTCCCGATCTGGTTGGCGATTGGAAGCTTAGCAATCCGACCGCTGATAAATGGTTCGAGACGACTCCATTGGCCGCCGATGGCCGTGTCACTCCGTTGACGCAAAACGGCCAGCGGCTGGGTCCGTGGGGACGCCCGCAGCGCGGAGTTTTCGGCAGCGTAGGTCGCAATCGTTTGCTGGGGCCGAGCTTCCAGCAATCCGATCTGTCGTTGTCCAAAACCTTCAACGTCACCGAAAGATTCAAGGCGCAATTCCGCGCTGAAGTCTTCAACCTGCCGAACAAGGTCAACCTGGCCAATCCGAACGCTTGCGTTGATTGTCCCGGTACGGCTGGACGCATCACCAATATTTTCCAATTGGCGACGATGCGTCAGGTGCAGTTCGGCCTGAGGTTGTCTTACTAGACACAGGTTCAGTACAGGGAGCGGTAGCGACCTGGTGGGGATCGTCAGAGGAATCTTGCGTGACCACACGTTCGCTACCGCTTGCGGTACTGCACTGTCTTCCTTTGGGATGAAAAAAGATGTCAGCAACTACACAAGCAGTTCAACTCGCAATTCAACCTTCAACCATTGCCGACCCGGTCAACAAAAGCGATTCGGTCAAACCCGGCACGCTGTTCAAAGCCGATGCGCCCAGCGTCACTTATCGCCAGCGCTTCACGCCGGAATCGGCGAAGCTGGAATGGCTGAGTTGCGGCGAATACTCGGTCGAAGCCGGCGCGAAATCCGAACCCTTGTGCAAACCGACGGATGAAAGCCTGCTGTTTATGTGGAAGGGAAGCGTTGAGGTAGAGGTTGAAGGCAAGACATACGGCCTTGCGCCATACGACACGCTTTATATTCCGCGCGGCGCGCAATATCGAATCGCGAACGCAACGTCCGACAACGCCACCGTCATTCAATGTTCGGCGACGGCAGAAAGCACTCACCCGGTTCATTACTCCAGCTTCGCCGAATATTCCAAACGCGAAGACCGCATTCGTCACCTGGCCGGGAAAGACGTTTTCATGATGTTCGATGTGCCGGAAGCCGCCGACAAGCTGATTGCCGGTTACACCTTCTTCCAGCCTTACCAGCGTTCGTGGCCGCCGCACAATCACACAGATCAGGAAGAGACTTACATCTTCATTAAAGGTCACGGCTCGATGGAAGTTTACGAGTCGCCGGAAAAACTCTGCTTTGTTCAATCAGTCAACGAAGGCGATCTGGTGACGATTCCGATGATGAATTATCACCCGGTCTTTTCTCAGGAAAGCCCGCTGGAATTCATCTGGTGCATCGCCGGAGCGCGTTACTGGGTCGGCGACAAGAACAAGGATTTCATGCAGGGCAAAGGCGCAACAATTACGACTTAACCTGCCCACGAAGCCACACGAAGTTCCACGAAGAAGCACAAAATCATTCGGATTTTTCTTCGTGTTTTCTTCGTGTGGCTTCGTGGGAGTAGAAGGAATTTTCTGATGTTTGTTACTCATCTTGAATGCTCGAAGACGGGCAAGCATTACGAACCGAACAAACTCTACAACCTGTCGGAAGCGGGCAAGCCTTTGCTGGTTCGCTACGATTTGAAGAAGGCTGCGCAGACTCTGACGAAAGCGAGTTTGAAAGATCGCGTTTCCTCGCTCTGGCGTTATCGCGAAGTTCTGCCGGTCGTGCGCGACGAAAACATTGTCAGCCTGGGCGAAGGCTGGACTCCGATGTTGCACGCCAAACGATTGGGCGCGCAGTTCGGCTTGCCGGAATTGTTCATCAAGGATGAAGGGCCGAATCCGACCGGATCGTTCAAAGCTCGCGGCCAGACGACGGCGATTTCAATGGCGAAAGAACTTGGCGTCAGGAAAGTCGCCATACCGACGGCGGGCAATGCCGGTGGAGCGATGTCTGCTTATGCGGCGGCGGCGGGAATGGAATCTTACGTGTTCATGCCGCGCGACACTCCGGCGGCCAATCGCATTGAATGCCAGCAGCTTGGCGCGCAAGTGACATTGATTGACGGATTGATCACTGATTGCGGAGCCGAAATCGCCAAACGAAAAGAAGCTGAAGGATGGTTTGACGTTTCGACGCTGAAAGAGCCTTACCGCATCGAAGGCAAAAAAACCATGGGTTACGAACTGGCCGAACAGTTCAACTGGCAATTGCCCGACGTGATTTTGTACCCGACCGGCGGCGGAACCGGTTTGGTCGGAATGTGGAAAGCCTTCGACGAAATGGAAGAGATGGGCTGGATCGGATCGAAGCGTCCGAAGATGTATTCGATTCAGGCCGCCGGATGCGCGCCGATTGTTCGCGCCTTTGAAAACGGTTGGGACGAAGCGCCGGAATTCGAGAACGCTCACACGGCGGCTTCTGGCTTGCGTGTTCCGAAAGCTATCGGCGATTTCATCATGCTGGACATTCTGCGACGCAGCGGAGGCGGAGCCGTCGCCGTCACCGATGAAGAAATGATTGCAGACACCAAAGTCGTCGGCGCGGCTGAAGGATTGTTCTGCGCTCCTGAAGGCGCGGCTTGTTTTTCAGGATTGAAAAAGCTGTTGGCCAACGGTCAGGTCAACGCCAGCGAACGCATAGTGCTGTTCAACACCGGCACTGGCGTCAAGTATCTGGAAGCTTACGGTTTGAAAGAGGCGAAGTAGAGAATCGTGCGGCGGGACTGTTTGACCGCACCGGAGAAAGCCAATGGCCGAATCTGCTGCCGAAATTGTCAGGACGCAAACAGACGCAATGCCGCCGCTTCACCGCCAGGTGCGATGGTGGATTCTAGGCCTACTGTTCTTCGTAACGGTCATCAACTTTGTTGACCGGCTGACGCTGTCATTCGTCGCTCCGGTTTTGCGCGATTCATTCAAACTGTCGAATCAGGATTACGGTTTCATCGTTTCGTCCTTCGTTTTCGGAATGATGATCGGCGAATTTCCGATGGGCTGGTTGATGGATCGCCGAGGGCCGCGTTTCGGGCTTTCGTTCGCAGTCATTTGGTGGTCAATCGCCAATGCGCTTCACGCTTTTGGTCAATCGAAATGGCAATTCAGCGCGCTCCGTTTCTGGATGGGAACCGGCGAATGCGGGAACTATTCAGGCGGAGTCAAGGTTGTCGGCCAATGGTTTCCACCAAAAGAGCGCGCGTTTGCAATCGGCATTTTCAATGGCGCTTCCCTGATCGCCGGAATGATCACGCCGCCGCTGATTGTTTTCATCACTCTGCGATTGGGATGGAAAGCGGCGTTTCTGATTCCCAGCGTGATCGGCATGCTCTGGGTCTTTTTCTGGCGCAGGTTTTATCGTCCGCCTGAAGAGCATGATCAATTGACCGAAGCCGAGCGCCTATACATCAACAGCGGGCGAACGGAAGAAACAGGCGAGGGGCCGACCAGCCTGCAACTTTTGCGTCTGCCGCAAACCTGGGGATTGATGCTGTGCCGGTTTTTGGTCGGACCGGTAATTCAGTTTTATCTGTTCTGGCTGCCGGAATATTTATATCGTTCGCGCGGAATGACGCTGGCGGCAATCGGCTTTGTGGCCGCGCTGCCGCCTGTCTTCGGCGATGTGGGCAGCATCGGCGGCGGATGGTTTACAGGCCGTTTGATCAGTCGCGGTTTCAGCGTGATCGCCGCGCGCAAAATCGTCATGTGGGGTGGCGCAGCTTTGTGCGCATTGAGCGTGGTGGTTGTTTTGGCAAACGCTCCGCTCATCTGGGGCGCGGCGCTCTGCGCTGTTTACCTGGGGCATTACGCGCTGTCTGGAAATATGTTCGCTGCCATCACCGACCTGATTCCAAATTCGGCGACGGCGCGCGTGACCGCATTGACCGGAATTGCCGGAGGTTTAAGCGGAACGCTTTTCCCGCTGCTGACCGGATGGCTGGTGGATAAGGTTTCATTCAAACCTGTCTTTTTCATCGCCGCGCTGATGCCTGCCGCTGGCGTGGCGGTTTTGTGGCTGCTGGCCGGGCGTTCGCGAAATATCAACCTTGACTGAGGTGTTATGCCTGACGTTCTGATTACTGAAAACATCATCGGCGAAGAGATGGACAAGCTGCGGCAATATTTCCATGCCGTCTTCGAGCCGGATTTGTGGAAAGAGCCGGAGCGGTTGGCGGCGATGATTCCTGACTTCCGCGCGTTGATCGTTCGCAATCAGACGAAAGTCACACGTGAGCTGATTGCCCAAGCCACGAAGCTGGAAGTCATCGGACGCGCTGGCGTAGGTCTGGACAACGTTGATCTGACGGCGGCAACCGAGCGCGGCATCGTCGTCGCTTTCACGCCGGAACAGAATTCAAATTCCGTCGCCGAACTCGCCATCGGCCTGGTGCTTTCGTTGGCAAGAATGATTCCGGCGGGCGATGCAGACACGAAAGCCGGAGGCTGGAAGCGACAGAAATTTACCGGAGTTGAAATTCTGGGCAAGACGATTGGACTGGTCGGACTTGGACGAATCGGCGCTTCGACCGCAGGCAAAGCGCGAGCTTTGGGAATGGACATCATCGCTTACGATCCATTCGTTGACGGCGAGAGTTTGAAAGCGATGGAGCTTCGCGCGCGAATGACGACGTTGGAAGAAGTTTTGCGCGAAAGCGATTTCGTCTCTTGCCATTTGCCCGCGACGGCTGAAACTTTGCGGTTGTTCAGCTACGAACAGTTTTGTCAGATGAAACCGGGCGCGTTCTTCATCAACACTTCGCGCGGCGAAGTCGTTGACGAAGCCGGACTGATTCGCGCTTTGCAGGAAAAGAAAATCGCCGGAGCCGCGCTGGACGTTCGCGAGAAAGAACCGCCCGACCCGAGCGCGCTGGCCGAAATGGAAAACGTCATCCTGATGCCGCACATCGGCGCTTTCACCGAAGAAGGCCAGCGACGAGTCGTCACAGCCGTTTGCCGCGATGTGGCGGCGGTGCTGACGGGCGGCGCTGCCAGATACTTCGCGAATTTCAGTAGACCAAAACAATGACTGATGTGGAACGGGCTTCGGCCTGTTCAAATCGTGAACAGGCCGAAGCCTGCTCTACTTTTCTGAGGATGAATTATGAAGTTATTTCTTGATACAGCAGACGCAGATCAAGTCCGAGAGGCTTGGAGTTGGGGAATCATTGACGGCGTGACGACCAATCCTTCGCACGTCGCCAAAACCGGACGCAAGGCGATGGATGTTTTCGCAGACATTCTGGAAATCGTTGACGGCCCGGTCAGTCTGGAAACAGTCAGTTTGACCGCGCCGGAAATCATCGCCGAAGGCCGTGAACTGGCTAAGCTTGGCGAAAACGTGGTCGTCAAGGTTCCGCTGATCAAAGAAGGATTGAAAGCGGTCAAGGCGCTGAGCGCCGAAGGCATCAATACCAACGTCACCGTCACCTTTTCGCCATTGCAGGCGCTGCTGGCGGCGAAAGTTGGCGCAACTTACGTCAGCCCGTTTGTCGGACGGCTTGACGCGGTCGGTCACGTCGGCATGGATTTGGTCGAACAGATCAGGATGATTTACGACAATTACGGTTTTGAAACCGAAATCATCGCGGCGGCAATGCGCCATCCTACTCACGTGCTGGAATCGGCAATCGCCGGAGCCGACGTTTGCACTGCGGCTTTCGACATTCTGGATCAGCTTTACAATCACCCGTTGACCGACATCGTGTTGAACCAGTTTTTGACCGACTGGGCCAAAGTGCCGAAATAACCCAAAAGAGAAATTAGCCATTAACCATTGCCCATTACCAATTATCAGTCAGGGAAAGAATCAATCTTGCCTGAGCGGTAATTGCAATTCGATGATGGTTAATGGCTAATTTCAGTCGCGAATCTATAGAGTTCAAGAAAATGTTTTTCCCGCGGATGACGCGAATGAGCGCAGATACTTTGGAAAAAGCTATTCAATAGCTTTAACCTGGCCAATAAGATAGCGGGCTCTCAAACCGGTAAAAAATCCTTTTCATTCGCGTAATCCGCGTGATTCGCGGGAAGTTATTTTCTTAAAAGCTATATCAGCGTCTTTGCCTGAACTCTTCGATTTCCGCTTTCGCTTTTTTGCCGATTTCTTCCATTCGGTTCATCCACTGTTTTTCGTAAGGCTTCAGAGCTTTGACGACCGCATCGGCGACGGCCAGATTCCTAAACCATTTTTTGTTGGCGGGAACGATGAACCACGGAGCGTGCGGCGCGCTGCAACGGTTCAACACGTCTTCGTAAGCGCGCGTGTAATCGTTCCAATGCTCGCGCTCATTCCAATCGCCCGCCGACAACTTCCAGTATTTTGTCGCGTCCTGTTCGCGTTCCAGCAATCGTTCTTCCTGTTCTTCCTTGCTGATGTGCAAGTAAAACTTCAGGACGATAGTGTTCGATTCGGCCAGCAGTTTTTCAAAATCGTTGATGTGATCGAAACGCGAGCGCCAGATTTTGTCGGGCACGATTTTGTGAACCCGTACGACCAGCACGTCTTCGTAATGCGAACGGTTGAAGATGGT
Source organism: uncultured Heliomicrobium sp. (assembly GCA_964426025.1). Lineage (GTDB taxonomy): Bacteria > Acidobacteriota > Blastocatellia > RBC074 > RBC074 > RBC074. Next base: position 13,994 of record CAYRQB010000009.1, read on the forward strand.
GATTTCACCTTTGCCGGGCGTCTGTTGGTGAATGCGCCATAGAAAATCGTGGGCCAGTTCTTCCGCGGTCGGAACCTTGAACGACGCCACCTGACAGCCCAGCGAATTCAACGGCCCCATGACGGTTTTGATCGTGCCGTCTTTGCCTGAAGTGTCGCGGCCTTGCAGAACGATCAGTACCGAATGCTGGCCTGCGGCGTAAAGCAGTTCCTGCAATCGCGTCAATTCATCGCTGAGCTTGGCCAGTTTCTTTTCGCCGTCTTCGCGTTTCAATCCGCGGTCGTCTTGCGGATCGAAGTCACGAAGTTTAATCGGATGTGCGCCTGTGAGTTTGTATGCGTAAGTCATATTTGAGTGTGGATTGTGGAGTGCGGAATGCGGAGTTGAAATTATGGAATCGAACAACGCCGAATCCGCAATCCTCAATCCGCATTCCGCAATCGGTTAGGCTGCGCCGTTCTTTTTGAACCACGCCAACAGTTTCGCCCAACCGTCCTGAGCGTCCTCTTTGTTGTAGCTGGGACGATAATCGGCATGGAAGCCATGCTGCGCGTTGGCATAAAGAATGATCTCTGAAGGTTTGCCCGCGTCTTTCAGAGCTTTCCTCATTTGTTCGACGGTGTCGTTTGGAATGCCGCCGTCCTTGCCTCCGTAAAGACCCAACACGGGAGCCTTCAAATCCTTGACCAGATCAATCGGGTTTTTCGGATGCAATTCATCCGTCGTTCCGACCAATCGGCCATACCACGCCGCGCCCGCTTTCAGATTAGGGTTGTGAGCCGCGTACAACCAGACGATGCGTCCGCCCCAGCAAAAACCTGTGATGCCGAGCTTGGCGGTGTTGCCATTGTTCTTTTTCGCCCAGGCGACGGCGGCGTCAAGGTCGGACATGACCTGCGCATCCGGAACTTTGGAAACGACCTTTTGAATGATTTCGTTGATGTTGGTCATTTTGGAAACGTCACCTTGCCGCGCGTACATTTCCGGCGCAATGGCCAGATAACCGGCTTTGGCGAATCGGCGGCAGATGTCTTTGATGTGTTCGTGAACGCCGAAAATTTCCTGCACGACCAACGCGACAGGAAAGTTTTTGCCTTTGGCCGGCATCGCGCGGTAAGCCGGAATCTCGCCGTCTTTGACTGCGATTTTGACTTCACCGGCAATCAGGCCGTTGGTGTCTGTGGTGATTTGCGTTTGCGCCTGAATAGGTTGAACCGCCAGAGCAAATCCTCCAGCGAGCGAGGTGACGACAAACCTTCGCCGCGTGACTTCAGTTGTTGGCGAAATCAGCCCGGCCAGTTCTTCGTGAATCGGTTGTTCCATGGTTTCTCCTTGAATAAAGCAGGGCAACCTGCCGAAGTTGCCTTGTGTTCTGGAAAGACGTCTTTGAAGCAAGCAGGGCAACCTCGGCAGGTTGCCCTACTCCTACCCAATGAATTTGCGAGCGCGCAGCCAGTTTTCCAACAGCTTCGGCCAGGTGCTCAGCGCGGGATTGTCTTTGGCCAGGCCGACGCCGTGACGGCCGGTTTCGTAAACGTGCAGTTCGTACGGAACCTTGGCTTTTCGCAAAGCCGCCGCAAATTGCAGACTGTTTTCAACCGGGACGCCTTTGTCGTCTTCGGTGTGGAACAGAAAGGTCGGCGGAGTTTTGTCCGTCACCTGTTTTTCGTTTGAAAGCAGGTCAATCAAATCCTGCGGCGGATTGTCGCCGAGCAGGTTTTTGCGTGAACCGGCGTGAGTGAACGGACCGGTCATGGTGATGACCGCGTAACACAGAATCGCCACGTCTGGGCGGCTGCTTTGTCTTTCGATGGGATCGCTGGCGTTAGGATCGCCCGCATCAAAATGCGTGGCGGCGGTCGAAGTCAGATGACCTCCGGCGGAAAAGCCCATGATGCCGATTCGCGCGGGATCAATTTTCCATTCTGCGGCTTTGGCTCGTGTGGTGCGGATTGCCCGTTGAGCGTCGTTGAGCATTGCCGGATGGCGATAACCGTACCGGCCAAGCCTGTATTTCAGAACGACGGCGGTCACGCCAATGCTGTTGAGCCAGACGGCGACATCGTGCCCTTCGTGCGGAGCGAGCGCGCCATAACCTCCGCCGGGACAAACCACGATAGCCGCGCCAGAAGCTTTGTCGGCGGGCGCCGCGTAAAGCTGTATGCTGGGGATGTCTTCGGGCGCAGAGCCTTTCGCGCCGGGAGCGCCAGCAGGCCACAAAGGCATTGACGCCGGTTGCGTTGCGTTCTGAGCAAGCGCGTTTGCGGAAGTCAGACAGCAAAGGAAAAAAACTGCCGACAGCAATGTGACGGCGTGAATCAGCGTTGCTTTCATTTTTCGGGACAGCCTCTCTTTATTGAGTTATGAATTGTCTGTGATTGTGCGAGACGATTTATAACCTCAGCGCGCAAATGACGCAAAGCGAGGGCTGCGAATATCCACGGTGTTTTTTCTCTCAGATAAAATTTTGTGCTCAGAGCCTCTGAGACTGAAAATGATTGGCTTCCTGAGGTTGCCGAATGACGATTGTCGCGGCAGAGTCATTTACCTATAATCCTGCTGTCTCAAGAGCAATCAACTTTTTTGATTGCTCCCTCGCTGTTAATGACAAAACCCCTTTGCAAATGTGATTTCGGCGCAGCCGGAAAAAGCGAAATCCCCCATACCTGAAGCTGTATTCAAAAACCGCTTACTTTTTTGGCGAACAAGGAATGGCATAGATGTTCAACAGAAAACGATTTATTGAATCTTCATTTCCCGCAACAAGGTTGGCGCTGTCGGCAGTATTGATCATTTCGGCAATGCTTTTTGCCGAGCAGGTAAAACAAGTGCGGGCGCAGAATTCCCTGGCAGTGGTTTCCGCCGCCAGTTACAAAGGCGATGCGCTGGCCGCCGAACAAATTGCCGTCGGTTTTGGCAGCAACCTGGCTGATGGAATAGTCATCGCCTCTTCAGTTCCGTTGCCGACCGCGCTTGGCGGAACCAGCGTCAAAGTTCGCGACAGCATGAATGTCGAACGTTTCGCGCCGCTCTTTTTCGTTTCGCCGACTCAGATCAATTTTCAGATTCCGGCGGGGACGGCCAACGGCTCGGCGACATTCACAGTGACAAAGAACAATTCGACCGTCGCCAGCGGAACCGTGGCGATGACTTCGGTCGCTCCGTCGCTGTTTGCCGCAGATTCCAGCGGACGCGGATTGGCGGCGGCTCAGGCTTTTCGCATCAAACAAAACAACCAGCAAAGCTACGAACCGGTCGGAAGTTTCGATCAGGCGCAAAACAAATTCGTCCCGATTGCGATTGATCTTGGACCGGCGACCGATCAGGTTTTCCTGATTCTTTACGGCACGGGATTTCGCAGTCGCAAGGATTTGGCGATGGTCAGCGCGACCATTGGCGGAGCGAGCGCCGAAGTGATTTACGCCGGATCGCAGGGCGATTTCGCCGGATTGGATCAGGTCAATTTGCGCATTCCGCGAACTCTGCCCGGCGGCGAACACGACGTCATCATTACCGTCGAAGGCAAACAATCGAACGCCGTTCGCATTGCGCTGAAACAGCCTGTGTTGACAGACACGATGTACATGGCTTCGCTCCGCGCAGAAGGCAGCGCGCTTTCGCCCGCTTCAGGTTACGCGACGCTGCGATTGGCCGGAGACGAGAAATCCGCCGTCTTGAAATTCACCTATTCAAACCTGACAACGCCGGAAACCAGCGCGCACATACACGGCCCGGCTGATCCCGGACAGAACGGCAACATACTTTTCGATCTGGACACTTCGCCGAAACTGACGGACGGTTCTTATGTCTGGCAATTCGCCACCGTCGGAGCGACGACCGTCCCGCAAATCATCGCCGCGCTGAAATCCGGCAGGTTGTATCTGAACATTCATTCGTCGCGTTATCCGTCGGGAGAAATTCGCGGCCATTTCGGTTTGATCAACGGATCGCAGAACTTTTCGCCGCCCGCCGCTCCGCCGCCATTGCCAAGCGGAACGCCGACTCTGCGCGACGCCTCGCGATTCCTGACTCAAGCGACTTTCGGTCCCAAATACGCCGAAATCACCGCGCTGCAAACCAAAGGATATAACACCTGGCTGAACGAACAATTCGCCGCTCAGCAAACCGCGCATCTGGCTTATCTGGACGCGACCATCGGAACGAGAACTGATTATTACCAACAGGAGATGATGGAATCGTTCTGGAAGCAGGCCGTCACCGCACAGGATCAATTGCGCCAGCGAGTGGTTTTCGCGCTTCAGCAAATTCTGGTTGTGTCGTTCCGGTCGAATCTGGATGCCGAACCTTTCGCGTTGGCGGGTTATCTGGATTTGCTGGGCAAAAACGCCTTCGGCAATTTCCGGCAATTGCTGGAAGACGTGACGCTCAGCCCGGCGATGGGGCGTTATTTGGATCATCTGCAAAACGACAAGGAAGACCCCGCGACCGGACGCAATCCGAATGAAAATTACGCGCGAGAAATCCTGCAATTGTTTTCAATCGGTTTGTACAAGTTGCATCCTGACGGTTCGCTGATGCTGGATGAAAACGGATTGCCGATTGCCACTTATGACAACGAAGTCGTCAAAGGCTTCGCCCACGTTTTCACCGGATGGAGTTACGGCTGGTTTGCGAAGACCGAACAAAACTGGCTTTATCCGAACGCTTACCGAAACGGCACGCAGTATTGGCGAGTGCCGATGCAGGTCTGGCCGAATCATCATTCGACGCTATCGAAAAAGCTTTTGGACGGCGTGACATTGCCAGCAAATCAAACGCCGGAAAAAGATTTGAAAGACGCGCTCGATAACATTTTCAATCATCCGAACGTCGGGCCATTCATTGCGCGGCAATTGATTCAACGGCTGGTGACCAGCAATCCAAGCCCCGGTTACGTTTACCGCGTGGCGCAAAAATTCAATGACAACGGCAGCGGAGTGCGCGGAGATATGAAAGCGGTCATTCGCGCCATTCTGCTGGATTACGAAGCTCGCAGTCCGGACGTCATCGCCAATCAGGGCTTTGGCAAAATGCGCGAGCCTGTGGTGCGCTTCGCTCATCTGATGCGCGTCGGCAATTACTCCTGTCCGTGCGGAACTTTCCCGATTTACTGGATGGACAGTCCCGAACACGCCATCGGACAGAACCCCATGCGTTCGCCGACGGTCTTCAATTTCTTCGAACCGACATACAGTCATCCGGGACATCTGGCTTCCGCCGGATTGCATTCGCCCGAATTCCAGATCACGAACGAAACTTCGATCATAGGCATTTCAGACTTTTTCCATTACGTAGTGCGCGACGGTTTCAAATGGGAACAGACGAAACCACTGACGCCCAATTATTCCGAATTTACTTTTCTGGCGACCGATCCGCCACAGTTGATTGATCGCTTCGATCTGATTTTGACCACCGGCGGAATGTCATCGGCGTTGAAGACAAAACTGGTCAGCGAATTGAATCGCATGAATGCAAACGAACCCGTCAAGCGTGTGACGATGGCTCTGCATTTGATTCTGACTTCGCCGGATTACGTGGTTCAGAAATAAGCGGGAGTTCCAGGAAGGAAATTATGAATAGAAGAGATTTTCTTTGCTCAGTATTCGGAGCCGCCGCAGCGTCTTCAGTGCTTGGTGGTTTGAACCGCATTGCCGCGATGACTTCGCCGACGGCGATGCAAAATGATTACAAGGCGCTGGTCTGCATCTTTCTTTACGGCGGCAACGACGGCGACAACACGCTGATTCCGCGCGGCCAGAACGAATACAACTCATACGCCAACGGGCGTCGCATACTGGCCATCCAGCGCGATCAACTGCTGCCGGTTTCGCCGACAACGACAGACGGACGCGAATGGGGATTTCATCCAAGCTGGCCTGAGATGCAAACTCTGTTCGCGCAAAAGAAACTGGCGATTGTCGCCAACACAGGAATCCTGCTGGCTCCGACTACTCGCGAAAAGCTTTTCAAAGGATCGGTTCCGATTCCGCCTCAATTGTTTTCGCACGCCGACCAGCAAGCGCATTGGCATACTTCGTGGTCGGATCAAATTCCGCGCACCGGTTGGGGAGGCCGTCTGGCCGACGCCGTCAACGCTCAAAATCCGAACGCTCAGGTTTCTATGTCCATCTCGCTGGCCGGAAGCAATCTGTTTCAGGTCGGCGATCAGATTTTTCCGTACATGGTTTCGCCGCAAGGCGTTATCTCGCTCTGGTATTACAACGAAGCCTGGGGCAATCCGGAAACCATCGTCACCAAGACGATGCTCGAAGCGCAGTACGGCAATCTGTTCGAGAAGACTTACAGTGAAACTTTCAAACGGGCCATCGAAAACGAAAAGAAGATGAGCGGCATACTGCAACAGGCCGCGCAACTGACGACCGCATTCCCCAGTCAGAACACGCTGGCCGAGCAACTGAAGATGGTTGCCAAACTGATTTCCGTGCGCTCGGCTTTGGGCGTCAGGCGGCAAATCTTTTTCTGCGACTTGCAGGGCTTCGACACTCACGGCGAACAACCGGTTACGCACGCGACTTTGCTGCGGCAATTGAGCGAGGCGATGAAAGCTTTTTACGACGCGACGGTCGAACTTGGCGTGGCGGACAAAGTGACGACCTTCACTCAATCGGATTTCGGGCGAACTTACAAAACCAACGGCAAAGGCTCCGATCACGGATGGGGCAATCATCAGTTTGTGATGGGCGGTGCAGTCAAAGGCGGAGAAATTTACGGACAGATTCCCATCCATCAAATCAACGGGCCGGACGACATCACCGACGGACGCTGGATTCCAACCATCGCCAGCGACGAATACGCGGCGACTATGGCTTTGTGGTTCGGAGTCAACGCCGGCGATTTGCCCGGCGTGTTGCCGAACATCAACCGCTTCAATCGAATCAATCTGGGATTTTTGCTGTAGGGATGGATCGCACGCGCCCTCGCGTGCGGTCTCGGTAATTCGCCCATTTCTCACCAATGCGCCCTTAATGAAAGACTGGCACGCGAGGGCGCGTGCGTTCCCAGATCGTGCG
>CAYRQB010000009.1:21124-43231 GCA_964426025.1 uncultured Heliomicrobium sp.
TGCGCCCTTAATGAAAGACTGGCACGCGAGGGCGCGTGCGTTCCCAGATCGTGCGTTCCCAGATGAAAATGCGGGACGGATACATTGTCCGCCCCGCTTTTGTGTGTTTGGTTTGGGTGGAGGTAGATTGCGGAGCTATTTGAGTATCTTCGTCGTCAGAATCAGCACCAAAGCTTTGTCGCGCAAACTGGCTGTGCCGACAACAACCTTTTCGCCGTCGCGAAGTTTCAAACCAGTTTGAAGTCGTGCGCTGCCCGGATTTTGCCCCTCCGGCGAATTCTGCCCGTTAAACCTTAAATCGAGACCATTGAAAATTAACGCAGAAACATTACCTGCCTCATTTTCTGAATATATTCTTTGGATATTAAATTCATAGTTAGCCACAAGCGATTTATCAGGAAGAGCGGCAGTGCCAGCGCTGGACACATTACCTCCTAATCTGGTTCGCTGAACGATTGAAGTCAGCAAGCGATAGTTTTTGAAGCTAAGGTTTGCCTGAAGCTGTTTGACCACGTCCTCAATTGGTTTCGGATAGTTACTGCCTGACTCATCGTCTTGAGAAGCAATCAAAACATAACCATAAATTTCTACATCCGGATCCGGTTTGCGCGGTTCGACTGCAGCAGCCGGTTGGGGCGGCAGAGGCACGTCCAATCGCTTAATTGCCTCTTCAATCGCCGCAATATTCTCAGGGAAATCGCGTATGGTAATTGTCTTGAAATCCCAATTCGCTTTTAACTCCGCCCCTTTGAATCCGCTGCCGAGCGGAGCGACTATCGGAATCAGTGAGCGCGGGTCGCGATTCTTGACTTCGATGATCTTGCCTTTGAAGCCGGTGAAATCCACGTATTGAGGTTCTTTGGTATTCGCTTGTTGGTTGTTCTGCTGAGCCAGCGAAACTGTGCCTAGCAAACAAACGAGCAGCGAGGTAAATAAAAGCCTGATGGTTTTCGTCAACATAATCTTCTCCAGTCTGAGGTTCATTTCGTTTTGGAACTTGTGCTATCCGATTTCGGCGCGAACCAGATGATGCGAATGTTCGGGTCTGCGGTTTGAAGCTCGATTCGCAGCATTTCTTTTTCTGTCTGTTCTGTCGGCGCAGCTTCAGCCAGATTCGCCGAATCATCTATCTGTTGCGGTTCTTCCAGCGGTTGTCCGAAAGGGTCGTTCTGGAAAGCTTCGGGCGGCAATGATGACGTTTCAACCTTCACGCGATTTGATCGCCGTGAACTCTGAGAACCGGGAACGACATTTTTGATCGCCGGTTGCACTGAGTGAGGTGTTACTCGCTGCCTACCGGTCGCGGTACTGATCCCACGTTCGACGGCGACATCTTCGCCGGGTTTTGAAGTGGGCGATTGACTCAGATAAACCGCTAAAGCTATTCCGGTCATTACAACCAACGCGGCCACAGAAGACGCCAGAACAAATTGCGGATTCCATTTCGGCATAAGCCAGTTGAACCAACTCGATGATGGCTGCTGATGTTCGATTCGGCTCAGCACCGACGCGCGCAAATTGGCAAAGGACGCTTCGTCAAATTCGGGCAGGGAAGCAATGGTCATCCAGTCTCGGCTCGACTGAAAATCTTCAGCCAGACGATTGCAGGTTTCGCAGCTTTCCAGGTGAAGGCGCAGATCGTCCGATTCATCCGGTTCCAGGTCTCCGCCGACGTAAAGAGGAATCAATTTTTCAGATAGTTCGCATCTCATTTGGGGCCTCGCTTGTCAGTCAGTAGCCGCTCCCTGTGTGTCGTGTTACTGATCCAGCGGTCGCGAAACTTTTTGATTCGGGTTCGCGCCATGCTGATCTGTGACCTGACGGTTGTGGGGGTTGAGCCTAAAATCCGCGCGACTTCTTCAGTCGGCAATCCTTCCAGATCGCGCAGGACAATCGCCGCACGCTCTTTTTCCGGCAATGAAGCCAGAGCGCGGGCGATTATCCTTCCTTCCTGCGCGTGCATCGCCGATCTCTCAGTATTGTGAGGGCTGGGTTCGGCGAATCTTCCAGCCTCAATCTCAGCGTCGAGCGAAACGGGATTTCCGCGTCCGCGTTTGCGAGCCAGATCGTGACAGACATTGACGGCGATGCGGTAAATCCACCCGGCGAAATCCTGCGCCGGATCGAATTTGTGCAGGTATTTGTAAACTCGCAGAAAAGTTTCCTGCGCCGCATCGCGCGCATCTTCGGAATTTCCCAGCATGCGCCAGGCAAGGCCGATCACTCGTTGCTGATGCGCGACCATGATTTGATCGAAGGCTGTCAGGTCGCCGTTCAAAGCGCGCGAAATCCACAGATCGAGTGGACGAGATTCCGGCGCGGGCGTCGCCGCTCGTTCATCAAATCGCGCTTGATCAGCCATCAGTGCAACGTCCATCTCCATATCGGCATTTGGCACGGCGTTAAAGCTGTTCCAGGAAACTTCCTCCTCGCTTGCTCTGTAACCCTCTACAGCGGCGAACGGGAAATCGTTGAAAAGAATTTTTGAGTTTTGAGTAGCACTCGTTAATCACGCTTCTGCTGCTGCAAAGTTCGGACAGTTGTTGCGGCCAAGCATACCGATTCCGGGTTTAATCAATATTTTGCAAGTTGAGAAGCTTCGTTGCGGACAGTAGAATGCCAGCCCAATGAGCGATCAAATCCAATTTGCTTCTGGCCGCGCCTGGCTGATTTTCCGTTTGAAACAATACCGCTGGCAATTGGTTACCGGAACCGTCTTCGTGCTGTTTTCAGTGACCTTCGGCGTTGTCGTGCCACGATATGTCGGTCATGCGATTGACGATCTGAAAGCCGGAGACTTGAGCTACGAAAAACTGATGCGCTCAGTTGCCTTCATCGTCGGCGCCAGCATCATCAGCGGTATCTTTCTATATTTCCAGCGACGGACGTTGATCAATATGTCGCGCTTTATCGAATACGACTTGCGGCAGGATTTTTACGGCCATCTGCAAAAACTTCCGCTACAGTTTTTCCAGCAGCAGCGAACCGGCGATTTGATGGCGCGGGCGACAAACGACCTCAGCGCGGTTCGTCAGATTGTCGGTCCGGCCATAATGTACGGCGAACAAACTCTGTTTCGCGTACTGATTATTTTGCCGCTGATGTTTCAGATCAGCGTCAAGTTGACGACCATATTGTTGCTGACAATGCCGCTGGTGTCGTTGACGGTGAAATACTTCGGCCATCAGATTCACGTTCGCTTCGAGAAAATTCAGGAGTTCTTTTCCGACATCACCGCTCGCGCGCAGGAAAACCTGACCGGTGTCAGAGTCGTTCGCGCTTACGCTCAGGAAGAATCGGAAAAGCGAGAGTTTGCCCGGCTGAATCAGGAATACGTTGATCGCAACATCAGTCTGGTCAAACTGGCGGCGGTCTTTCGCCCGCTGATGCAGTTTTTCATCGGGTTGGGTTTTGCGGCGATTATTTTTGTCGGCGGACGCGAAACGGCTCAGGGGCGTATGACGCTTGGCGAATTCGCGGCCTTCAATCTTTATCTGGAACAATTGATCTGGCCGCTGATTGCCATGGGTTATGTGACCAATCTGGTTCAACGCGGAACCGCCAGCTTGAAACGCATGCACGAAATCATGGCCGTCGAACCGGCGATTGCCGACGCTCCGACACAGTATCCAGAGCGTCAGGAAGCGGAGACAAAACTTCAAGGCAGAATCGAGTTCCGCAATCTGTCATTTCGCTATTCGGCGATTTCGCCTGAGGTTTTGCAAAACATCAATTTGACGATTGAGCCTGGTCAGACTGTCGCCTTCATTGGACGAACGGGTTCGGGCAAATCCACGCTGATGAATCTTGTCCCGCGGTTGCTGGACGCAGAACCAGGAATGGTTTTGATTGACGGCAGGCCAATCCGCGAAATCCCGCTGAAAGCTTTGCGCGAAAACATTGGCTACGTGCCACAGGAAACATTTCTTTTCAGCGAAACTTTGGGAGAAAACATCAAGTTCGGCGTCAAATCCGCCGAAGTATCAAAGGTCGAATGGGCTGCGGAAGCCGCCGGTCTGGCCGACGACGTGAAAGATTTTCCGCTCAAATACGAAACCATTTTGGGTGAACGCGGCATCACGCTTTCCGGCGGACAGAAGCAGCGAACAGCAATCGCTCGCGCTGTCATTCGCCAGCCGCAGATTTTGATTCTGGACGATTCGCTTTCGGCGGTTGACACATACACTGAAGAAAAAATCCTCTCGCATCTGCGCGAAGTGATGCGGAATTGCACTACGCTGATCGTCGCTCACAGAATTTCGACCGTCAAAGACGCCGATTTGATTTGCGTGCTGGATCACGGGCGAATCGTCGAACTCGGCACACACGAAGAACTGATGAAACTCGACGGCGAGTACGCAGACTTGTACGAGCGGCAATTGCTGGAAGAGGAGCTTGCCTCGACCTGAATAACAAATTGTTACGATTCAAGATAAATTTTCCGGAGGTTATGAATGAGGTCATCTTTTACCAAAGCAGCCATTACAGCCGCACTGATGCTTGTCTCGATTGCGTCGGTTCTGGCACAGTCTGCCGAAACACCAGAATCGGTTGCCAAAGCCTACTTCACCGCAATGAAGGCGGGCGATTGGGCGAAATGCGCCAGCTACATGCATCCTGAAGCTTTGGCTTCGATGAAGCGTTCATTCGACGCGGTGATCAAAGCTGACAAATCGGAAGGAGCGGCGAAAACTATTTTCGGATTGAAGGGCAATGCGGACTTTGACAAATTGAGCGATGCGGCGATCTTTGAAAGGTTGATGGATTTTATCGCCAGCGCAGTGCCTGAGTTGAAGACGGCTCTTGGGTCTTCGACTAATACAATTCTGGGACAGGTTGGAGAGGGCCAGGAATTGTTTCACATAGTTTATCGCTCACAACTCAAGCTGGCGGATGCTGAAGTCAGTCAGGTCGAGTTGATTAGCCTGAAGAAAAGCGGTTCGACCTGGCGCGCTTTGCTGACCGCAGACATGGAAGAGCTTTTTGAAAAGTTCGCCGAAGGGCTAAGTGGTAAGTAAGGATTGAGTAGATGTCTAGTCATCACGAAGAAGAACAACTGGGGAAGATATACGATGCCAAGGTTGCGCGGCGATTGATTCGTTATCTTGCGCCTTACAAGAGACTGGTCGTCATCGCTTTGTTGCTGACAGCCGTGCTGAATCTGATTCGGCAGATTGGGCCGTTACTGACCAAGTGGGCGATTGATGATTACGTCGCTCCGGCGGCCAATGGATCAATCAAGCTCGACTCGGCTTTCGACGGCATCACCTTTCTGGCGATTGCTTACATCATTTCGCTGGCGGTGACGCTCGGAGTCGGTTACTTCCAGGATGTGATGCTCAGCACGCTTGGCCAGCGCGTGATGTACGACCTGCGCGAACAGATTTTCGGCAAGCTGCAATCCATCGAAGTCTCTTATTACGACAACAACCCGGTCGGACGATTGATCACAAGGTTGACGACCGACGTGGATTCGCTCAATGAATTGTTCACATCAGGTCTGGTCGAAGTTCTGGGCGACATTGTGCTGATAGCGGGCGCGCTGGGCATGATGTTTTATTTCAACTGGAAGTTGGCGCTGGTTTCGCTGATGGTCGTGCCTTTGTTGTGGGCTGCGACGATGTGGTTTCGGCGAGGAGCGCGAGAGGGTTTCAGACAAGTCCGCACGAAAATTGCCCGGCTGAATGCCTTCACTCAGGAGCATATTTCCGGCGCTCAGGTGGTTCAGCTTTTCAACCGTGAAGAGAAAGCATTTCAGCAGTTTTCAGAAATCAACGCGGCGCATAAGCAGGCGAATCTGGACACGATCTTTTATTACGCGGTCTTTTATCCGATGGTGAATTTGATTTCGGCCATCGGGATAGCAGCGATTGTCTGGTACGGCGGAGGGCAGGTGATTCAAAACGCCATTACCGTCGGAACGCTGGTCGCGTTTCTGCAATACACTCAAAGGTTGTGGCAACCGATTCAGGACATCAGCGACAAATACAATGTTTTTCAGGCTGCGGTCGTCGCCAGCGAACGAGTCTTCAAATTGCTGGATACGCCTGACAAAATTGAATCGCCGGAAATTCCCAAACTGCCCGCATTAGTCGGCAAAGCAGGACCGATTGAGTTTCGCAACGTTTGGTTCGCATATAAAAATGAAGACTGGGTTTTGAAGGATGTCTCGTTCACGGTTGAGCCGGGAGAGTCCATAGCTTTTGTCGGTCATACAGGCTCTGGCAAAACCACCATCACCAATTTGCTGATGAGATTTTACGACATTCAGCGCGGAGAGATTTTGCTGGACGGTGTGAACATTCGCGATTGGGATTTAAGGAAGTTGCGGGAGAATTTCGCCGTCGTCTTACAGGATGTTTTTCTATTTTCCGGCGACATCGCCAGCAATATACGGCTCGGGAATGAGAAGATTAGTGATGACCGAATTGAATGGGCGGGAAGGGAAGTTCGAGCGGCTGGCTTTGTCGAAAGATTACCCGAGCGTTATGCAACCATCGTTCGCGAACGCGGCGCGGGCTTTTCGGTCGGACAGAAACAATTGATTTCTTTTGCCAGAGCATTGGCCTTCGACCCGCGCATATTGGTGCTGGACGAGGCGACTTCCAGCATTGACACTGAAACAGAGCAGTTGATTCAGCAGGCTATTGAGAGGGTGATGACAGGCAGAACTTCGATCATCATCGCCCATCGCCTTTCGACAATTCAGCGCGCCGATAAAATAATTGTGATGCACAAAGGCGAAATTCGCGAGATGGGAAGCCATCAGGCACTACTGGCTCGGCGTGAGATTTACTACAAACTTTACATGCTTCAGTACAAAGAACAGTCAGTAGCATTTGGCAGCACTGCGACGGATTGATTTACGTTCGACCACCGAAGCAGTTGGAAATTTATCTCCATTTATTAATAACGAAGTATTGCATTGCCTGAGTTCGTTCAGTATACTCCGCCGCGTGATTGGGCTTCCTCACCTCAGAAGTAACAAGAAGAAAGTCCGATCTTCCTGCAGAATTGGCTTAAAGCTACATCCGAATCAAATATTAAAGAGCGTGATCGCGAGAATGGCATTGGTCGCAGCACGCAGCTTTTCGGAATTCACTGGAAAATTAAGAATTGACGAAACAGGGCAGCTAGCTCTGCGTCTTCCATTGTTTTTCAGGAAGTAATTATCTTCGGCTCCAGCGCGGGGAGTTGATACAAGAGGCGCATGCACAACTGAAAAAGCCAAATGGTTAATTGTGCTGATTGATTGGCCTGATCGCCTTTCGGTTTTTTAGTTTGTCGCCGCTTCTATAGCCGAAGAGGATATAGTGAGACACTCACACAAACACACACACACAAGCATTAGTCTATGTACTCGTTATGCCGAGGCCCAGTGTCGGCAAACGGTATTTGTGCCTCAAGCCTCTTTGGATAATTCCTGCCACAGTCAATCAAAACAAAAAGCTTCGTCAGTTAAAAAGAATGCCGACTCGATAAAAATATTTACGAAAAGTGCCCCTGATCGAATGACTTCTGGAAAAGTGGAGATGCGATTGAAGAGAAGTGTCTCGTCTTTCGGCTTCGACATTGCTCCAATAAGCATTACGAAAACTCACGTTAGGACACCATACCCTGATAAAGCAGTCAGACCGGCTTTGCCGGAAGAACTGCGCTGGACAACTTAAAATAAAACAAACATCCACTCGTGTGAGGCCGAAAAAGCCTCATAGGGTTTCAACCAACACTCAATAGGAGAAATCCGATGCGAACTACACACAAACTGAACCTCACAGGAATGCGCGCCATCTTTTTGGTAAGCGCGATTCTGGTGCTGGCTGGGGTTGTATTCACATTCGCGCCCATGAAGCCTGTGGCGGCAGCCCGCCAGGCATTGGCCGCGCGTTTGAATGCATCACCCACTGCAGGAAAGATTTTATCGGTCGCGCCGAGCGCCGTCCGCGAAGCAGTCAAAAAAAGGCTGGTTGCGGCGTCGGATAGCGCTGCGGCAGTCGAAACCGCTGTTGCGCCGAAAACTTCCCCGGCTCGCGAATTGAATGCCAGTTCGGTGGGGATGAACGCCTCTTCAGCAATGATGTTCGACTCAAGCGTTTTTTTGCTGGCCAGTCCGCCTGACGGAACCGCTATGGCGCGCGGACAAGTCATAACTTATGTTGTCGAACTCACGAACGACAACACCGACGACACACCGCCTCCAGGCAGCGTCATTCGGTTGAGAGGACAAATACCGACGAACACGACTCTGGTCGGAGGTTCGATCCAGATACTTCAACAACCGGAAAGCCCGATACCATTCCTTTGGACTTGTGCGCCCGGCGCTGGCATCGTTGAATGCAACCCCGGCAATGCTCAATTCCAGGCCTTCAAGACGTTCAAGTTCCAATATCAGGTGCAGGTGAATAACAATGCGCCTTTTGGTTCCAACATTTTCAACTTCGCCAATTACATTCTTGATCTGCCTGCTCCGTTTACCGATGAGATCAGCACCTCGAATCCGACCAATCATCCGGTTACCGGATTGGCCGATCTGGTGTTGAACAAATCGGCTTCGGTGGCTTCCGTGCTTGCCGGAGGGACATCCGTCGCCAACATCAATTCAGCCGGAGGAACTGGCGATATCACTTATGATATTTTCGTCTCGAACGCCGGACCGAACGATGCAGTCAACGTTGCGATGGAAGACGAACTGCCGAATAACACCATTTTGGTTGGCGGCCCAACTTTAATAGCTGCGACAGTTGCCGTGAATGGCGTTCCGCAACCCGCATTCAGCATGCCTTGCAATGTGTTTCCGGCGGAAGCCAATAAGATACAGTGCATACCCGGAAACAACTCCGGTTTGAACCCGGGTTGGACGAGCAGGGTCATGCCCGCAGGGTTCAACGGCATAATTCGTTTCCGCGTCCGAGTGCCTGCCGATGCTGTTCCGGGTCAACTTGTCACCAACAAGGCCAGACTTGTTTCTCGAACTTTCTTTGACAGCAGCCTGACGACGATTGATCCGAACTCTGCCAATAACACACAGTCTCCGACTCAGACGCAGATTACAACCAGCGCTGATCTGAGCATCACAAAAACCACCAGCAATGCAACCCCGACGGCTGGCGGCGCAGCGTTCAGCTACATCCTGACAGTCAATAATTCAGGAGCGAGTGACGCGAAAAATGTGGTGGTGACCGATCCGTTGCCGGCAGGCATTGTCCTGGCCAACAACAACATCGGCATTGCGCCAGCGGGTTCAGGTTTTAGCTGCACTGGCCCGGCCAACGGTCAAAACGGAACCATCACCTGCTCCAATCCGAACATGGCTGCGGGCGCTTCCGTGACGATCACGATTGTGGCTCAGGTCGCTCCGAACGTGGCTTCCGGTGTTCGCACCAACACGGCCACGGTTGCTTCGGGAACATCCGATCCCAACTCAAACAATAACAGCGACAGCGTACAGCAAGACATTCAGGTCAATGCCCCGCTTTCAATCAGCAAGCAGGGACCTGCTGCCGTTTGCGCTGGCGATACATTCACTTACAAAGTCACCGTCAATAATGGCGGATCCAGCACGGCGCTGAACGCGACAATCAGCGATCCGCTGCCCGCGAACACAACTTTCGTTTCGCTGTCAGGCACTGGAGCCTTTGCCAATACCTGTTCTCACAACGGCGGAACGCCCGGAACAGTCACATGCGCTGCGATTGATATTCCGACAGGATTGCACGAGTTGAACATCACCGTGAAACTCTCGCCATCGGCTCCGGCTGGACCATTGGCCAATACTGCGACAATCACAAACGCCGGCACGGGAACAATCGCGGTTGGAACTTCAACAACAACCGCGACCGTCAGCCGTTGCGCCGATCTGGAAATCACCAAAGACGATTCGCCGGATGCGGTTTTGGCCGGTCAGGACATCAATTACATCATTACGGTGAAAAACGTCGGCCCGAGCGACATCGGCTCTGGCGAATTCACCGTCAACGACACCATTCCCACCGGCACTACGCTGAAAACCGGCACGACAATTATCGCGCCCGGCTTTAGCTGCAACGGCGGAGTGGCTTTCCCGTGTAACGCGACGGCTGCGCTTCCTGTCGGCGCCAGCGTTCAGATCAAATTCACCGTCACGGTCAATCCGAACTTCAACAACGGTCAGCCGGGCGGATTCGTCACCAACACTGCGACGGTCAACGTGACCGGCGGCAACATTGTTGATTCCAACAGTCAGAACAATTCATCCACGACCCGCACTCCGATTGGCCCGAGCGCCGATCTGTCTGTGAGCAAAACGGCTGAAACTCTGGCTGGCGCTGTCTTCGGCGCTTCTGTGACGGCAGGCGGATCCATCGCTGGCGCATTGCCTTCACCCGTAACTGGTACCGGCGAAATCCTGTACACGCTTAGCTACCGCAACAGCGGACCTGGCGATGCGATCAACGTTCACATCGTTGACGACATTCCGGCGGGAACCCTGCTCGATCCGGCATTTGTGCCGGTTGGAGTGGTTGTCACTCCCGCAGCAGGACCAAATCTGACTTGTCAGATTCTGCCGACTCTGATCAATTATCAGCTTGATTGCACCCCGACCGGAGCCGGTTCGAATGGCAATGGCACATTGCCGAATGGCGCGAACGGAACGATTCAATTCCGCGTTCGCGTGCCGGAAAACATCGCCGACGGCGCAGTAATCAAGAACAAGGCGACCATCAATTCGGTTGGCAGCGGCAACACTCCTGCCACGCCGGATTCGCAAGGCGGCAATAACACCTCGAACGAAACTCAGAATATCGTTCGCACGGTTGCCGACCTGGCCGTCACCAAGGCCGGCCCGGCGACTGTGACTGCCGGAACGAACCTGACTTACACCTTGACGGTGACCAACAACGGTCCGTCGAATGCGCAGAACGTTTTGGTGAAAGACGCGCTGCCACAGGGCGTAAGCATCGTTTCCGCCACCAGCAATGATCCCGGCTTCACCTGTCAATTAGACGTTCCGCCGGGAACGGTTTCTTGCACGAAGACGACTTTGATCGCTCCGGCGGTCAATCCTCCACCTTTGATCGTGCCTCAAGGCGGCAGTAACACGGCAACGATCACGATTGTCGGACGAGTCGCTCCGGGCGTGGCTAACGGCACAGTGCTGAGTAACAGCGCCACAGTGTCTTCGGCAACACAAGACCTGGTGCAGGGCAACAACACTTCGAATACAGTCAACACGACGGTCAACACAGAAGCTGCGGTTGCCATTGTCAAGACTGACAACCCCGACCCGGTTGTGGCAGGCACAAACCTGACCTACAGCATTACGGTCACCAACCCAGGCCCTTCAAATGCGGTCAATGCCAACGTGGTTGACACCTTGCCGGCTGGAACGATGTTCCTTTCGGCTGTCGGCACTGGCATTTTCTCCGCCGCCGATGCTTGCAGTCATACGGCTGGCGTCGTCACCTGCAATCCGCAAGGCGGAATCATTCCGGCTGGCGGAGGCATTCACAACATCACCATCACGGTGAAGGTCAACGCCAATACTCCGGCCAATCCGTTGCCGCACAATCCTGACAATCCGGCTGGATTGCTCAATTCAGTGACGGTCAATTGGCAGGACAGCAATGGCGCGACCGGTCCGCTGGTGGCGAATTCGGCCACATCCACGACGCGCACGACGGTTCGTCACGAATCGGATATGTCGCTGAAGAAGGAAGCTCCGGACACGGTTATCGCCGGTGGCCGAATGGATTACCGATTGATCCTGTCGAACAAAGGCCCAAGCGATGTGCTGGGCGACGGCACGCCGGGTTCGATCATGATCATGGATCAATTGGCCAATGGCGTTTCGCTGGCCAACGTGGCGAACAACCTGTTTGTCGCGCCGGGCGGCCCGGGCGGATTCACCTGCACGTATGACGCCAACACGCGCAAAGTGACCTGTCTGAATGCTGCCGGAGCGGCTGGCAACTTCCAGGTCGGAGCGAACATTGAAATCATCATCAAGGTTCAAACCGATTCGAATCTGCCGGATGGTTCAAACATCATCAATTGCGCTCAGGTGACTTTGCGCAACACCGACAACACTCCGGAAATTGATCCGATTGGCGGCGGCCAGCACGACAACAACAACGTCGTGACGGTTCCGGCCAGCGGCAACAACGAAGCCTGTGATTCGACAGTGGTTCACACCCTGGCCGATCTGGGCGTGGCCAAGTCTGCAACCGCAGTGGTTGACCCAGATGGCGCAGGCCCGCTGCCTCCGGTGGCTCTGCCCGTAGTTGGCCCGAACGTGCCCCCGGGAGCGGTGAATGCGGGCGGTTACATCCGTTTCGATGTTCCGTTTGGCAATGCCGGTCCATCCGACGCGGTCAATGTCCGGTTGACTGATGTTGTTCCGGGCAACACGGCCTTTGTCGGCGCTTTGGCAACGGGTGGTGTTTTCGTTCCTGCGGCGCAACCGCCGGCGAATCCATTTACATTCACCATTCAGGCGGTTGACACAATCGCCCCGAATGGCCCGAACATCAACCTCGAATGCGTGGTCAGCGGTCTGGCTGGCAGCCAGCAAATTCTCTGTACGCCGAAAGGCAACGGTGGAGTTGGCGCGCCAGGTCCTTATGCCGACGGCGTTCTGCCTGCCGGTTATCAGGGAACGCTGACGTTCTTCGTCAAGGTCAATGAATCGGTCAGCGGCGGCACGATTGTCGCCAATGGCGCGAACATCACATCCGCTCCGAATGGTTCGAATCCGGGAACGGGCGATCCGAATCCGGGCAACAACACCAGCCTGCCGACGCAGACTGTGGTGGTTGCTTCATCGAACCTGACGGTCAGCAAGATCGTGCAGTCGGCGGTCACGTCGGCCAGCAATCCGAACCAGACCGGCCCGATCGGCCCGGCGACGCCTCCAAATGGTGTGGCCACGACCGGAACGGCTGTTCTGCCCGGAACCTATCTGACTTACCGCATCACTTTGACCAACAACGGTCCGTCGGATGTGTCGAACATTCGTTTGACAGACATTCTGCCTTCGGGATTGGAAACGCCTCCGGGACGAGTGCTGGGCGCGAAGTATGTTTCGGTGTCGCCAGTGCCGCTGCCTTCGGGGGTGACCTTTGTTTGCGCTCCGCCAACCGGCGTCAGCCCGCAAAACAATCCGCAAGGCAATGGCGGTTCGGTGGTTTGTACCGCTCCGTTGCTGTCGGCAAATGCGCCGAATAACACTGCGGCTATTGACGTCACGGTCTTCATTGATCCGGCGACCAAGGCCAACCTGGTTGACACGGCGATCTTTGACGCAACGATCAACAACTTCAACCGTCCGGTTTCCGGCACGGCAACGCTGACCACGCCGGTTGCTCCGACTTCCGATCTGGCTCTGACCAAGACTCACACCAACTCCGCCGGAGTGGTCGGTGGTCCGGTCACTGCTGGAACTTCCGGAAATCTGTACAACGTCACAGTGACGAACAATGGCCCGAGCGCCGCTCAGATGTTCAATCTGGTTGACACTCTGCCGCCGTTCCAGAAGATCACCAACATTCAGGTTGGCCGATTGGATGGCAACGGTCAGTTCGTGACTCCGAACGCCATGGACGGCAACGGCAATCCGAACGTGATCTGCACTGCTAATCCGGCAGTCGGATCGCCGGGCAACACGACCAGCGTGACTTGCACGACTTCGGAATTGCCGCCGAACAAGAATCCTGATGGCACGGTCAATCCGGCTGGCACGTTCATCGTCCGCCTGACCTTCACTCAGGATCAGTTCACGCCGCAACCGACGCCGACTTCGTATCAGAACTGTGTGACGGCGACTTCGATGTCAACCGACCCGGTGCCCGCCAACAACACCAACGTTTGCGATACGGTTCCGATCATTTTCCGCACCGACCTGACGGGAACGAAGACCGATTCGCCCGACCCGGTCATTGCCGGAACTAACCTGACCTACACCATCACCGCGACGACCAACGGACCTTCGGCGGCATTCAATCTGATGATCAGCGATCAGTTGCCGACAGGAACGGTCTTCGTTTCGGCTGTGGCTTCTGCCGGAGCTACTCTGATGACGCCTGCGGTCAATGCCAACGGCATCGTCAAGGCGACCTGGGATGCCGCAGGCGGCACGCCAGGCGGATTGACAGGTGTCGGCGTCATTCGCACTCTGACCATCGTCGTCAGAGTCTGCCCGGACTTCCAGCAGATTCTGAACCTGACCGACGCTCAGATGTGTGTGCCGAATCTGACCAACACGGCCATCATCAGTTCGGACACGCCGAATCTGGCCGGCCAGTTGCCGAATCAGATTTCGGTTTCGCAGACGACAACCGTCCAGGCTCAGTCCGATCTTTCGATCGGCAAGACCGGACCGGCTCAGGCGATTTACAGCACAACCAACAGCCCGTCGAACATCACATACACAATCACATTCTCGAACGCCGGTCCGTCCAATGCTTCGGGAGTGATGGTTTTGGATGTGTTGCCGAAAGGCTTCACCGTTGTGGGTACGCCGACTTCGACCGTTCCCGGAACGACCTTCCAGATCACGACGACCAACGGAGTGACCTCGGTCAAGGCGACGTTGGGAGTGCTCGGCGCGGCCAATCAATGCCAGTTGAATCGTCCGACCAGCGGCACGATCACCATCGTGGCTCGTGTGCCGATCAAGCACCCGACCATTACGGTGACCAACACCGCGACGATTTCAACCACCAATTGTCTGCCGGATCCGAATCTGGCCAACAACACCGCAACCTGGGATACCAGGATTGTTCCGCCGCAAACAACGCCGGGCATCGCTTATCCGGCATTGTCTGAAGTCAGCGATCAGAAGGAAGGTTCAATCCTCTTCTATCCGATCTACACTTCGGATGCGGTCAACAACAACACTCAGAACACGCGCATCGCGATCACCAACACCTCGAACACCGAACGCGCAACGGTTCACCTGTTCGCGATTGACGGTTCAAGCTGCGCCGTTCTGGATGCGTTCCTTTGCTTGACGCCCAACCAGACGACATCCTTCCTGGCTTCGGACTTCGATCCGGGGAACACGGGGTATCTGGTGGCTTTGGCGGTCGAAAACGACACGGGCATGCCGCGCGTCTTCAACGAACTGATTGGCGATCTGTATGTCAAATTCTCGTCCGGCCACCAGGCAAATCTGGCTGCCGAATCAATCGCTGCGTCAATGATGTTCCCGGCGGGTGTTGACCCGAACGTGACCACCACGACCTTGCGGTTTGACGGAATGAACTACAACCGCCTGCCGCGCATTCTGGCCGCCGACAACATCGGCAGCCGCGCCGACGGCAACTCGACAATGCTGATCATCAACCGTGTCGGAGGCAATTTCACGACCACCGGCGCGACAATCGGCAACCTGACGGGCTTGTTGTTCGACGACGCTGAAAACGCGCTCAGCTTCACGGCGAATCTGGGTGTCTGCCAATATCGCAAGATTCTGGACAACACCTTCCCGCGCACGTTCAATCAGTTCGAGCGCGTGATTCCCGCCGGTCGAAGCGGCTGGATGAAGTTCTGGACGGTTAATGACTGGGCGCTGTTCGGCTCACAAATTAACTTCAACGCGAACACAGCATCCAGCGCTGGCGCATTCAACCAGGGACACAACCTGCATCATATGACGCTGACAGACGCAGCGACCATCGTGGTGCCGGTCTTCATCCCAAGCTGTTAAGCAATTCCGCGAAAAGCGGCGGCGCTCGTCGAAACTTCAGACGAGCGCCGCTCCAATCAAAATCCGATTCTGTTTAGCGACTGAAACCGGATAATTTCAAAAGCAGTAAAAACAGAAAGTACAATCGCAGTTCGCATCTGTGAGTGGATCATTTGAAAGGTCAGGATTGATTTCCTGACCTTTCGTGTTTTTTCAGCTACTGAGTGAAAAGTCATGAAACTGATTCTGGTTTTGCTGGGAGGCGCGGTCGGAGTCGGATGCCGTTTCGGCCTGACCAACCTCATCGCTTTCGTGCTGGGCGAACCGCCGAAATACCCTTACCCGACATTCATCGCCAATCTGACCGGATGTTTGCTGATCGGTTTTCTGGCCGAACTGTTCGATTCGCGGATGCCTGTTACGGCGGAAATCCGCGCCGCCTTGTTGGTTGGAGTGCTGGGCGGATACACCACATTTTCGAGCTTTTCGTTCGAGACTCTGGGCCTGATCCGAGACGGCAAACACGGCATTGCAATGTTGTATGCGCTGGGCAGTGTGATGTTGGGTTTGACGGCAACCTGGTTGGGAATGCGACTGGCGCAATTGTGATGAGCGCGAGCGCCTATCGCCGTAAGCGGCGGGTCTATGCTAATCTTCGACGGCAAAGCTATCCCGCAAAAAATACCATCACAGGAGTAGGAAACATGTCAGGTTCATCTGAAAAGACAATCCTCTGCGTTTCAAGCTACGAAAAAGGGCAGGAATTCATTCGTCAGGCCAAAAGACAAGGATGGCGGGTGATTTTGTTGACGTGCGAACATCTGAAAGACGCCGATTGGCCGCGCGATCATATTGACGAAGTTTTTATGATGCCGGAATTGACCAATCGCCAATGGGTGATAAACGCAGCGACGTATCTGGCTCGCTCAAATGACATAAGACGTTTGGTTGCGCTGGACGAATTCGACATAGAGATGGTCGCCACCTTGCGCGAACACATGCGGATTCCGGGAATGGGCGAAACCACCAGCCGTTATTTCCGCGACAAACTGGCAATGCGAATGCGCGCTGACGACAAAGGCATTCGCGTGCCGGAATTCTGCCATATCCTGAATCACGCCAGGATTCACGATTACGCCCAGCGCGTTTCTCCGCCGTGGATGTTGAAACCGCGTTCGTCGGCTTCAGCCATCGGCATCAAAAAGATTAACAATCAGGACGAACTCTGGCAGATCATCAACCAACTGGGCGATGAGCAGTCAAATTACCTGCTGGAAAAATTCGTTCCCGGCGAAGTCTTCCACGTAGATTCAATCGTCGAAGACAAGAAGGTTCTTTTTGCCGCTGTCAGCAAGTACGGCGCTCCGCCGATGAACGTCGCACACGACGGCGGCATCTTCACCACCAGATTGCTGCCGCGCAAATCGAAAGACGAAAAGGAACTGCAAAAACATAACAAGGATGTGATCAAGCATCTGGGTCTGGTGCGCGGCGTCACGCACGCCGAATTCATCAAAGGAGACGAGGACGGCAAATACTACTTTCTGGAAATTGCCGCGCGCGTCGGCGGAGCCAACATCGCCGAAACCATCGAAGCCGCCACAGGATTGAATCTGTGGGCTGAATGGGCGAAGTTGGAAACCGCTACGAAAGATCATCCCTACAAACTGAAAAAGCCCGATGACCTGTATTCCGGCATCATCGCCTCGCTGGCGCGTCAGGAATGGCCGGACACTTCAGCTTACACCGATCCCGAAATCGTCTGGCGAATGAACAAACATCACCACGCCGGTTTGATCGTCGCTTCAAAAGAACCGGAGCGGGTCGAAGAGTTGCTCAACTCTTATGTCGAACGCTTCTATCAGGATTTTCACGCCACCGCGCCGCTGCCCGACAAACCGACGGCTTAAAACGAGAGCATTGATCAACCTGTCAGACTGAAATTCATGACCTATCGAAACAGCAATGACAGTCCTTCGATTTTTTACGGATGGTGGATTGTCGCCGCTACTTTTTTCACGTTGGGTCTGGCGGTCGGACTGCCTTATTTCGGAATGCCGTTCTTTTACGATTACTTTGAACGGCCAATCAATGAAGGCGGTTTCGGATGGTCGCGCTCGGTCATCACGTTGGGATTGCCGCTGGGTACGCTGGCAACTTTATGGGTTGGACCGGCGCTGGCGCATCGCTTTTCTTCGCGACGTTTGATTTTGATCGGAACGGGATTGACGGCTCTGACCCTGTTTGGATTCGGCAAAATGCAAGGAGCCGTCTGGCTCTATTGGCCGTTGTGGGTCAGCTACATGATGGGCAATGTCTTGAGCGGAGGGCTTTCGCATCAGGTCATTCTTTCTAACTGGTTCGTCAAACACAGAGGGACAGCGCTTTCAATTGCGTATCTGGGAATCAGCGTCATCGGAGCATTTTCCGCCCGCTTCGTCGTTAAACCGATTTCCGACGCTTACGGTTTTCGAATAACGCTGCAAATGATGGGAGTGATGGTTCTGCTGGCCTGGCCGTTGATTTTTTTCGTCATCAAGGAGCGTCCTTCAGAAATCAGCCTTTCGCCGGACGGCGAAAAGAATCAACCGGAAACTGACTCGCCAGGCGCAGAACAGATTTCCTTTGGACAGGTCATCAAGGATCGAACTTTCCTGACATTGTTGATCGGCGGTTCGTTTTCAGTCGGAGCCGTCGGCGCTGTCAGCCAGCATCTGAAGCTGATTTTGAAAGACAGCGGTTTCACAGATCAG
Organism: uncultured Heliomicrobium sp.; assembly: GCA_964426025.1. Taxonomy (GTDB): domain Bacteria; phylum Acidobacteriota; class Blastocatellia; order RBC074; family RBC074; genus RBC074. The sequence goes on from CAYRQB010000009.1 coordinate 39,542, forward strand.
AGCCAGCTCAATCTGGTCTTCAGCCAGACAATGCTTGTGTTGTTGGTTATCAGCGCAGCCGGACGATTGCTGGTCGGAAGACTGGCAGACAGTTTGCCGAAACGTCAGGTCATGACGGTGACATTCGTGTTGATGGCGGCTTCGCTCCCGTTTCTGTTGATTGTTCAACCGCCGGCCACGCCATACTTGTTCGCCGTCCTGTTCGGGCTGTCAATGGGAGGAGATTTTCTGTTGGTCGCGTTGATGGCGGCAGACAGTTTCAGCGGTTCTTCGCTGGCGCGTGTTTTATCTCTGTTGTTGCCGACGATGACCGTCGGCCAGACATGGTTTCCGTACTTTATCGCCGTCTTGCGCGAATGGACAGGGAATTACACAATGCCTTTGATTGTGATTTTCCTGTGCGCGACAGTTGGTTGGATCATTCTGGTTTTCATCCCGACAGGAAAACAAATCAATCACGGATTGCAAACCGCCGTGGCCGATCAACCGAATAGTTAAACTCTTTTGCCACGTCAACAAAGATTGCTTTATGCGATTGCTCGAACATACTCCGCGCTTTAATGCCGAAACTGCCTCGCTTCAGGCTCGAAAAATTTACGGACTTAAATGTGCGGCTGAAACCTTACCGAGCGACAGAGACCAGAACTTTCTTCTCATAACGGAATCCGGAGAAAAGTTCGTCCTCAAAATTGCCAACTCGACCGAACAGCGCGCCATGCTCGAAGCACAACAGCAAGTGTTGAAGCATCTGGCAAAGAGCGTGTCGCTTTGCCCAAAGGTTGTTACTTCCTTGAATGAAGAGACGGTAGTCGAAGTTGTCTCGCCTGAAGGCGTCAAACACTTCGCCTGGCTGATAACGCACTTGCCGGGAAGTCCGCTTGGAAAAGTGAAGCGTCATTCAAATGAGTTGATGCGCGATCTGGGAAAATGTCTGGGGCAGATGGACAAAGCATTGGCCGATTTCGATCATCCGGCGATTCATCGCGATCTGCATTGGGATTTGGCCAACGGTCTGCGAGAAATTCGCAAGTATGAGTCATTAATTGCTGACGACGCGATGCGAAAACTGGTCGGCGACATTGCATCGGATTTTGAGCGCGACACTCTGCCTCTATTGACTGGATTGCGGCGCAGCGCCATTCACAACGACGCCAACGATTACAACATACTGGTCGGCGGCGGAGACGATCCTTACACTCGCAACCAACGCGTGACCGGTCTGGTGGATTTCGGCGATCTGGTTTACAGCTTCACGGTTGGCGAACTGGCGATTGCGATTGCTTACGCGATTCTGGATAAACCCGACCCGCTGGCGATTGCCGTCGAAATCGTCAAAGCTTACAACTCCGAATATCCGCTGACCGAAGGCGAAATCGCCGGGCTGTTCGGCCTGATTCGATTGCGGCTATGCGTCAGTGTCTGTATGGCTGCGAACCAGCAACGGCAAAGACCTGACGACGAATATCTGAGCATCAGCCAACAACCAATAAGCGCCACACTGCCAAAACTGGCGAAGATTCATTCACGATTTGCCGAAACCGCATTTCGAATAAGCACAGCGACCGTTAGCAAGCGCCGTTCGTCAATCACCGAATGGTTGCAAACAAACTCTGACAGCTTCGCTTCGGTGATTGACGCTGATTTGCGAAACGAACCGCTGATCGTTTTCGATCTCAGCATCGGCAGTCATTTGCTCAGCGGCGACCCGGAAGAAAATTCCGAAGCGAAATTGACCGAGCGATTGTTCCGATTGATGAAAGACGCCGGAGTCAAAGTCGGCGTTGGCCGTTACGACGAAGCGCGAATGCTTTACATCACTCCTTTGTTCGGCGGCGACGGAGAATTGACAGACGAACGACGCACGGTTCACCTGGGAATTGACTTATTTGTCGAAGCAGGCTCGGCGGTTTATGCGCCTCTGGCCGGAACGGTTCACGCATTCAACAACAACTCATCGCCGCTGGATTACGGACCGATGATCATACTGAAGCATCAAGCCGATGACGGACAGGAGTTCTTCACGCTGTACGGTCATTTGAGCGAAGATTCGATTGCCGGATTGCAAGTCGGCCAAGCCGTCGAACGCGGTCAGCGAATCGCTTCGATTGGCGATCCGTCGGTCAATGGCGGTTGGACGCCGCATCTTCATTTTCAGATCATCACCGACCTGCTCGATCAGGGCTGCGACTTTCCGGGAGTTTGCCGCGCCAGCGTGCGCGAAATCTGGAAATGCTTTTCTCCTGATCCGAATCTGATTCTGGGAATTCCCGCCGGTCGCTTTCCTCCTGAAGAACCGGCGAAGCCTGAAACGCTGGCTGTTCGACGCCAGCGCATTGGCCGCAATTTGAGCATAGGTTATCGCGATCCGGTCAAAGTCGTTCGCGGATGGAAACAATATTTGTATGACGAAAACGGGCGGCAATATCTGGATGCTTACAACAACGTCCCGCACGTTGGTCATTGCCATCCGCGCGTGATCGAAGCAGCGCACAGGCAAATGAGAGTGTTGAACACCAACACTCGTTATCTGCACGATGCGATCAATCGTTACGCCGAAGCGTTGAGCGCGACACTGCCGGAAAGTTTGAGCGTTTGTTTTTTCGTCAATTCCGCCAGCGAAGCCAACGAACTGGCTTTGCGATTGGCGCGCACGCATACGCGGCAAAAAGATTTGATCGTGCTCGAAGCCGCTTATCATGGCCACACGACTGGTTTGATTGACATCAGCCCGTACAAACATGACGGCCCTGGCGGAGACGGCGCGCCAGATTGGGTTCACACCGCGCCGATTCCCGACGGTTATCGCGGGCGATACAAATACGACGATCCGCAAGCGGGCGAAAAGTATGCGGAGCACATTCGCGAAGTGATTGAACGATTGATGCGCGAGGGCAGAGGCTTAGCGGGATTCATCGCCGAAACCTGTCCCAGCGTTGGCGGGCAGATTTTCTTGCCGAAAGATTATCTGGCAAAAGTTTATTTCGCCGTGCGCGAAGCCGGAGGCGTCTGCATCGCCGACGAAGTTCAGACTGGTTTGGGGCGAATCGGGACTCATTTCTGGGCGTTTGAAGCTCATGGCGTCGCGCCCGACATCGTTGTGATGGGCAAACCCATCGGCAACGGCCATCCGATTGGCGCGGTGGTGACGACACCTGAAATCGCCGATTCGTTCAACAACGGCATGGAATTTTTCAGCACCTTCGGCGGAAATCCAGTTTCGTGCGCGGTCGGTTTGGAAGTGTTGAATGTCGTCCGCGAAGAAGGCTTGCAACAACACGCGCTTAATGTTGGCAATCGAATGCTGGCTGGTTTGCGGCAATTCGCTGATCGTCACGCGATTGTCGGCGATGTTCGAGGTTCGGGATTGTTTCTGGGCGTTGAGCTTGTGCGCGATCGGCAAACGCTGGAACCAGCCGCCGAAGAAGCTTCCTTCGTCGCCAACCGCATGCGCGAGCATGGAATTCTGCTCGGCACTGACGGGCCATTTCATAACGTCGTCAAAATCCGTCCGCCGATGCCGTTTGATGAATTCAATGCCAAGTTTCTGGTCGCCGTAATGGACGACATTTTGAAGGAAGTCTGTTTAGCCTTTGCGAATTAAACTCGACCGTAGCCGAAAGCTTCACGCCAAGACGCAAAGTCGCCAAGAAGAAAAAAGAAGTTGGAGGAATGTATCAAGAGTCAATGATC
>CAYRQB010000010.1:0-41128 GCA_964426025.1 uncultured Heliomicrobium sp.
CTTCAGCCTGTTCACGCTCCGATCAGATTACTTTTGCCGGAGGCGTTATGTTGTTAAGCAGTTTTTCCTCATCACAACGAATCCTGAGACTCTTCCTGGTTTGTCTTTCCCTGTTGTTGTGCGGACTTGTCGCCGCTCGATGGCAATCCGGTCAGGCGCAACAGCTTTCAGTCAAAAATCCAGTCGTCGCCGTTGCGGCAACGCCTTTGCCGTCACCGCGCGTGCTGCACACGGCGACGTTGCTGCCGAACAATAAAATTCTGGTCGCAGGAGGCAGCGCCGACGGTTCGGACGCCGCAGCCAGCAATTCAGCATTCCTTTACGATCCTTCAACCGGCAAATGGACTGAAACGACGACGATGATGAAAAACAGTCGTTACGGACATTTCGCCGTCCTGTTGCAAAACGGCAAAGTTCTGGTTGGCGGAGGCCGCAACGGAAACGGTTTTCTGAATACCGCTGAGCTTTTCGATCCTGTCACTCAGCAATGGACATTGACAGGGCCAATGACCGTTCCGCGTTTTCGCGCTTCTGCAACCTTGCTGGCTTACGCGTCGAATGCCACGGGACTTTCGCGCAACGGATTCGCTTTGGTGGCTGGCGGTCAATCCAGCGCGTCCGGCGTGCTTGACACATCCGAGCTTTACAATCCGACGACCGGAAGTTGGATCGCAACCGCCAACAAACTCAGTCGTCCGCGCACCAGCCACAGCATGACGCTGCTTTCCAACGGAGACGTGTTGGCAGTCGGCGGTTATTCGACCGCTTTCCAACCGATCAATGCAGTGGATATTTACGATCCGTTAACCGACAAATGGAAAGTAACGAACAGTTTGAACACGGCGCGGTTCGGCCACAGCGCGACGCTGTTGACCAACGGCAAGGTTTTGATCGCCGGAGGCATCGGCGCAAATAGCGAAGCGCTCAACTCGATTGAAATCTTCGACGCTGCGAATCACGACTGGACAGCGGAGCAAAACAAGATGGCTGTGACTCGCGCTTTTCATTCGGCGTCGCTTTTGCCGAACGGTTCCCTGTTCGTCGTCGGCGGATTCAGGGCCGTGCAGGGCGGAGCGGACAACACAGGCGAAATCTATTCGCCAACTTCCAAACTATGGTCTTCGGCGGGAACTTTCGGCGAAGCGCGCGGCGCTCACACCGCCACGATCATGGCCAACGCTCGCGTGCTGATTGTCGGAGGCGCTTCGACCGGGGCGATTACAACCGCCCTGAGCAGCGTAGAGTTTTTCGATCCGGCCATCGGCAAATGGTTGACGCAGGGCAGTTCGCCGAATCAGCTTCGATACGATCACACGGCCACGCTGTTGGCCAACGGCAGAGTTCTGATCGCTGGCGGACGCGACACAAACGGCGCGATGAAGTTCGCCGAAATTTACGATCCGACAACCGACACCTGGACGCGAACCGGCGACATGAAAATCGCTCGCGGAGATCATCGCGCGACATTGCTTCGCAATGGCAAGGTTCTGGTCACGGGCGGTGTTGACGGCGGAGGCTCCGTGCTGGATTCGGCTGAAGTGTACGATCCGGTCACGGGTTCGTGGTCGCTGACCGGCAACAACATGCCAAACAAACGAGCCAGTCACACTGCGACTCTGTTGGCCGACGGCAAGGTGCTGGCCGTTGGCGGATGGAACGTCGCCATCGGCGTCAACATTCTGAAAGGCTGTGACATTTACGATCCGGCAACCAATCTGTGGATGACTGCCGGAAGTCTGGTTGACGCCCGGCGTTATCACACGGCGACGTTGTTGTTTGACGGACGCGTGCTGGCGGCAGGCGGCGAACCTGAAACCAGCCTGAAAACTTCTGAGCTTTACGACCCGGCAACCAATCGGTGGACAAAACTTGCCAGCCAGACTCACGTCGGCCATTTGCTGCATACGGCGACATTGTTGCCCAACGGCAAAGTGCTGATCGTTTCCGGTTTGCAATCAACCAGCGGCACGCCGACCAGCTATTCCGGCAGCGCCAATCTTTTCGACCCGGAAAGGCTTCGCTGGGATTCGGTGACGGCTCCGGCAGGTCGAATCTTCCACACGGCGACTCTGCTGCCGAACGGCAAGGTGCTGATCGCCGGCGGTTTCACCATTCAATCCAGCGGAGCGGCGGGGGGCAGTTTCATCAACAACGTTGACGCGGCAGAACTGTACGATCCGGCCAAAGGAACTTCGGTTCCATTCAGCGAAACAACCAAGATCACTTTTCCGCGCGACGGCCACACTTCAACCTTGTTGCCCAACGGCAAAGTCATGATCTTCGGCGGACGCGCGCAGGTGACATCTTCGACCGGACAATCCGTTGAAACGCTGGTTGATAAAGTCGAACTTTACGATGTCGGATTGGACGCCGTGCCGACAGTTGCTCCGGCGTTGACGCTGGCCAACTGGAACGGCAACGGCACGCCCGTTTGCGCCAGCGGCATTCGCTTTCAGGGAGGCGGCGAAGCGGCGGGTGGAAACATCACCGGATCGAATTCAAATTATCCGGTCGTGCAATTGATGCGCGTGGACAACCAACAAACCTTCTTCCTTTCGCCCGACGCGAATTCAACGAAATGCGCTTTCAAAGGCTGGACGAATAATACTTACGCATCGTTGGATGTTCCGGCCACGACATTGCCGGGAACGAATAACAATCTGCTGCCGGGCATTGCGATGATGACGGTTTTCGTCAACGGCGTGCCGAGTTCAAGAGCCACGATACTTGCGCCGGATGCTCCGCCCGGAGCCAAAGCAGGCGGAAACGTTCCGCTGATCAATCTGTCAGGACGCATTCACACGCTGGCAGACACTGGCTTGCAGGCGAATGTCGAATTGCGATCTTCGACCGGAGCAGTCCGCAACATTCTTTCCGGCCCGAACGGCGAATACATATTCGAGGATGTTCCAACGCGAACTCCGGGCACAACGACCGGAAACATCACTCCAAGTCAGATCACCGCCGGAAGTCCGACAACACAGTTCACAGTCACCGGCAGCGGATTCACAGCTTCTTCGATTGTCCTGTTCAACGGCCAGCAACAATCAACGACTTTCGTCAGCAGCACGGAATTGAGAGCGAACGTGCCTTCATCGTTGTTACAAAATCCCGGCTACGCCAGCCTGGTTGTGCAAACTCCGCAAGCCGACGGTTCGACTTCAACAACTCCGCCGCAGGTGGTTCAGATCGTCGCTTCGTCGCCCAGCACGCGGCCAAACATCACCAGTTTGAATCCGCCGTCGGCGACGGTCGGCGCGAATCTGAGTTCAATCACCATCAACGGCAGCAATTTGATCAACGGCACGACTCAGGTTCTGTTCAACGGCAAAGTTCGCGAAATCATCTCCGCCCAATCTTCGCCGACCAAGCTGGTGTTCCAGCCTTTGTCCAGCGACTTCTCAACTGCCGGAACCGCGACGGTTCAGGTGCAAAACGCCGGAGGCGCATCGAACACGGTTGGCTTCCCAATCACTGCGTTACCTTCGCCGACGATTTCAAATCTGAATCCGTCTTCGACCATCGCCGGAACCGCGTTGAATGAAATCGCCATCAACGGAGCAAATCTGCTGAACCCGAACGGCGTGACTCAGGTTTTGTGGAACGGCCAAGTCCGCGCTTACATTGCCAATCGCTCGTCATCAATGCAGATCGTTTTTGTTCCGCAATCATTCGATCTGGTTCAACCCGGCATAGCCACTGTCAGAGTCATTCATCGAACTTCGGCGAACGGCGACATCGTTGCGACATCAAACGTCGTCAACTTCACCATCACGCAAGTGCAAGGACCTGTCATCAATCTGCTCAGCCCGGCGTCTATAACCATACCCATCGCCAACACCGGTTCAATCGCCGATCAAACACTGTCCGTCACCGGAAATAATTTCGACACTAATTCCATCGTCCGCTTCAACGGCATTTCAATGCCGACGAATTTCATCAATACGACGCGATTGGTTGCAATCATCAAAGGCGCTGTCATCGCCACACAGACCGGTCTGAACATTTCGGTCATCAATCCGTCATCCAACCTGACTTCAAACACGGTCACGTTGCCGATTAATCAATCATCGCCGAATGCAGTCGGCTCTGTGCTGGCTTATCCGCTCTACACTTCGTCTTCGACCACTGCTGGAGGATCGAATACAACCATCTCGGTCACGAACACCAACCAGCAACAAGGAACATGGGTTCATCTGCTTTTCATCGAAGGTTCGACAGGGTTCGCGGGTGGCTCTTACGAATTCATCGGCGCGAATCAGACCAGAAGCTTTCTGGCGTCGAATTACGATCCGTCAGTGACCGGTTATGTCATTGTCGTTGCCGTCAGCAGTTCGGGATGTCCAATAGCATTCAACTTTTTGCGCGGTTCGGAAAACGTCACAGTGCTCGGCGGATACAGCGGATCGGTCAGCGCCATTCCGATCAGAGCTAATTCGGCTCCGGCCTGCACATCGCAATCAACTACGGCGACGCTGAATTTCAACGGCAGCGTTTACGAACAATTCCCCAGCCAGGTGACGGTTGACGCCGCAGCCACTTCTTCCCAAACCAACAGCACGCTTTATGTGTTGAACGCTTTTGGCGGAAGCGCGCTCAGGACAGGCCGATCCAGCAGTCTGGCTTCTGTCAACGGCTCAGTCGTCAATTCTTCGCTGAATGTTTATCCGTTTACCGACAATCGCTCGGCTTCGCAATTGATCAGCGAATTGAACAGCCGTTTCCCGCTGACCAATCCGACCTTCAATCAGATTGTGCCAGCCGGACAAAGCGGGAAAATTACAGCGTCCGCATCTCCTCCGGTTTTCGGAATGACGTTGACCAGAACGCCTGCGTTCAATGTCGCATCGCTGATGCGAACTGTGGCGTTGAAAAGCGCATCGCTGACGATACCGGTTGATTTGTTCATCATCGGTTTGAGCGGCGATACAGGCAATGGTGCGAATCAAACCGAAGCTATAACAAATTCGAGCGGAGTGGTTTTCAATGCTTCTGATTCGTCAGGCATTCAGGCGTCTGAAACTTCGCTCTCTGCTTCATCGTCAATAACTTCGCCGACAGTTATTGAGCAGCAACAACAACCGCCCGGATCGCCGATCACATACACCATCACGCCGAGCGCGAACATTCCGACCGGCGAGCCGATTGAATTTCAACCTCAATTGCGAACCGTCACGCCGGGCGGAGGCGGCGGGCCGATTTCATTCAATGCAAACGAAGCCTCGACGGCGGCGGAAACAGATAACAACTTCTGCGGATACACGTCTAGCGGTTTGAAAATCGGCGGGACAATCGCCATGCCTTCAGGATTTACGACCGAACAAGTGCCCGTCAATCTGCAACTCACCAATCTGAAAGCTCCCAGTTGCGTCTTGCCAAGCACAATCGAAGACCAGACTGATCCCGGCATTTATCTGGTTCAGAACGTCGGATCGAAAGTTCTAGGTTATCAGGGCAGTTATCAAATCGCGCCAACAGACAACCGTTTTGAGTTTCAATCGGCAATCAATGGCGCGAGCACTGTTCTGGTTCCTCCATTGACCGGGGCTTCATTGGGATGGAATTTCAACGCCACGGCAGTCCAGGTTTGCCCTGTTGCACCAACTCCAACCGCCAACGGAGGAACCAACGTCGTGGTTTGCCAGGGACAGCCGATCAACTTGAGTACACCTGTTGTTCAGTCCGCCACCTACACCTGGATTTTGCCAGACAATTCAATGCTTTCTGGCCGAACTCCGACAATCGCGTCCGCCACGTTGGCCAACAGCGGAACTTATCGAGTTCAGGTTGCAGTCCCAAGTTGCGCGACCGTCGAAGCGATGATTCAGGTGACGGTTAGTCCATTGCCGATGGCCAACGCCGGCATTGACCAAACGCAATGTCAATCAGGCGGCGGAACGACAGGCTTTACGCTCAACGGCTCTGCTCCGAATGGAACGACGGTTCTGTGGACTGTCATCAACACAACCGGCACTGCCAGCGCCAGCTTCCTGAACAACAATCGAGCCAGTTTGAATTCAGTGGTCAATGTCACCGGAACGGGTTCGGTCACTGTGCAAATGGATGTAACCAGTCCAGCCGGATGCGGTACGACCGCCAGCGACACGGTTGTTTTGAATGTGACTTCAGCGCCCGTAACTACGATCAGTTCGCTGGCTTTGGTTTGCGCCAATTCGACTGGCAACACTGCATCTGTCCCCAACGCCGGAGCCGGAGCGACATACAACTGGACAATCAGCGGAGGCACGATCACTGCCGGAGCCAACACCAGCAACGTGACTTACACAGCGGGCGCATCTGGAATGGTCATGCTGAATGTGACGGTCGGATTGCCCGGCGGTTGCAACGCCAACAATTCAAAAAACATTCCCATCCAAACAATCACGATCAATCCAACGACGATTGGCGAAGCCCTGTCCGGCGCGCCTTATTCGCAAACCTTCAGTCAGGCAGGCGGCGCAGGCGCAATCACATGGAATCTGACCGGAGCTTTGCCGACAGGTTTAAGCTTCAATCCGTCAACGGCAGCTTTAACTGGCACGCCGACTCAATCGGGCAATTTCCCGATCACGGTCACGGCAACAGATGTCAACAATTGTCCGGCCAGCCGCAATTACACTTTGATCGTGCAACCGCCGTTGCCGACTTCGGGTTTGATGTTTTATCCGCTGGCGAAACCGATTCGCTTGCTGGACACCAGACCGGCTGGACAAAGACCTTTCCCGGCTTACCAAACTCCCGAAGCCAAACTGATAGGCGTCATCAATGGCGGAACGACTCGCACTCAACAAGCGCGAGTCAGCTTCGACGGCATGACGATTCCATCCAATGCCAGCGCGATTGTCGGAACGGCAACCGTCGTCAACTTCCCGGACGGAGGTCAATACACTGGCACCGGCAACGTCACGCTTTATCCCAGCGGCAATTTGAAGCCCGAAGTTTCAAACCTGAATTACGACAACAACCAGACGATCAGCAACGGGTTCACTGTCGGTTTGGGCGGAGCGGGCACGTTTGAAATTTTCACTTACAGCAATGTGCATCTGGTGATTGACGTGGTTGGTTATTACGCCGCGCCCGGCGCAGGCGGTTTGTATTTTCATCCGTTGCCGACGCCGATTCGTTTGCTGGAAACGCGTTCCGATCCGATCTATCCGGGTTGCAACACGCCGCGAGCCACGATCAACGGCATGACGGTTTACAGTTATCAAGGCCGTCTGACCTGCGGCGGAGTGACGATTCCGGCTGGCGCACAGGCGTTGATCGGCAATCTGACTTCCGTCAACGGAACCGCCACGCCGGGTCTGGCGACGATTTATTCCGGCGACCTGGTCAGCACGCCGGGCGTCACCAGTCTGGTTTTCAATTCAACGCAGGCAATTCCGAACTCAATGGTCGTCAAACTGGGCGGCGACGGAATGTTCAAACTTTACCTGTCGAACACTTCGGACATACTGATTGACATCACAGGTTATTTCAGCGCCGAAGCCAACGACATCAACGGACAGGGATTGCTGTTCACTCAATTGCCAACGCCGATTCGTTTGCTGGAAACGCGCTCCGATCCGATTTATCCGGGTTGTTACACGCCGCGCGCGCCGCTGAACGGCGGCAGCACTCGCACACAACTGGCTCAGATAACTTGCGGCGGAATCACCATTCCATCAAACGCCAGAGCCATCATCGGCAACGCGACGGCGATAAATTCCATCTCGCCGGGCAGCGGAAACGTGACGCTCTATCCGACACAATCGAACAAACCGGAGGTGTCGAATCTCAACTATGTTTTCAATCAGGTGATTCCGAACGCTTTCACTGTCGGTTTGAGCAACAACGGTGAATTCGACATCTTCGTTTTCAGCACGATTGATTTGCTGATTGACGTAACCGGTTATTTTGCGCCGTAGCTTTTGAGGAAAAGGGATGAAACTTTCCGGATTTTTTTCGCGGCTGTCTTTGTCAGTTGCAGTTTTGCTTTATGCGCTGATTGCGGTTTCTGAACGGCCTGCGCCTTCGTTTGCCCAGACAGAAAAGCCCGAATTGATTTTGCAAAACGGCCACAGCCTGCGCAGCGACGGTCTGGCCTTCAGTCCCGATGGGCGTTATCTGGCATCGGCGAGTTCGGATTCAACCGTCAGAATCTGGGACGCAGTGACGGGCAATGAATTGCGAGCCTTGATCGGTCATACCGGCGGAGTCCGCCACCTGGCATTCAGTTTTGACGGTCAGTTGCTGGCTTCGGGCGGAATGGACGGCAAGGTCAAACTTTGGGAAGCATCCAGCGGACGCGAACTGGCAAACTTTGAAGGACACAAAGGACGCGTCAACGCAGTCGCTTTCAGTCGTGACGGACGATTGCTGGCTTCGGGCGGAATTGATAACTCGGTCAAGCTTTGGGACGTGGCGTCGAAGCGCGAGGCGCGAACGTTGAACGGTCATACAGGCTGGGTCAATGCAGTGGTTTTCAGCGCGGACAATCAGACAATCGTTTCCGGCAGCGCCGACAGATCAATCAAGACCTGGGACGCCGCGACCGGACAATTGCGTCAAACGGCAAGCGGGCATCGCGACGCCGTTACCAGTTTGGCAGTCAGTCCTGTTGTGGGCTTGCTCGCTTCGGGCGGGGCCGATTCAGCAGTGCGTTTCTGGCGATTGCCTCAACTGAGTTCTGAAAACTCGCTCAACTTCAACTTCGACGCCGGACGCGTGAACGCGCTCAGCTTCAGCGCGGGCGGAAACCAATTGCTGGCTGCTTCGTCCGAACGAACGATCAAACAACTCGATCTGCCTTCGCGCAACAACAGCGTTTTTTTCTCCGAACCCGATAGGCTGGAAAAATACGAAGCAGTGGCTTTCAGCCCGCAAAGCCAGTTGATGGCTTTGTGCGACGGCACTCGTGACATAGAAGTCCGCAGCTTCGTTGTGCTCAGCCAGCCGATTAAATTGACCAGCAAAGCAAATCCGGTTCGCGCCTTGGCATTCAGCGCCGACGGGCGATGGTTTGTCACCGGCAATCAGGACACCAGCGCTACATTGTGGGACGTTTACGCCGGTCGTGTCCTGGCGAATATCACCGGCAACGCGGGCAGCATCAGCGCAGTCGCTTTCAGCCCGGACAGTTTGACTTTGGCGACGGGCAGTCGCGGCGGAATCGTCAGATTGACCGAAGTCGTCGGCGCACGCGAAATCAAAAGCTGGCAGGCGCACGACGACGGTATCAACGCAGCGGTGTTCAGCGTGGACGGCAAACAGTTGATCACTTGCAGTTCGGATCAATCAATCAAAGTCTGGAATGTCGAAAACCAAAATTTGATCGCCAATTTGACTGATCACTCAAAAGAGGTGAATTCGCTCAGCATCAGCCCTGACGGCAAATGGCTGGCATCGGGCGATGCGGGCGGCACAATCAAAATCCGTGACGCGAGCAATTGGCGCGAAGTGAAAACGCTGGCCGCTCACGCTGGCGTAGTTTTCACAATGGCGTTCAGCAACGACGGAAAGATTTTGGCTTCGGGAAGCGCAGACAAATCCGTCAAGCTGTGGCAAAGCAACGACTGGCAATTGTCCAAAACGATTTCGGAATCCAACGCAGCGATTTACAGTCTGGCTTTTTCACCAGACGATCGCAAACTCGCCATCGGAAATGCCGAAGCTGTCGTAAAAATTTTGGAAGCGACGAGCGGCAAAGTTTTGAAGACGCTTTCCGGCGCATCTGGCAGCGCGAACAGCCTGAGTTTCAGCGACGTCGGGGTGTGGCTGTGTTCAGGGCATGAGGATGGCAGTTTGCGCGTGTGGAATGGCGAAAGCGGCGAGTTGACGGCGACGGCTTTGTCATTGCGCGAAAGCCGCGATTGGCTGGTTGTGACGCCGGACGGTTTGTTCGATGGTTCGCCCGAAGCCTGGCCGCAAATTCTGTGGCGATTTGAGCGCAGCACTTTCAACGTCGCGCCGGTTGAAATTTTCTTCAACGAATTTTTCTACCCGGATTTGCTGGGCGAGGTTCTGGCCGGAAGACAGCCCAAATCGAAAGAAAAAATTGCAGAGCTTGATCGTCGCCAGCCGCAGGTTCGAATGTTAATTGACAACGAAACTTCAGCGGTTGATTCGAAGCCGTTCAAAAGCGATCAACGGACGATCAACGTTAAGCTGGAAGTTCGCGAAGCGACCAGCGGCCAACCGAAAGGTAGCGGCGCTCAGGACATTCGATTGTTCCGTAACGGCGCGCTTTACAAAGTCTGGCGCGGCGACGTTCTGAAAGGCCGCGAAAGCGCGATCATCGAAACTCAAATTCCCATCGTCGCCGGAGAAAATCGCCTGACTGCCTACGCCTTCAATCGCAACAACATCAAAAGCGCGGACGAAACCCGCGTCGTCATTGGCGCGGACAGTTTTCGCAAACGCGGAACGGCATACGTGCTGGCGATTGGCATCAATCTTTACGCCAATCGCGATTACAACCTCAGATTCGCCGTCAACGATGCTCAGGATTTCAGCGAGGAATTGCGCCAACGACAGAGCGCGCTCGATCGCTTTGCCAACATCGAAGTCGTCACCCTTTACGACGCACAGGCGACCAAAGCAAACATCGTCGCCGCATTGAAACGACTGAAAGGTCAGCCATTGCCGACCGGAGCGCCGGCGAATCTGGCAAAGCTGAAAACGACTCAACCCGAAGACGCCGTGATTGTTTATTTTGCCGGACACGGTTTTGCCGTCGAGCCGCGATTCTATTTGATCCCGCATGATCTTGGTTATGCAGGCAAGCGCGAAGCCATCAGCGATGCTGGAATCAAACGCGTTTTAGCCAACAGCATTTCGGACGAAGAACTGGTTTCTTTGTTTGAAGGAATAGACGCCAGCCAATTGTTGTTCGTGATTGACGCCTGCAATTCGGGTCAGGCGCTGGAATCTGAAGAAAAGCGGCGCGGGCCGATGAATTCGAAAGGATTGGCTCAACTGGCTTACGAAAAAGGAATCAGCGTGCTGACAGCCGCTCAAGCTTATCAGCCCGCGCTGGAAAACGCCGAACTAGGCCACGGCTATCTGACCCACGCTTTGATCGAAGACGGATTGCGCAAAATGGAAGCAGATCGGCGTCCGCGCGATGGTCGCGTGCTGTTGCGCGAATGGCTGGATCACGCCACGGAAAAAGTTCCGCGAATGCAGGAGAAGAAATATCAGTCAGAAGTGCAACGATTGCTGAAGGTCAAGAAAGTGAAACAACTGACAGGCAAGGACAAGTTGAAACCGGAAGCTCAACGCCCCCGAGTATTTTACCGTCGCGAAGCCGATTTGCAGCCAATGATCATCGCCGCTCAGCGTTGAGCATTAGCCATTCTGTTTTCAATCTCAGCCAAACCTGCTCTGGCGATTGACGAATTGGGTCTGACCTGAAGCGCTTCCGAATAATATTTCCAGGCGGCGGACAATCTGTTGCCATTGGCTGCTATCTTCGCCGCTTCGGTCAAAGCTTGAAACCGTCGAATCTCGGCGATTCTTAAACTGACATCGCTTGCTTCGCCTGCATTCGGGTAATGCCTGAGAATTGATTCGTATGCTGCTATCGCTTCGCTGTAACTTTCCTGGCTTTCCAATTCTTCAGCGTTGATCAGCGCGTCGCGGCCATTGGCTGACGATTCCCGAAAATCCATTGCAGCCTTTTTCATCGCCGATCCGCTTTCGGGTTCCGTCATTGCGGCGTGCAAATTCTCCCTGTTGGCTTCTGACGAGATGTAGAAGATTCCGATCAGCGATCCGATCAAAATCAAAGACAGTAATGCCGCGTTCAGAAACCAGTTGTATTTGGTAACGGCTGAGCTTGTGTGTCTGACAACGCCAGCTTTTGTCAAAACAGCTTTTAACGGATTGCCTGAAGTGTTTTTCGCCTGATGATTTGAGCGATTGGAAGCATAAGAAGGTTGTTTATGGCGTTGACCATCTGCCTGTTCACTCGGCGGAACTGGAATCGTGATTGAACCATCAAACTCAAGCTGATTGTTCAATTGATCTGCAAACAGCTCCCTGTCCAGCTTGATGATTGCCTGAAAGCCCTGAGCGTTCGCCGGTCTGGCCGTTTTTTTCCGCGATTTGCGACTGACGGCTCTCTTGCCGCTTTCTTCGCTCTGCCGTTTGAATGCACGAAGCGCAGCAATGAATTCAGCGGCGGAGCGGTAACGCGCGTCGGGGGATTTTTCCAGCGACCGCATGACAATCGAAGCGAGTTGAGCAGGCACTTCCGGATTGAGCTTCAAAATCGAAGGCGGAGTAAGTTCCATGTGCCCTTTGCGGACTTCCCAGTCCGACCCGTCCTCTGATCGCGGGAAAGGCAATTGGCCGGTCAGCATCTCGTAAAAAGTGACGCCGACGCTGTATAAATCCGAGCGCGCATCTATTTCCGCTCCGCGCAATTGTTCGGGCGACATATATTCAATCGTGCCCGGATGGAATCCGTGCTGAGTCAATCGCGAAGAACTGGAAACTTTCACCGTTCCGAAATCCGTGATCTTGACGCGCCCCCTGTGATCGAGCAGCAAGTTAGCCGGATTTATATCCCTGTGGATGAATCCCGATTGACGAGCGCCCGTTTCGTCAACGTAAGAAAAGTTGTGGGCGTAATCCAGCGCCGATAGCACTTGTTTGAAAAGGTAAACAGCCTGTTGCGGCGTTGGGCTGCCCTGCCTGTCAAGCAATTCGCGAAGGCTGACTCCGGCCACATATTCCATCACCAGGTAGTAATTGGCACTGGTCTCGAAAAATTCATAGACGCGGACGATGTTATGGTGATCGAGCTGCGACTGGACACACGCTTCCCGACGAAATCGGGCTTTCAGTTGCTCCTGAGCCGATGGTGAGAACGAATCTAAAAGAATTGATTTGATGACGACTTCGCGTGGCAAATGCAGGTGACGAGCGCGATACACTGCTCCCATCCCTCCAACTGCGAGTTCGCCTGTAATGCGATAATTACCGATGGTCTTGCCTATCATGGCTTCAAACAGCATTCTCGGGACAACGGTGTGAGGATTTACAGATCCACGGGGAAGGACTGTGCTTTCGGAGGTCGCTGATAATTTAGAGAATTAATCCCGAAAAGGCAAAAGGAAAAGCTTCTTGTAGGCAATTTTCTTATGAGAAATTAGAAGGCGCGGCGACCAGCCTTAATTCTCCCTGGCAGCCGCCAAGCGTTCAGCTACCAATTTGTAAACCTGATGGTTGAAAACCAATCCGACGTGAGTTCCCTGAACTTCTATGTTCGAGGCCGGATCGTCGTTGATGCAGTAGCGCCAGTCAACGATGCCGTCCGATTTCGTATAAATGGCTGTGTTTTGAATATTGGCAGGCAAATGAAAATGCAGCGCAGAAACCGAATCGCAATTACAAACAGTGGTAAAGCAACCGGGCTGAGTTTCTTCCTTCTTCTTGCTTTTGATTCTGTCGCGGACTCGGTCGGCTGTGGCGATGACGACCGGATGTGAGGCGACTCCGCGGAATGGCGATCCAAGAGCGATTACCGATGAGACAAGATCAGGTCGGCGAACCGTCGCCGATCGCGCCAGAATTCCTCCCAGACTGTGACCTATCAAATGAACTTTGCCGCCGGTTTCATCATGAGCTTTTTCAACCGTCGCCAGCAGTCGTTCGACCAAAGTGTTCAGACAGTCTGCGTTCCAGCCGATGCCTGACATATAAGCGTTGTAGCCAATGCGCCGCAGCCATAGATTCATTTCCCACAAATAATGATCCGTTCCCAAAAAGCCCGGAACCACAACGACGGCTGAACCATCGCCTCGCGGAACACCCAGCCCGTAAAAAACCGGCGCTGATCGCAAAGCCAGCCAGTCGAATCCGACAAGCGTTTCCAGCCAGATCGGTCGGTGCGAAGTTCGCATCTCTTTGTGAAGCAGCACTGATGAGGAATATTCAGACATAAGCGAGTCCTCTTTCGGTTGATGGACATTGTGGGCAACAATCTTAGCAGTCGTTTGTGGCGACCAGTTCATCATTTAACCGCCGCGCTTGCCTTTGGCGGCTTTGGCTTTCACCGGTTTCACAGGTTGAGGTTTGATCTCCTCAACTCCGGCGGCGCTGCGCAATTCATAGAACGATTCGTAAAGCTGTTCTCGCAAACGTTCAACATCCGGCATCGCCTTCATATCCGCAGTCAGTCCGAAATACAGATGCTGGTCGTAACTCATAATCGCACAGCCGCATCCGACAGCATAGCCGACCGGGACGTAAGGATAATAAGCCGTCATCTTGTGACCCATGGCATAAAGGGGAACCTGCGGGCCTGGAACGTTCGTCGAAATCATGTTCATCACCGGCAATGGAATGTTGGCGGTCGAAAGCGCCCCGACCAGAGCCTGCACAGGCGCTGGCAATACTCCCATCAACGCCGAAAACAGATTCAATCCTTCCGCAATTCTACCGCCCTTCATCGCAGAGGTTTTCTGATTGACGTACTTGAAACGCTCGACAGGGTCTTTCAAATCCATAGGAATTTCGACCGGCAACAGCGACACCAGATTGCCCAGCGCTCCGCGTTGATTTTCCTGCCGCAAACTGACCGGAACCATAAACCTGATGCGTCGGCCTTCGTTTTTCTGGCCGTGGCTTTCAACGTAACGGGAAACAGCGCCTGACAAAGCCGTCAAAACTACGTCGTTGACCGTTCCGCCTAGCGCGCCGCGAATCGCGCGAGCTTCGGCAAACGAGAAAGTATTCCAGACCAATCTACGTTCGCCCGACAACGGAGCATTGAACGGCAACGGAGTCGCGGGCGAAAGAATGCGCGGAATCTCGCTGCTGATGTTTCTCATTGCCTGTCGCGCTCCCTGATCGGTCAACGCCTGAGTCAGATTCAGCAAGCCGTTTTGAAATTCCATCCAGCGATTCATGCCTTCGTGCATTCCGCCCAGAATCGCATCGAACAATCTTCTGGTCGGATCGGGTTGCGGTTCGCGCACTGGCGCAGCCGGTTTCGGCGGCGGAGGCGCAGGGTTCGGAGAAAGATCCAAAACGATCTTCAACAGATCAACTCCGGACACTCCATCAACCATGCAATGATGCACGCGAGAAATCATGGCCGATTTGCCGCCTTCCAAACCGTAAACCAGATAAATGTCCCACAGCGGTTTTCGGCGATCCATCATCGGCGTGAAGATGCGGCCAGCCAGATCAATCAATTCCTTTTCGCCGCCCGGCGCGTCAATCTGCATTTTGAAAACGTGATTGCGGATGTTGAAATTCTGATCGTCTTCCCACGTCGGATGGCCCAGGTTGAACGGGTCTGGCACGACGACCTGTTGATAACGCGGCAACAGATGCATCTTGGCGTCCAGCATCTCCACGAAATCATCGAAAGGAATTTCGCCGTCAAACAGGCTGACGCTGCCAATGTGCATCGGCGATTCTTTCTTCTCGAAATACAGGAAGCTCGAATCCATCGAACTCAGCCGGCGATTCAGTTGAGGTTGTGACATACAATTTCTCCGATAATCAAAATACTAAGCCGCACGTTTGGCAAGCTCTTTAGCCAATGCTATCACCCACTTGCTCTGCTGTTCAGTTTCAGGGACTGTTATACCTCGCGCATCGCCAACCAGTTGAAACGCTGTGTTCGGCGAAAACCCGTCAAGCACAAGCACGCCTGCGGTAACCAAAGCTGACCGGCCAATTCCCTGGCGGCAGTGAACCCCAACGTTTTTTCCCGCAACGAGCAAGCGCCGCAATTCTTCAAACAAATTTACCGCCGCAGAATTCGACGCCGGAACATTTCGGTCAACTATTGGATACGAGATAAATCCCAATCCGGCGGCTCGACTCAGTTCGCCTTCAAGCGCCAGTCCCAAATCCGCAGCTTCATCTTCTTCAAGCAGTGAAACAATTACATCAAGGCCTTCCTGCCGCCAAGCGGCGATTTCGTCCTCCAGCCAATCGCCTCCACGCGGGCGCAGAACAATTGCCAGTTTGCCCGGCCAGTTTGTTTCAATCCAAAAGACAGTTGCTTTCATTTTGCTACTCTGAAGTGGCTTTGGGGATAATCTCTCGTGGCAGTGAATCAACATCTACTCCACGATCACGAAGAATCTTGATCCGGTGATGCCCGTCAATCATTGTTCCATCAGGCCTTGCCTTCAACGCACCATCCTGACCAGGTTGAAGTGAATCAATCAACTCATTAATGGTCAGTTTAGCATACTGATCAAGCTTGGATTGAACCAGCGAACTATCCGGATGCAATGATTTCAAAGGAGCTTGTGCCATTTCAATTCGCCGCCCACACATCCACCAGATAACGATTCTGAGCCGTCAGTTCATTCAACCACTCGTCGGCGGCAGCTTCGCTCTTTCCGGTCTTTTCCGAGTAAATAGCCGCGAAGGTTCTGCGCACATCGGGAGCCATTCGGCTGGCATCGCCGCAAACATAAATCGCTGCTCCGGCTTCGATCATCTGCCAGATTTGATCGCGTTGCTCGTAAACCTGATCCTGAACGTAACACTTCTTCCGGCCTTCAACACGCGAAAAAGCAGTGGAGAGTTCAGTCACTCCCTGTTCGACAAACTGTCGCAACTCGTTTTCGTAAATGAAATCCTGTTGAGGATGACGGCAACCGAAAAAGAGCAGCGATGCGCCGACTTCCCTTCCCTGAGCTTTCAAGGCGGCTCGTTCCTGCAGAAAACCTCTGAACGGAGCGAAGCCCGTTCCCGGCCCGATCATTACAATCGGAATGGTCGGATCGTCAGGCAAACGGAAAGCCGATTTCGTATCCTTGACAAAGGCGTAAATCACATCGCCTTCGTTTTGCCGCGCCAGATAATTCGTGCAGACGCCTTGAAATATTCCGCGTCCGGATCGCGCTGCGCCTTCGACGACGGCGACTGTGATGCTACAGGCTTTGGAGTTCGCCAGCGGCGAAGACGAAATCGAATAATAACGCGGTCGCAAAGCCGGAAGCATTTCCAGATAAACTTCAAACGGCAGAGCGCTGGCCGGAAATTCTTCCAGCAAATCAATCAGCGATTTCCGCCGAGCCAGCACATCTTCCTTGTAACGAGCTGCGCTCGCTTCATCGTCTCCGGTCATTGCCGCCAGCTTGATTTTCTCCGGCGGACATTCGGTGAAATCTGCCAGCGTTTGAATTTGCGAGCGCGTGGCCACGTCCTGCAATTCCACGTAATCGCGCAGCAAACGATAAACAGCGATTGCCTGATCAACCGGCAAAAAAGTTTTGCGATTGGTGTTTCGCCGCAATCGAATATAAGTGTCGCGCGCAAATCCGAAACGCTCTGCCACGCGTTGAACCAAGGCCTCGCTGTTTTGCGGAATCACTCCCAGATGATCTCCGGCGCGATAACTGACGTCTTCCGGCAATTCCACTTCGATATGTCTGGTCGAACGATCCGAACAATGATCACCTGTCTTGCAATGAAGCTCTCGATTGACCAGCACTTTCAACGGTCTGGAATTCAGCGAATCAACGAACGGACTCATCTGCTGGCCGGGAACGATTTCCAATTTGTACAAAGGCTTCGCTCCGGCGCTTTCTTCGGCTTCGATTCTGATGTTCAGACTTTCGGCAACCGCACGGCGCAAAGGCTGATACCAGCGCTTGAATTGCCCGTCGAAATCATCGCGCGCGTCACCTTCGCCATGCGGATAGATACGGGTTGCTCCGTGCGCGGCCAGTTGTTCGTCAATCAAGCGCGGCACTGCCTGGAAAGTCGCAGCCCAATCGCGATTGCCGCAACCGAATACGGTGTAAGTCACGCCGGCCAGAGCGTCGCTGCCGAGTTCGCCATTTTTCAACCAGTCACAAAACTTTACTGCATTGTCCGGCGGCAAACCGTTGTAAGAAGAACTGACGATTGCCAGCAAACCTTCTTTCGGCAATCGCCCGGCGTAATCGTCCAGCGGAGCGACCTTGACGGCAAATCCATTGGCTTCGGCGTCCTGAGCAATTCGGCGAGCCAGTTCTTCAGCCGTTCCCATGTTCGATCCGAACAGCGCCAGCAAAGGCGTTTCGTGACGATGGCTGACTACGACGGCGGATTTTTGCCGTTCGGCAGTTGAAACCTCTACAACCGATTCACTTTTGACGACGGTTCGGTCGCGATCGGTTCTTCGCTTGATCTTGATTTTGAAATCATCAGGTTTCAGAGTCAGCGTCTCTTTGATCTTCAATTGATAGCGAGTGTGATCAATCAGCTTGAAGCGTTGCAGGATCATCCCCAAAACCAGAGTTGCTTCCTGCAAAGCGAATTGGCGGCCAATGCAGGCTCGCTGGCCGTTGCCGAATGGTTTGTAAGCATTGGCCGGACGCGCAGCTTCGGCTTCCGGATTGAAATTGTCCGGGTTGAAACGTTCGGCGTCTTCTCCCCAAATGCTCTTGTCACGGTGAAGCATAGGCAACAACACATTGATCGTATCAGTGTGTTTGATGAGGTATTTGCCGCCGATGACAGTGTCTTCGTAAGGATACAAACCGAAGGCGGGCGCGGTCGGCCACAACCGCAAAGCCTCTTTCAAAATCTGCGTGATGTATTGCAACCGATTGACCTGCGCATAAGTCGGCTTGACAGAAAGATCAGACCCAATCACGCGATCAACTTCTTCGTAGGCTTTGGCCAGAACTTCAGGATTATTCAGCAAAGCGTAAATGGCGAATGAAAGAAGCCCGCTGGTCGTTTCGTGACCGGCAATCAGAAAAGTGATGACCTGGTAACGAATGTTCAGATCGTCCAATCGTTCGCCGGTTTTTTTGTCAACGCCGCTGAGCATGTAGCTGAGCAAGTCCGGCTTGTCGGCCAGATCATCGCCGCTGGCTTTGCGGTCGGCGATGATCTGATCAACGATCTCGTTCATGCAGCGGATGTCGGCTTTGAGTTGCTGTTGGCGTCCCTGCCGCAGAAAGTTTTCCAACGGCACATCTCGCAATTCATCCAGCGTCGTGGCCAGCCCTCCGGCCATTGCGCTGACGAACGGATGATAACCATCCTGATAAAACGAATTCAGCCTGTAATCGAAACCGCACAATCCAATCGTGTCCACGGTCAGCCGCGTCATATCGGCTGTCACATCAATTTCGTCTTCCGGATTCAACCGATCCCATTTCAGAACCAGTTGTTCGGCAATGTCCAGCATCATCTCGTGATAACTTTGCATCGCCCGATGACCGAAATTCGGCAACAGAATGTTGTGCGCTTTCGACCAGTTCGGCTCTTCGGTTTTGGACGTGAACAATCCATCGCCACTGAATCGCCGCACCAATCGCAAAGCTCCGCGAATGCTTTTGTCGAATCGTTTCTCGTCGCAGACTTCATTGACCAGTTCGTAACCGGATAAAACAATCGCGACGCGTCCGCGCATTTCCAGCCGGTAAATCGGTCCGTATTCGCGCGCCAACCTGACCATATCCTGTATCGGACTGGTGGCGCTCAAATCAAGCAGGTTTTCCAGCAGAAATTTTTCGGGCGGTTGTGGAATGCGGGCGAATTTTTCTGTGCTCATCGTCACCTCTTCGTTAAGGACGCGGAGTCAGAATCGCAAAGCTGATTCCCAGCAATCTGCTCTGCTGCTGCAAGAACTCGGCGAGGCAGTCGGTTTTCGGCGGCAAATTGTCGAGCGATGTTTTCTCGTCGTGAGTGATGATCGAAGCAATCGCTTCACGCTTTTGCCCCGCCAACCAATAACAAACTTCCGGATTGGCCGTGATATTTTTCAGCCATTGCGAATTGCGACGCACCGTGCTGAAAACGACAAACTCACCGAATCGCGCGGCCAGAACCGGGATGTTGATTTTGCGACCGGATTTGCGACCAATCGTTTCAACGACAATGGTTCCGGTCGGCCACAGAATCGGGTTTCCGATTCCGGCGCGAATCAGCGGTTCGGCAAATTGATTCAATCCGTTGAAAAACTGTTTTTGAAAATCCTGGAACATCGCCGTCAACATTGCCTCAACCTTTCGTTATTCGTCGTTACTCGTTCAGGCCGGTCACGTCATAACTCATCACAATCAAGTCGTGAGTTCGGCCTTGCAAATCCATCACGTAATCGGCCAATAAAGCTTCGGCCTTGAACCCCAGCTTTTCAAAAACCGATTGAGCGCCGCGTTGTTCCGCAGCCATTTGAGCGACGACTTTTTGCAAACCCGTTTCTTCCGCAAGTGCGAAAACTTCATTCGCCAGCACGCTGCCCAAACCTATGCCGCGCGCATCGGTGCTGACCAGCAATCGAATGTTGCCGATGTGTCGCGCCCAATTCGTTTCGCTGCGAACCAACGTTCCCAGGCCGATCAAACGACCGGCTGATTCGGCGACGACCGTCATGGTTCGGTCTGAATCCAGACTGCGAACCCAACCGTCAACGACTTTCGGATGCGAAATATCAAGAGGCAGAAAAAGCAGATCGTCGGCTGGCAACGCCTGAGCAAATGCCAGCACAGCGTCGCGGTCAGAAGCCTGCATCAGCCGCAAAGTAATCTGTCTGTCTTTGAGCGTAACCGCGCGAGGATATGCTCGATTCAATGCTTGACTCATTTTGATTGAAGCCTTTCCAGATGAACTTGTTGATGAAGATTCTGTGTTTGGAAATTACCACAGCCCGCTGAAATTGAACATGGATGCGATGACGGCGTTCACCGCTACAGTCGCAAAGTGCGCCCGTAGCGGTGCCCGTAGCGTTGAAAGACGTTGCTCAATCCAGCGATGAAGGCAGGTTACTTTTTCGGTGCAGCGCCAAAGAAAGGAAGCTGCGTGGCCAAATCGAGCCAGCGCTTCTGAACTTCGACGTAATTGTTGACCGCCTGTTGCGCGAAGTCGGCCAAAGCCGCCGCGGGCGAATTCTCTTCAAGGTTCAACCCTTTCTTGACGGCTTCGATGACCTGAGCATTCTGCTGAGCGGCGAAATCCAGCCACTGAGTGCGAGCGTTGACGAAGCTTTCCAAGCCCTGACCGGCATAATCCGAAACCGAACGCATCATGTCCGAAGGATTGATGGTGGCTCCCTCCTTGATCGCTTCGAACAACTGACTGCTCTGCTGCGAAGCGACTTCAGCCCAACGGCGTTGAGCTTCGACGAAACCTTCGACTCCCTGGCGTGCCCAATCGCCCAACGCAGGCGTCGGAGCCGTGCGATAAAAGCTCATGCCTTCTTCAACCGCCTTCAACACCAACGCGTTCTGTTGGGCGGTCAGATCAATCCATTTTTTCTGAGCGTCAACCAGATGTTCGACAACCTGTTTCGCCCAATTGGCCGCGTCCTGCTGGTCGCCTTGAGCCTTGTTCGTTTCAGGCGCATTTTCTTTCGCCGATTTTGCTTTGTTTGCCATAATTGAATCTCCTTACTTGATTGTTGTGGTTATTATTTCGGTCGCAGATCGTTCAGAGCCAATCCTCAACCTCGCTTCAAATCTACTTGTCTTCTTGCGGTTGATACAGATTGCCGCTGTTGTTTGCTGATCCTTCTGCTGGTTTCGCCGAACGACGCATGCCTTCGATGAATGGAACGCTCCATCCCAGGGCGAAATCTACTATCGCGGGCGCGAATGTGTTTGCAATGTTGATTGCCTGCGCGTCAAAAGCGGCGACAACTTCCGCCTGTGGAAAGCGCGCCGTCTGCACGATCAATTTCGCCATCTGACTGGCCGGAAACTTGGGCACATAATTCGGCAATTCCAAACCTGTGTTGTTCGCAGCCGCGTCAAAAATCTCCGTCTCCACCGCGCCCGGATAAATCGTGCAAACGTCAATTCCTTCGGACATCAACTCAGCGCGCAACGATTCGGAAAAACCTGCCAGAGCGAATTTGCTGGCGCAATAAGCCGTCTCGAACGGCATGCCTCGTTTCCCGAAAATCGAAGAGACGTTCAGTATGACTCCGCCGCCACCTTGTTTTCGCATTTGCGGAACAGCAGATCGGCAGGCGTAAACCGCTCCCCAGAAGTTCACATCCATCAAACGCCGGAAATCCTCGAAAGGCATTTCTTCAAACCTTGAGGCGATGGCCACTCCGGCGTTATTGACCAAAACATCTATTCTTCCAAACCGTTCGATTGTTTTAGCTATCAAGCTTTCAATCTGTGACTGATCAGCGACATCAGTTTGCATGGACAAAGCCTCTGCGCCTGACGTTTCAAGCTCACCAACCAATTCCTGTAATCGTTCCTTGCGGCGTCCGGCCACCACCACTTTCGATCCCGCTTTGGCGAACTCACGGGCGGTTTCTCGCCCAATGCCGCTGGTCGCTCCGGTGATGATGGCGATTGTCCCGTTCAGTTTTCTGATCATGCGCTCCTCGAAGTTTCTGGTGGTTGATTTGACAATGACAGCATACTATCTGTGGCAGGCAAGTCAAGTCTTATTTCGCATCTGCGAAATAAGACTTGACTTGCCTGTCACGCCAAATTTCCTCAAGTTCCCTGTCTTCAGGCATTTCATCAACAAAGAAAAAATGGCGGTAAACGCAAAATAATCCTCTCGCAATCACGTAACCGGGTTATACTAACTTCACGACTAAAAAATAAACGACAAGACCTATGGCTAAAAAATCTACAAAGCAACCGGCTAAGAAGACCACCAGGAAGCGAGCGGTCAAGCGCGCGTCAACATCCGTCGCTCAGGAATCGGCTGAAAACCCACAAACGCTGGACGATAGCGTAATCATCAAAAGATACGGCAATCGGCGGCTATATAACACTGAAACCGGCAGCTACGTGACCTATCAGGACCTGATCGGAATCATCCGCGCTGGTAGCGACATTCAGGTTATTGATTCAACCACACAGACGGATGTCACCAAAGCAGTGCTGATTCAAGCCATCCTGGAAGAAGAAAAGAACCAGAAAAATTTATTACCGCTATCGTTTCTCGTTCAGATATTGCGTTCGCGAGAAGATTCGGTTCAGGACTTTTTCAAGAACTACCTGTCCGCCAGCTTCGAAGCCTACCTGAAAACCAAGGAAGAATTCGACCGTCGTTTCCGCAGCTTTCTGGGAATGGGAGCATCGGCTCCGCAAATGTGGGAACAATTGATTCCGGGAGCCGAAGCGCTGAAAAACATTTTGAATCCGACAAAGAAGGACAAAGGCGAATCAAAATAAGGCTCAATTCCAAGAACAGCCGATCAGCGGCTGATGTCGGCGTCTTGCTTCGGAAAGCGCTTTTCGCAAAAGCTGAATACTGATGAAGCCTTCGCTTGCTTTCATCGCCAACCTTATTTCCTTCAACGAGCAAGGCGGGCGTTTCAACCATTGCTTCAGCAACTCCGGCTGAGCGAGTAGCTTCAATTCAAGAACGTCAATCTCTTCGGGTGAAAAATAATTTCGCTTCTTTTCAGCGAGATTTTTCGTCGGAATTTGTCCGTACAACCATGCTCGATAAGATTTCAGGCCCTGGCCGTAACCGCGCGCAATCGCTTGCATATCCGTTCCCCGCTCGAATCGCGCTGTGAAGCCTTTGCAAACCAGCCGAACCAATCCCAGCAATTTAATTCTGTTTCCGGATTTGAAGTAGAGAGCGTGGCCAAGTTCGTGCGCGATGATCGCTCGCAACCCATCGTCGGGTACATTGTCAGCAAATAGATTTCGATTGACCTTCAGCAAACAACGCAGCTTTCGTCCAAGCAGGAAGCTGGTGAAAGTAAATCGGGTTTGGAAGTAATCCGACTGTGAATCGAAAAGCTCAATCTCGATCTCGGCATCATTCAGTTCGGGATAAGAAGCGATTCTAACCTCTTCGACGATGCGGCTTACCTGTTTGATGACGGCGTCGTCGTTTGCTGACACGTTTGATTCAATAGCCAGCGCTATCAAAATCGCCAGTAAGATTGTCAAAGCGTGTTTCATATCTATTGCAAAACCAGCGTTGAATGCTTTTCCATCAAACCTGCGATTCGGGCAAGACAGGTTTTCGATGTTCTGTTTTTCGCGCTGAATCGTCGTGAGCCTGTGATTGTTCGCGGTAATCCATCATCCATTTCAACAACGTCCGCACGTGCGTTGGTTCGACACCGCGTTGGCGATTCTGCGCGCCGATTTCAAAAGCGATTCGCCATTGATTGAACAAAACCCGATAAGCGGCGAAAACAGAATTCTTCGGGTCGTAAATGCTGGTCGCTTCGGAAGTCACTCCGTTCAATTCTATGATCTTGAAGTTTCGACCCGATCGAAAATCTTCAATGCCTGGTGTGCGAATGTCGAAGCGGCCAAAGTAAAACCCGGCAAAGCTCAGGCAGATTCCATCAATCGCCGATTCCAACTCATCGGTCCTGACCCAACCGCCATCCAGAAAAACCGCTCCTCGGCAATGAGTGCCCAGATCAACCAGTTGAACTTTTTCATCAACCTCCGGCACATCCCACAAATGATCGGCGTGCTTGTCCAACAAAAACCCGGCCATGCAAACCGCGCGAGGATCATTCAATATCAATCGTTCAAGAGAGTTGGTTCCATCGCCGATGATTGATGGAAAACGTTTTTCAGTAATTGCGAAGATGTGACCTTTCGGTTGATCGGGATAACGGTAATAGAACACGCCGAACTCTTCGCCCGAAATGTATTCCTGTATCAAGGTATCAACCGTCGTCTGCCGCAGATAATCTTCAAGCTCGGCGTCGTTTTCGATAATTCCGACGCCCGAACCGCGTTGACCGGCATCAGGTTTCAGCACAAGCGGATAGCTCAGCTTTTCTTCGTTGATAAAATCTTTCGCTAGTCGAATTCGATCTTCGGCTGCCAGTGACGCGTGAATAAGATTCCACTTCGGCAAATACTCTTTCGATTTCTGCAAGCCGCGATAAATTTCTGCTTTCGATTCGCCGATGAACCCGCCACCGGGAATAGCCGGATTTGCCGCCGTGAACAAAGTGATGCTGCGATGTTTCAACATCAGCCAGGCGACGTACAAAACGACCGGCGGATAGAAAACATAGGGTGGCCAGAATTCCCATTTCGTCAGACGACGCCAGCGTGAAAGCAGCATTCGCCGACCGCGCCAGGTTGAAATCCTGACCAGCAATTTGATCAGCACGTAAATCAGAATTCCGGCGACGACAGCTTTCAACAACAAGCTCTGTCCCGTGAACATTGCCGATTCGATCAATTCACGACCCAGCAGCATTGCCAGACCGACCAGCAGCGGAGTCCAGACCGCGCAGGCGATGGCAAAATATAAAGCGAATTTCCAGAAGCTGGTTTTCAATGCTCCGGCGGCGAAATAAGTCGGAAGCCGTGCGCCGGGTAAAAAGCGGCTGGCAAAGATGACTTTCGCGCCTTGATGCCGAAACCATTCAGAACCTCGTTCGACTGCGCGCTTGCTGACGAACCATTTGACCGGCGCTCGTTCCAACGCCGCGCGGCCAAGCCAACGCCCTGCCAGAAAAAGCAGCAAGTCGCCAATGAAAATTCCCAGAAAGCAGGCGAATGCCGCAAGTGCGAAATCAATTCGTCCCTGCGCCGCCATTACTCCTGCGGCAATGCAGGTAAGGTCTTCGCTGACCAATGTCGCCGCCGCCAGCAGCAGCACAACCACGAAAGCAGTCACGCCAATGAACTTGGGAAGGTTTTTCGGATCGAATGGACGTTGCGCGGCGGCGATGCGAACCGGATCGGCAATCATTCTGGTTTCTGCCTTTCCCGCTTCGACGCGAAGAGCAAAATCAACGATGAATGGCGCAAGGAATTTTGGCCGATTGAAAACCATGAAGTGATCATAATCGGAAACGATCAACTCACTTTGCGGAACCAGCCTGTGATGTTCTCTGGCGGCTTCAACCGGAACCAGAAAATCATGCTTGCCGTGAATGATCATCATCGGTTTGTCGTAGCGATTGAGAATTTCTCTCAGCGGACGCTGATCGGAATCATAAAAATTTCGGCTGTAAGAAACAGAAGTATCTCGCACATGCGAAGTCGGAGTTAACGGCAAACCCTCTCGCAAGAACAGGGACAATCCTAGTTGCAAACCGTGAACGGCATGATTGAGATGATAATCGCCGAGCAATTCCATCTCCTGAACGCCAATCGCCGCCAGCATGGTGATTGAAGCCACTCGCTCAGGCGCAATGTCATATAAGTGAAGAGCCACGCCGCCTCCCATGCTGAAACCAAGCAGGTGAACGCGTTCGATCTTCAACTGATCGAGTAGTTCGACGATATAGCGAGCATGAGTCCGAAAAGAGTAATCGGGAATGTCTCGCGTTGAAGAGCCGAAGCCCGGCAAGTCAGGAATGACCAACCGATGCGAAGTTTCAAGAAGCGGAGCGAGACGTCGGAAATCTTCGGCCTGTCCGGGGCTGCCGTGAACCAACACAATCGGCAGAGTGTCGCTGAGCGATTTGTTTCTATCTTCGTAGGCGAATCGAATTTGTTTGTTCAGATGACGCTCGCCGTCAATTGCCTGAACCATCGTCGAGCAGCAAATGTGCGGAGCGTTATCCGCAGGCCGCCACCATCGAACCAGGTGAGCCGTCAAAACCAAAAGCAAATATATCGCCAACACCGGCCAGCGCCATCGTCGCCACCACAATCGCAACTTGCCCGGTGAAGTTGTCATCGCGTTTTTCTCGGCAAGGTCTTGGTATCAGCAATTACCCCGTCCGCGTCAATGCGGCACGGCGAGTGAGGATAGTATCGAAACTCGATTGAATCGGAACTAACACTGATCCGGCTGAAGCTAACCGTTTCGGCATCGTCGCGATGCATGCAGGTTGAATAAGCGCTGGCCGCGGGTTCGTGGCCGGAATGGAATGAGCAAAAAAAGTTTGAATCAATTGCGTCAACCGAACTCATCAATCCGTAGAAATTCCTTTTTCGCATTTCAACTACTTTGGCAGAATCAAAAGATGATGAAGTCAGCGGCATATGCCTGTCTCCGACACGATCTAACAGAAATTCGCCGCCGTCCCATTTGGCAATCAGCGCAGTGTTGTCTGGTTCAAGCGCCAACAGGGTGAACGGCTGAAACCGCTTCAACTCTTTTCCAGTCAGATGTTCAATCAATTGCTCCTGCGACCGGCATTGAGCCAAATCCATCAATAACAATCCTCGACTTGTAAACGGGCCGACCTGGCGAGCAGACGATTGGTACAAATTCAACAAGCTGAGCGAAAGACCAAATTCGTTGACGCCAATCCACGAACCGCCGAAATCGCCGTCGCGCGGAGCCAATATTCGCACGCCGCGAATGTCAGAAACCTGCGGCGGAAACGCGGGCTTGCGCGTCAGCAATTCGTCGCGATTGCAAAACAATTCATAACCGCCGGGATTGTGAATCCAGCTAACGGTACACATCACGCATTCGCCTGCCAGTGTTTAAGAGTTGATGGCGCAATGCCAAAATCCGGCGAAGGTTCGTAACCCTGAATTCTCAGCAGCATCGCAATCAGGGCATAATGATGCACTGTGTGACTGAACAGGAATTGCAGTTCTCTGCCGACTGACGAGCGATTCCATACGGGTGATTGATCGCCTTCCAGCTTCACGATCAACTCCCTGTCGTAATCCTTCGGAACATCTCGCAGACGCGAAATAATCGTCTCGACCTTCGCCAAAGCCATCGAACGGCTTTGTTCGATCAACGAATCTCTTTCGCGACAATCGTAATCAACTTTTCCTTCGGCGATGCCCGCAAAAAGATTGTCGTAAAAATCCAGGCAATGGCGGACGTGCCCACCGACGCCGGATTTCGCCAAACCGGCTGGCGCACGCGAATACAATTCGTCGTCAATCTCGCTCAACAGCCTCTCTGCCTGTTCCAGCAAATGAATATTACTGCTTGTCATAAATCTCACGTTCGACCCAATCGGGTTGAATAATGCGTGGGTTCCACCACCGGTATGAAATTATCGTTGACCGCGTTCCATAAACTCCTGGCCAACAGCTTGCGGTCGTCTGCCTGTATCGCGTCTTCGCCGAAAACCACCGTCGCTTCAAATTTCGAGATCAGCAAAAGCTTCATCAGATGCGGAGCGAAATCCATATCGCCCCACCAACAAACTGCGGCATGCGCCGGAGGCTCATCGTCCGGCGTTCGATAACTGATCGTCGCGTAAGAAACCGGATAAGCTGCTCTGGCCGCCGGTTCCAACAGCGCAGGGCTGAATGGCATCAACCGGTCGCCCATCGTGCTGGTTCCTTCGGGAAACAGCATCACTCCCAAACCCTCATCCAATTTTTCGTTGATCAATCCGATGACGCGCGGAATGTCCTGAAAATTTTTACGATCAATGAAGATCGTTCCGATGCCGCCCGCCAGCCATCCCATTACCGGCCATTTTTCGATCTCGCCTTTCGCCACGAAAACACATTCCAAATGCGCAGCGATGGCCAGAATATCAACGTAGCTGAGATGATTGGCCACCAGGAAAAAAGGCGGTTGCGGCGGTTCGCCTATGACTTTGATTCGCATGCCGATTATCCCCGCCAAAGATTTCCCCCACGAATTGAGAATGAATTTCCTCAATCGTCTGCGCGCGCGACTGAAACGAGGCAACATCGCTTTGCCGACAAGCCAAATCGTTTGCAGCAAAATAGTCACAACTGTCAGCAAGACAAGGCGAATTGTCGCTCGAAGAATCCTGTACATTCTTTTCCGAATCCCAGCGCGGGTATCAAACCCCGAAAAACATTTGTTGCGAATGTCTGTCCATTCCGAAAATGTCGAACAGCACGAAGAAATCAATCGTCTTGAAAGCGCGATCTATCGCCGGTTCCCCACAAACTTTTGCGCCATAACGAAGATAAGTGCGAAACAACCTTGGCAGTTTGATTTCGTCGAATCGCGCCGCAACGAAATCCGCCGAGTAACATTCAAAACCGCTTCTGGGCGGAACCTGAAATTGTTCGTGCAAATGCCCGTCGCGCTTCAATAGCTCCATGGTCAATTTGCCCTCGCTGGCATCCTGGCTGGTCAGAGAACAGCAGCCGAACAAAAAGCGTTTGCGATTGTAAGCAATGTAAGAAGCCAGTCCTTTCCAAAGCAAAAATAAAACCTGCGTATTGCGAAATTCTTTGGCGATGCAAGCGCGGCTCAATTCGACCGAATCTTCCAAGACCTCCAGAGGCAATTGCGAAAGGTCGAATTCAGTGGCCGAGTAAAAACCTTTGCCCGCCGCCGCCATTGCTCCGGTCTGCAAACGGTAAGTGCCGACAATGTTTCCACTGACAGATTCGACTACCATCAAATGGTGACAGGCGGAATCGTATTCGTCCAAATCCCGGCCAGTCAGAAAGGACATATCCAGGCCTTCGCCGAGTTCCAGATTGAATACTTTGAACCGCAGCTTCAACACTTCGTCCAACTCTTCGTGGCTGGCGGCGAAACGGACAGCGTATTTGCCTTCGCGCATTTCGCCGGCGGGCAAACTATCGCGAAAGCGAGGATATTCGTGCAGGTCGAGCAATAGTGATGTCTCTGCAAGCATGAAGCCTCCTCATCAATTTGAATCAGTCTTTAACGGTAATTTGGCCTCAGATTTCCGTCCGGTCGTTCCATGACAATGGAGTATATCCGCAATCTTGAACGACCTGAAAGCCACACCCGAACGTCCTCCACCACTCAATCATAAACGACACACTGCTACCTCGATTAACCATCAAATAAATGTTTTGAAATTCCGAAATTATTCCCAGACCCGCACGACTCGAACAGATCAATAAGTTTTCCCGTTATGGAATATTCCTCCCAGGATTTCGGATATTGAGCACGTAACCGCAAACGAAAAGAAACAACCGTTCGCGGTCGAATCAAATGAAATTGAATGAACAAGTTTATGAAGTCTGCAACGAAAACTATTCAACGCGATCACGCGCATTCGCATGCGCAAAACCGATTCGCTGTGATTCCCGTCGCCGAACGGTTAAATGCCGACACGACGCGGGCAGGTCGCGGCGTCACCATAGCTTTTCTGGATTCGGGCTTTTATCCGCATCCTGACCTGACCGCTCCGCGAAATCGAATCATTGCTTATCACGATGTGGCGAATCGCAGCGCCAGGTTTGACGCTGAAAGCGAACCGCAGACCTGGCAATGGCACGGCACGCAAACTTCAGTAACGGCGGCTGGCAATGGTTATTTGTCGGATGGCGTTTATCGCGGATTAGCGTTTGAAGCGATGGTCGCTCTGGTCAAAGTCAGCGATCGCGGTCGAATCAGCGACGAAAATATAGTGCGCGGTTTGGAATGGGTAATCGCCAACAAAGATCGTTACAACATTCGCATCGTCAGCATGTCGTTGGGCGGAGACGCAGACGTTTCCTTTCGCGAAAGCATGGTTGACGAAGCGGCAGAGAAAGCCGTCCGCGCCGGATTGACTTTGATCGTTGCGGCGGGCAATGCCGGTTGCACAGCCGATCATCGTCCGATACCTCCGGCCAATTCGCCTTCGGTGATTACCGTCGGAGGTTACAACGACAACAACGAATTGGACACCGAACTCAATTCCTATTGTTCAAGCTTCGGCCCGACGATAGACGGATTGATCAAACCCGAAATCTGCGCTCCGGCAATCTGGGTTGCTGCGCCGATTCTGCCTGGAACGGATTTTTACCTAAACGCCGAAGCGCTTTCGGCAATCGCAGCCGCGCCTGATTATCAAATCAAAAAACTGGCTGGCGAATTGTGGCGCGTGGCTGGATTGCCCGAAGAAATAACGTCAACCACGCCATCGGAAATTCGAAAGGTCGCCGAAACAAAATTGCAAGAGAGCAAAGTTGTCTCAACTCATTACCAACACGTTGATGGCACTTCGTTCGCCGCGCCGATTGTTGCTTCGGTCGTCGCCCAGATGCTGGAAGCCAATTCAAATCTGACTCCGGCTGCGATCAAAAACATTCTGGTTTCAACCGCCGACCGTTCAGCGGGTTTGTCGCTCAACCAGCAAGGTTACGGTGTATTGAACGCACGCCGCGCCGTCGAAGAAGCCGCGCGCGAAAACCACACGCACGAAAGTTGTGATTTCAATCCGCCGCGAATCGAAAACGGCAGATTGGTTTTCTGGTATCACAACGATTCGGTTTTTAGCGTTTCTTTGGCCGGAGATTTCAACGATTGGAATCCGCAAGCTACTCCATTCGATCAGCATTCCAGCGGATTGTGGCTAGTTGAGTTGGAACCACCAAAATCCGGAAGTTACCAATACAAGTTTGTGGTCAATGGCGAATTGTGGGTGGACGATCCAAGCAATGGTTTGAAAGTAGCTGACAATCACGGCGGGTTTAATTCCGTGCTTAACCTGACCGATTAAGTGAAATTGGAGGGAATAAAATGGGAAGTTTCAATCCTTATCTGGTAGACGAAATCGTTAGTCAATCAAACAAGAGCGATAACTATTTCGGCTTAATTGGCAATTCCGAAAGTAACAGAACCGAGCTGCACGGTTTTGAAATAACAATGTCAGGCAAACTGGTTTTGCCTGAACTGAAACAAAAGTCCGAGCAGGAAGAACAAAATATTATTCAGGCGTTTGTATGCTAACTGCGTTGAAACAACATTGGCCGGAATACCTGATGGAAGCGGCAGAGCTTGGTATTTTCATGATCTCTGCCTGCGCATTCGGAGTGTTGCTTGAATATCCCGGATCGCCGGTTCATCAAAACATTGCCGATCCATTCCTGCGGCGCGTG
The DNA here is from genome assembly GCA_964426025.1 of uncultured Heliomicrobium sp. Lineage (GTDB taxonomy): Bacteria > Acidobacteriota > Blastocatellia > RBC074 > RBC074 > RBC074. The sequence goes on from CAYRQB010000010.1 coordinate 31,623, forward strand.
TTGATGGGGCTGGCAATGGGATTGACCTCCGTCAGCATCGTCTTTTCGCGATGGGGCAAACGTTCGGGCGCGCATTTCAATCCTTCGGTTACGTTGACGTTTTTCCGATTGGGCAAGATAGAAAAATGGGACGCTATCTTTTACATACTGGCTCAGTTCGTGGGCGGTGTTACCGGAGTAGCTCTGGCTTCATTGGCTTTACAAAGCATGCTCGGCAACCCATCCGTGAACTATGTTGCCACCTTGCCCGGTCAATTCGGAAACGGCGTGGCTTTTTTGGCGGAGATATTGATTTCCTTCGTTTTGATGACAGTAGTTCTGAATGTAAGTAACAGAATGAGCATTGCACGTTACACAGGAATATTTTCAGGCATTCTGGTTGTTACTTACATCAGCTTTGAAGCTCCGATTTCCGGGATGAGCATGAACCCTGCGCGAACCTTTGGGTCGGCGTTTGCCGCTCAAACCTGGCAAACTCTTTGGATTTATTTCACCGCTCCGCCAATAGGAATGTTGCTGGCGGCGGAGCTTTACACGCGACTGAAAGGCGCAGGTAACGTGCTGTGCGCCAAGTTGCACCACCACAATCACGAAAGATGCATCTTTCGATGTAACTTCGGTAGCTGTTCGCAGTAACAAATTCTACCGCCAGTAACTCGGAAATAGTTACGGCTTAACAATAACAATAAATACTCTGGAGGGAGATAACCATATGTTAAAACGCACGATTTTCCTGAGCTTGTTTGCTCTGGCTTGCCTGTTCGTCACCGCCACGGCGCAGGATCACAAGATGGGCAAGGAAGTTAAATTCACCGTTCGCGTCGAAAACGTTTCCAACGCCGATGGTCAGTTGGCTTCAAACGGAACCAAATGGCCGTTCGCTTTGTCGCCCGGATTGTGGGTTCTGCACAAACGCGAAGTTCGTTTGTTCCGCGAAGGCGTCGTCGCCAATGGCGGATTGGAAGAATTGGCTGAAACCGGCAATCCCGGCGTGCTGGTCAAAAATCTGGAAGGTCGCGAACACAGCGGTATGCAGCACGGCGTGTTCACGACTCCGGTTGGCGGCAACGGCCCGGCTCCGATCGGTCCAGGCGGCGCTTATGAGTTCAGCTTCAGCGCCGAACCCGGCATGCGATTGTCGCTGGCAATGATGTTCGGTCAATCGAACGATTGGTTTTACGCGCCGAAACGACAAGGCATTGATCTGTTCGTGAATGGCAAACCGCTCAATGGCGACATCACTGGCGAATTCATGTTGTTCGATGCCGGAACCGAAAAAGACGAAGAACCCGGCCTCGGTCCGAATCAAGGCCCGCGTCAGAAAGACCCGAATGCTGGCGAACCGGAAAACGGCAAGGTTCACGCCGCGAAGAAATCATCCTACTTCACCAAAAACGGCGAGTTGTTCAAGGTGACCATTACGCCCGAAGGCTCAATGGCCAAAATGTAAAAAGGTAGGACAACCTGCCAGGTTGTCTTGCTTACTTCAAATACGTCTTTCGAGATAACCGGGCAACCTCGGCAGGTTGCCCTACTTTTTTGGAGAGGGAGAAACTATGAAAACCGCATTGAAAAGTTTGGTTGCTGCCAGCCTGCTGATTGCGATGTTTGCAATTGCAGTGGCTCAGGTGGCGGAAAAGAAAGTTTTGACGCTGGACGGCGCAAAGAAAGTGATTGACGCAGTCAAGATGGAAGCCGGAAAGCTGAATGCTCCGGGCGGAGCGATCGCCGTGGTTGACGACGGCGGAAACGTACTGGCGCTGGAAAGATTGGACGGCACTTTCGCCGCCGGTTCGCAAATTTCAATTGGCAAAGCTCGCACGGCTGCGCTGTTCAAACGCGAAACGAAGGCTTTCGAGGAAATCATCAACAAAGGTCGCACGGCGATGACCGCTTTGCCTGATTCATTCTTCACGCCGCTGCAAGGCGGTGTTCCGATTGTGCTGGATGGCCAGATCATCGGCGCGGTCGGCGTCAGCGGCGCAGCCAGCGCGGCGCAGGATCAGGAATTGGCCGTGGCCGGAGCCAATGCTCTGACCAATCCCGAAGCCGGGAAAGCTGCGGTCAGCTATTTTGAAAAAGAAAAAGTTACCGCCGCTTTTGTCAGAGGCGCAGTGCTGTTCGACAACAGCGACAAATACATGGTTCACGCCAGCCATCGCGACAAAGCAGGCGTGGTCGAAATTCACGAGAAAGACGCCGACATCATTTACGTGTTGGAAGGTTCGGCGACGCTCGTAACCGGCGGTGAAATCGTCGGCGGCAAAGTCATCGCTCCGGGCGAAATTCGCGGCTCTGATGTCAAAGGCGGCGAAACGCGCGTCATCAGCAAAGGCGATGTGATCATCGTTCCGGCTGGCACTCCGCACTGGTTCAAGGAAGTTCCGGGCCCGCTGAATTATTACGTGGTGAAAGCTCGCTAAATCAGAATGCTTCACGCAAAGGCGTCAAGCCGCAAAGTTGAAAAACCTGCATGGCGTCTTTGCGGCTTGGCCTGAAACAAGGAGGGAAAACGATGAAACTGATTCGATTGATTTTGGCGGCGGCATTACTGATTGCAGCTTCAAACGTCGCGCAAGCCGATCTGCCCAGCAAAAAAGTTCTGACGCTTGATGTGGCGAAGAAGATTGTGGCAGCGGCTGAAGCCGAAGCCAATAAACGCGGTTCGACCGTCGTCATAGTCGTTGTTGACGACGGAGGTTATCCGTTGGTTTTGCACAGGCTGGACGACACGCAAGTCGCCAGCGTCGAAGTCGGCATTGGCAAAGCTCGCACTGCCGCCATCTTTCGCCGTCCGAGCAGAGTATTTGAAGAACAGGTCAAAAACGGACGCGTCGCTGCTCTCGCTCTGCCCGGCGCGACCGCGCTGCAAGGCGGAGTGCCGATCATTTACGAAGGCAAAGTCATTGGCGCAATCGGAGTCAGCGGCAACACTCCGCAGGAAGACGAAGACATTGCCATTGCCGGAGCAGCAGCAATTGACGCCGCTATCAAAGAAACAACTGCGAAGAAATAACTGCCCGTAAATTTCCGTTTGCGGCTCTGCCGCCTGATAAGGGAGAAGGAAATGAAAATCTGGTTTTCAAAAATACGATTGAGTCTGTTGACCGCGCTGGTCGTTGGCGTGCTGGCAGTTTTGGCTCAGGGTCAGGAAACTGCTCCAACCGCCAAGCCGGACGCGACGATCAATCTGGCGACGGATGACGGCGCGAAGCTGGTCAAAGGACAATGGCGATACAGCGACACGCGAATCATCGAGGTTGATTTCAAATCGCCGGGCGCGGACAAACAACCGACCGGTGCGCCGAACAGAACTTACGATTACACGCCGAAAGCCGGGCCGGCGGATTTTGACGATTCAAAATGGGAAGTGATTCCGGCTTCGTCGCTGGAAGCGCGCCGTTCTACCGGGCGGTTATGTTTCAACTGGTATCGCATCAAAATCACTGTTCCCGAACGCGTGGGCGATTTCGATCCGACGGGTTCGACGGTCGTCTTTCAAACCGCTCTGGACGATTACGCTGAAATCTGGGTTGACGGCGAACTGTCGCGTTACCTGGGTCAGATGGGCGGTTCTGTTATTTCCGGTTGGAATGCGCCGAACCGATTGATCGTTGGCCGCAACGTTAAACCGGGTCAGCAAATTCAACTGGCCGTCTTCGGCATCAACGGCCCGATTTCCAATCCGCCGACCAATTTCATCTGGGTGCGCGAAGCGCGGCTTGATTTTTATCGCGGCTCGGAAGTTCCTTTGGCTGTGATTCCCAGCGAAGTCAATGTGCAGATTGTCAAAAACGATCCGACAATTGACGCCATCGTCGGACCGAATCCGAAAATCTTCAAACTGGCCGAAGGCTTCAAATTCACCGAAGGTCCGATCTGGATACCAACGGGACAATATCTGCTGTTCAGCGATCCGAACAGCAATATCATTTACAAATACACGCCGAAGGGAAACGAGAAAGGCAAGCTGGAAGTTTTTCGCACACCCAGCGGTTACAGCGGAGCGGACATAGCCGAATACGGCCAGCCCGGATCGAATGGTTTGACGTTGGATCCGCAAGGCAATCTGGTCGTCAACCAACACGGCAATCATCGCGTCGTTCGTCTGGAAAAAGACGGCGGCGAAACCGTCCTTGCCGACAAGTTCGAAGGCAAGCGGTTGAACAGCCCCAACGATCTGGTTTATCGCTCGGACGGAACTTTGTTTTTCACCGACCCGCCTTTCGGTCTGCCGAAGTTTTTCGACGACCCGCGCAAAGAGCTGAATTTCAGCGGCGTCTATTCGCTTTACAAAGGCAAGCTGCAAGTCGTCAGCAAGGATTTCACAGGGCCAAACGGCATTGCCTTTTCGCCTGACGAGAAATATTTGTATGTTGGCAATTGGGACGAACAGAAGAAAGTCGTCATGCGCTACGAAGTGACCGCAGACGGACAGTTGGAAAACGGAAAGCTGTTTTTCGATATGACTGCCGCCCCCGGCGAAGACGCGCTTGACGGTATCAAGGTGGATCAAGCTGGCAATCTGTACGTTTCAGGTCCCGGCGGTTTGTGGGTGATTTCGGCTGAAGGCAAACATCTGGGAACGATCATCGCGCCAAAACATATTCACAACATGGCCTGGGGCGATGACGACGGAAAGACGCTTTATCTGTGCGCTCGCAGTGGATTGTATCGGATGCGATTGAACATCCCGGGCGTACGGCCAATGCAAATGGCCAATCGTTGATTATCGCGCCGCACAAATTCACGCCCTAATTGACATCCAGGCGCGGAGGCTTCGTCGAGAACTCCTTGAAAAAGTTCCGCGCCTTTTTAACGGACATTAACTCTGACAATATTTGCCGCTCTTCCATCAACTGTCACCTGAATTTCCACCTCGCCCCGACTGGCCAAGCTGCGCGGCAGAGGCAGGTTGAGTTGATCCAACCCAACAAAGCCGCCCTGTTCGCCTGCGTAAAGCGTCTGAACATCCAGCCCGCCAATTTTCACCACCACTTTATCCAGAGCCGAGCGATTCCGCCAACCTGTGCCAAACATAATCAGGAAGAGTTGATCCGTTGCCGGTCCCAGATCAATCGGCACGGAAACGAACTGCCTTTGTGCGGAATCGAATCGCGCTACTTCTTCGTAAACCTGAGTCCCGTCCGCCTTGACCCGCAAGACAACGGCTGCTGCAACGCCCAGCCCGCTGGAATTGGCCGTGAACAAACCGGGCGCGACCGCTTCGATCAATAACGTGCCCATTGAAATCTGGCCGTTACCGCTGGTAACCGTCACGATTGCTTCGCCGGTGGTTGTGCCAGGCGGAATCTGGTAATTGATCTGTCCAGGCGAGACGAAAAACAGCGGCGCCAATCGTTCGCTACCGGCGCTGTCCCTGACCTTCAACGTCGTACCACCCAAATTGGTTGGCAGCGGAATCGAATCACCAATCAATATGCTCGTCGCCATATTTTGCCCGAAGGCAGCAGTCATCGCTTCACCGGCCAAGGCCGTCCGGCTAAAACTGGCGGCGGAAACACTGGCCACTTGTTCGGCTTGCCTGACGGTCAGCGTGCGCCCTGCAACGGCAACCATCGCGGTGCGCGGGCCTGTGCTGTTTGAGGCTTGCAAAACTACTGACCCGCTGCCGATGTGTAGTGGGAACGAACTGTCCAGAATCCAACTTGGCGGATCAGCGATCATCCATTCACAACCGGATTGCGTGGCGACGTCAAAGCTGGCCAGACCGCCGCTTTGGGAAAAAGAAAGATTATCCGGTGTCACTGTGAACATGCAGGTTCCCGGCGTGCTGCCTCGCAAAGGAATCGCCACTGTGGTTTTACCCGGCGCATTGCTGGAAAAAATCATCTCGCCGGCCTGTGCACCAGCGGCGGTCGGCGTGAAGCTGACCGACAACAATCTGGTTATTCCAGGATCGAGACTGTATGACGCGGTGGACGAAGCGAAATGCGGATTGCCGCTTCTGATTTCATAAACCATCAACGGAGCGTTGCCTGTGTTGCGGCAAGCGACTGTCAGACCTTTGACCGCACCCAAAACGAGATCGCCGAAGCTGAGCGAAGCAGGAGTGATTTCAATGTTCGGAGCCATCACTCCGCTGACGACTGTGAAGCGATTGAACGGCAACACTCCGCCAGCCGAGCCGTTGGGATTGGTGACGAACATCTGCCGGTCGCCCAACGGTGCGTTTGATTGGACGTTGATGCGCCGCCGGATTTCGGCGCTGCCGATAAAGCCCGGATCGGTCGGCGAAACGGCCAGAACTTCTATGCCTGCGGCGGGCGAAAAGCTGATGACCGCGCCGGGCTGGAAAAACGCTCCTTCGATCTTCAATTCCAGATTGCTTGCACCCGGCGATGCCATCGAAGGCGTGATGCTGGTGATCGTTGGCTGGTTGCTGGAAACGGTGACCTGCGTTGAAACAGATGCGGTGTTGTTTGCGCCGTTCGGGTCGGTTTCGTAACTCGACACTCTGGCCTGATTGGTGATTGCCCCGGTCTGCGCAGGTCTGACGATAATCGTCACTGTCGCCGAAGCTCCATTGCTGAGCGCGCCCAGAAAACAACTGATACTCGCGCTACCCGCGCAAGTTCCCTGGCTGGCGGTTGCTGAAATCAGCGTCACGCCTGTTGGCAACGTGTCGAGCAAAAAGATTTCGGTCGCGCGGTCGGGGCCGTTGTTTCTGACCGTCAGCCGGTAAGTCAGGTTCTGATTGACGACCACTGGGTCGGGTATGTCGGTCATCGTCACAGCCAGATCGGCGCGACCTCTGTCAAACGCGAAAGCTCCGCGTCCATGCGTGAAGGCTACGATGCGGCCAGTGCCTTCGTTGATGCGAATGTCGTTCACAGTGATGTTCGGCATCCCTCTGTCCGGCCCGAAGTGTTCCCACGTCACGCCTTCGTCAGAGCTTTTCCAAACGCCCATGTCTGTTCCCAAATAAACGATGCGCGGATTCGCCGGATCAATGGCGATGGTGTTGTGCGGGATGTTGACCGGCGGGCTGACGTTCACCCAGGCAGGAGTCGCCGCTCGCGCGTTTTCGGTTTTGAAAACGTGGCCGGGCTGCGCTGGCGTGCTTTCGTCGAAACCCGAAAGCGTCACGTACAGAACGTCGGGGTTCAAAGGATGAAAAGCCAGATCGGTGATGCGGCGATTGGGCAACCGGCCACCGGCGTTGATGTGCCGCCAGTTTTGCAGCACGCCGCCATCCACGGTCAGCCAAAGCTGGCTGTTGGCTGCGGCGAAAGCGTAAATGTCGCAACCCGAATCCGGGGCAAACGCCAGAGCAGTAATTGCGACTCCCATGTCCGGGCCGTTTTTTGACCACGTAGGAACTGATGCGCTGAAGAAGTTGTCGCTGCGCCAGACATTGTCAGTTCCTCCGATAAACACATCGTTATTGTTCGGGCACTTTTCACAAGGGGCGATGAATGGAGCGCGATTGACGGCTTTGCCTACGTTATCTTCAATCCCCGAATCCACCCTGACAGGTGTGGTTGCCCCGCCGTCTCTGGTGCGGCGAACGTCCAGGAATTGCGATGAAACCATCCAGTGAGCATTTGGATTGGCGGATGAAAAAGCATTGGCCGCGCCGTCTCCGCCCAAGACCCGCCGCCACGGTATCGTGCCCGTCCACAGTTCTGAACCGTTGTCCTGACTGCCGCCCAGCGCCTGATTTTCATCAGCCGAATGCAGTGATCCCGAATAAAACTGTGTGATCGCCAGGTTCGTATTGTGATCGGCCCAGGCCTGTCCGCCGTTTGTAGTGCTCCACACGCCGCCGTCGTTGCCTACGATCAGCCGCCTTTGTTGCTGGGCCACTTCGACATCCATTTTGGCGACAAAGGCGTCAGTCATGCCGCCGCCGTGACTTGCCTGATACACGCCCGCTGTGGTTGGGAAGTTGATTGATTGGGTTTCACCGGACAACCAGACGTTACGACCCGCTGAATCAACTGCCATCCCGCGAGGCACGTCAATATCCGATCCGCCGAAATAAGTCAGAAACAGAATTGAATTGCCCGCCGGATTGAGTTTCAAAACGAATGCGTCTGATCTGCCTCTGAAACCGCCGGGCTGTATGGGATTCGGATTGGGAACCGGCGTCAGGTTGTTCGAACTCGTAACGCCTGCCACCAGGCAATTGCCGGCGGCATCAACCGCGATTTCCTGCCCCTCTTCAGTGATACTGCCAAAATAAGTCGAATACACCAGGTCGCTGCCGTTCGGCAGCAGCTTGGTGATGAAAGCATTTACTATCCCGCCGAGATTAGCTTGTAGAGCCGATTTGACAGGGAAATTTGTTGAGCGGGCGCTTCCGGTAACATAAGCATTGCCGGATGAATCCACTGCAATATCGGAACCGCCGTCGCTGGCGCTGCCGCCCAGGTAAGTGGAATAAACCAGCGTATGTGTCGCCCTTCTGATGCAAACGACGAAGGCGTCAAAGCTGCCCGACAGAGTTTTCTGATAACCCGTCGGCGCGGGCTTGAAATCAGTCGAATCCGTGGAGCCAGTCACGTAAACGTTCCCGTTCTGTCCTATCGCAATACCCGCCACGCCGTCGAAGTTCGTTCCTCCCAGATAAGTGGAAAAGAGAATAGTTCTGCCGGAAGGGTCAAGCTCCGTGACAAAAGCGTTGCCGGAAGCGCCAATGCGCCCTGGGTAAGTCTGTATCGGATTGACGGTCGTAAAATCGCTTGAGTCTGTCGTTCCCGTTACCCAGGCGTGTCCCAACTCGTCCACTTCAATATCACTCCCCGCATCTTCGCCGTTGGCTCCGGTTGCGCCGCCGAGGTAAGAGGAATAGACGAGAGCCGAACCGCTGGGATTCAATTTGGCTACGAAGGCATCAGCTAACCCGCGCCGAGTGGTTTGAAACGCATTTACAGTCGGAAAATCTGTTGATTGGGTTTCACCTGTAAGGTAAGCATTTCCGCTTCCGTCAACGGCGATACTGCGAGCCAAATCCAGGCGGTTGCCTCGAATGATGGTCGAATACAGCGTTCCAGTGCCTGTCGCGTTGAATTTGGTGACAAAGATATCAAATCCTGGGTCTGAACCGCCTGTGCCGATAATTCTGGAGGCGGGGAAACCGCCCCCCGTATAGCCAGTCACATAAGCATTGCCCGCCGCATCCACTGCAATATCCTGACCATAATCCCCACCGTTGCCGCCGAGGTAAGAGGAATAAACCAGCACCGGGTCAATCACCAGGGGCAGGCGGCGATCATAAGCGCCGACGCGAAAACCGATCTGGCGCTTGCCTCGCCGCACGTATCGCCCGCGCACCTGTTTTTTGACGCCGTTGACTTCCTGGTAAATCTGCGGCTTGAGCAGACGAACTTTTCCGCCTCTGGCGCGAAGAACCAAATCACCTTTGCGGCTGATACTGATATTGCGAACCCCGCTGAAACCGAGCTTGATCCGCTTCGGGTTCGCCCCGGGCGCGACTATGAAGTCGTATTCCAATTGCCGCTCTTTGCCGTAATAAGCCA
>CAYRQB010000011.1:0-40886 GCA_964426025.1 uncultured Heliomicrobium sp.
CCTCTTCCCTGCCTTTATTCGTGTCTTCTTCGTGTGTCTTCGTGGATGAAAACACATCTTCGACTTTGGTCGTAGCCGGTTTGCTGAAATCGTGGCAGAGCGCAGCCAGCATCACCGCAATTTGTTTCGGTCGCGGCAAATCATCAATCAGTTTTCTGGCTTCGTCCAAAACCATGCCGGTGTGGGTGAAAACGTCGCCTTCGGGATGAACCTGCGGGTCTTGCGGGCAACCGGCGAGCGCCGAAATTTCCGGCCACAGCTTTTCGGCAATGCCAAGCTCGCTGGCCGCGCGCAAACCAATCGAAGGTCGTTGAGATTGCAACAACCATTTTTCAACTTCCATCCAGACGCGCTCGGCTGGCAAATCGCCGAGGTCAATCGAGCGGCAAAATTCAACCGTCGCCGTTTCAATCGCGAATTCAAAGCGCGAGGCGAATTGCATGGCGCGCAGCACTCGCAAGCTGTCTTCGATGAAAGTCGCCGGATCAACCACGCGAATGATCCTGCGATTCAAATCCTCGCGTCCGCCGTAAAGATCAATGTATTCATCCGCCAGCGGATCGTACATCATCGCGTTGATGGTGAAATCGCGGCGGCGCGCGGCTTCGGCAAAACTCATGTGCGGATCGCCTTCGACCACGAAACCGCGATGTCCGCGTCCGGTTTTTGATTCGCGGCGAGGCAGGCTGACATCCACGACAACGCTTTGGCGATTTTCGCGCAGCCGGACTTTGTACACGGTGAAGGCTTCGCCGACGGCGTCAACTTTTCCCTGTTGGTCGAGCAGCGTGCGCAATGCGGCGGCTTCCACGCCGTAAACTTCCACGTCGTAATCAATGTTTTCGACGCCGCGGACAAAATCGCGCACCCATCCGCCAACCAGCATTGCGCGTCCGCCCGCTTGTCGAACAGCCTGACACAGATTGATAACTGATTGCGCGATCTTCATAACGTAGTTTGAGCAGATACTCGAAACCTGATTCTTGATCAGCGTTGATGCTCCAAATGATTGCCGCAGGAATGAAGTTTCTCAGATATCAGGATCAAAGTTTCGGGTTTCAGTTTTCAATTCGCTGGCGACATCGTTGTTCGCCGCAAGCGGTTCACCCATTCGCTTTTTCAGTCGCCGAACTTAACAGCGAATTTCGGGACAATCAAACTTTGCCTGCCTCAGCGCGCGAAAATCCGCTGCTTGTCGCTCTGCGGCTTTTTGTCTACACTAACACTGCTTGCCGATCAGGCCTGCAAACACACTCTGAATCGCAATCAAAAGAAGTTATGCCGTATCGAAAACGATTTGTTTCCATCGCCGTCATCTGCGCTTTTGCGCTGGCCGCAATTGCCGCGAATTTGCCAGACGGCATCACCGAAGCTTTCACGCTGACATCCATCCAGCAACAAAAAAAACGTCCCGACGCCGACCGCAAAGCGCTGACCAAAAAACCCGCTCCGTCGGGCACGGTCAAAGACCGTTTGGGCGAAGACGACGGTTACAGCATAGTCGTTTTTTACTCGTCAACGGTTCACGGCAATCTGGAAGTTTGCGGCTGTCCGATTCATCCGCTGGGCGGCGTAGCTCGTCGCGCCGGTTACATCAACGCTTTCAAACAACGCAGTCCAGACGCCGCGATTTTGCAGGTTGATGCCGGATACATTTTCAGCGACGACGTCAACACGGCGGGCGACAAACTGAAAGACGATGCGCGATTGATGAACGATTGGATCGTCCGCGCCAACGAAATGATGAATCTGGACGTGGTCAATCTGGGTTATCGCGATTTGCGTTACGCCGGAATGCTGCTCAATCCGTCGGAAAGCTGGGACGGAAAACCGAAGCCGGAAAAATCTGCGATCATTTCCGCGAACATCAAACCGATTGACGGTTCGCGCGTCAGACCATCGCCTTACGTCATCAAAACCGTCACCGGCAAACGATTGCCGCAAGCCGTCCGCATAGCTTTCATCGGCGTCAGCGAAACTGCTCCTGAAGACCAGGCGGCGGCGGTCAAAGCTTCCGGTTTTGAAATCGGCGACCCGTTTGAATCGGTCAAAGCGGCGCTGGCCGAAGTTCACGACAAAGCCGACGTGACGGTCGTCGTAGGTTTTATGTCATTGCCGATGGTCAACAAACTGGCCAGGCAAAATGACGATCTGGATTTGATCATCAACACAGACGAACGCGGACTGGTTCCCGACCCGCGCCAGGTCAATAACGCCTTGATCGTTTACGCGGCGAAAGAAACCAAACATCTTGGCGAGTTGCGATTTTACGTTGACGCCGAAGGCATCGTTGATCGTTTCACAGCGCGTTACGTCCAACTGGACGAAGTTATTCCTGACGATGCGAAGATGGCCGCCGTCACTGCCGAAGCGCGCAAGGAGATTGATGTCGTACAGCATCGTTTGGCCGAAGAAGAGGCGAAGCTTTTTGCCGCGAACAATCCCGGCGGTCAGTCGTCGCCATATGCGCTGTCTGAAAGCTGCGCCAAATGCCACAAGGCAGAATACGAAATCTGGCAGAAGTCGCGGCATTCGCATGCATTCGCCGCGCTGGAAGAAAAATCGCGAACATTCGATTCGGCCTGCATCGGCTGTCATTCGCTCGGATTCCGGGAATCCGGAGGTTTCGTCAACATCAAAGCAACTCCGCAACTGGCGAACGTGCAGTGCGAATCGTGTCACGGCCCCGGCGCCGAACACGTGGCAAAACCGACGGCGGGCAATTACAAAACTCCGCCGAAAAATTCCAGTTGTCTGACCTGCCACGATCCTGAAAACAGTCCCGATTTCGTGTTTGAAAAATACTGGCCGGTTATCGCGCATACGAATTCGATCAAAGCTCCGGAAGAAGCGAGCAAAACGAAACCGGCGAACCCACGACGAGTGCGAAAGAAGTAAGCGCGAAAGAAGTAGTTTGTATAGCAGGCGAGACGCCTGCGTTCCCGACTGACTCCCAACTGAGATGGAAAGCCTGCTCAAATTACTGCCGACGATGATTCGCCTGTCAGGCGACAACGAAGAAGTGCGCGAGCAGGCTGTGTTCGCCGCTTGGCGCGTGGCTGCGGGCAAAGGTGTGTCGAATTCCTGCGTCCCGTTCCGGCTTTACCGGAAACAATTGATCATCGCCGTGCTGGATCAGGCCTGGAAAAATCAGTTGGAAAAACTGGCCGGAGAATATTTGTTCCGCATCAATTCCTTGCTTGGTTCGCCGCTGGTTACTTTTATCGAATTCCGCGTTGACCGTGATTTCGTCTTGAAAGCGCGCGGCCACGAAGCTCGGCCTTTCGAGTTTCATCACATTGAAGAACTGGCCGAAGAATTGAAACCCGACGCCGAACAAATCAAAGACCCTGAATTGCGCCAGCAGTTTTTGCGCGCGGCGGCAAAGAGCTTGGAAAGAAAAGAATCAGGAGACCATTGATTGCAAGTTTCGGATGACGGATTTTGAGCGGAACTCTTCATTCAGCCAATCCGCAATCTGCAATTCGCAATTCGCAATCCGCAATCCAATATGCCTATCACACGAACCGAAGTTGAAAAGATAGCGAAACTGGCCAATCTGGAATTGACCGATGAAGAGAAGGAATCGTTTTCCGGTCAATTGGCCGCCATTGTCGAATACATTGACCAGTTGAACGAAGTTGACACTTCTGCGGTCAAACCCTGGCAGACGCGCAGCGCAGGCGAAGCGATTTCGTCGCACGCTTCGCGCGAAGACGCCGTCGAACCAAGCCTCGGCCACGAAAAAGCGCTCGAACAAGCGCCGGAATCGGACGAAGGTCATTTCATCGTTCCACGAGTCATCTAACAGACACCACCGGAATTTCTATGGATGAGGAGAGGAATTAACCATTAACCACTAGCCATTATCGGTCAGGGAAGAAAACCTTCCTCCTGTCAGTTAATGGTTAATGGCTGATGGTTAATGGCTAATTTCGATATTGGCTGTCTTCTTAATCAGAATGTATGTCCATTGAATTGCCGGTAGTGAGTCTAAATAAAGCGACACACCTATCTGGAGTTATTGCATTGAGCAAAAAATTGACTGTCGAAGAGATTCATAAACTTTACGCTTCAGGCGAAGCCAGACCGAGCGAGATCATCAACACCGCCATCGAAAAGATGGAACAGGATAACGAACGCTTGAACGCTTATCTGAGCATCAGTCGCCAGCAGGCTCTGCAACGCGCTGCGGCGATGGACGCCGAAATTAAAACCGCCGTCAAACATAATCCGCTGGCCGGAATTCCCGTGGCAGTCAAAGACAACATGTGCACCGAAGGAATCCGCACCAGTTGCGGTTCGCGAATTCTTGGTGATTACGTTCCGCCTTACACGGCCACAGCAGTCAAAAAGCTGGAATCCGCCGGAGCGATCATTGTCGGCAAAACCAATCTTGATGAATTCGCCATGGGAAGTTCGACGGAAAATTCCTGCGTTGGACCATCGCGCAATCCCATCAATCCCGAATACGTCCCCGGCGGCAGTTCCGGAGGTTCGGCAGTGTCTGTCGCTGCCGGTCACGTTCCGGTTTCGCTGGGATCGGACACAGGCGGTTCGATTCGCCAACCGGCTTCGTTCTGCGGCCTGGTCGGTCTGAAACCGACTTATGGCCGCGTTTCGCGTTATGGTTTGGTGGCTTTCGCTTCGTCGCTGGATCAGATCGGTCCGTTCGCCACAAATGTCAAAGATGCCGCCCGCGTCTTGCAGGTGATTTCCGGCCACGATCGGCACGATTCGACTTCTGCCAACAAGCCTGTGCCGGATTACCTGTCGGCGTTGACCGGCGACATCAAAGGTCTGCGCATTGGAGTTCCGCCGGAATGCTTTGGCGAAGGATTGGATGCCGAAGTCAAAGCGAGCGTCGAATCGGCCATAGGCAAACTGGAAGAACGCGGCGCTGAAATTGTCGAAGTTCATTTGCCGCATACGAAATACGCCATCGCGGTTTATTACCTGATTGCCACCGCCGAAGCTTCATCCAATCTGGCGCGATTTGACGGCGTGCGATATGGATTGCGAACTGAAGAAGCTTCATCGCTTTCTGAAATGTACCGCCGAACGCGCGATCTGGGCTTCGGAGCCGAAGTCAAACGCCGGATTATGCTCGGAACTTTTGCCTTGTCGTCGGGGTATTACGACGCTTACTACGAAAAAGCCCAGCGCGTACGAGCCATGCTGGCTACTGATTTCGACGAAGCTTTCAAAAAGTGTGATTTGATTGCCACTCCAACCGCGCCGACTCCGGCTTTCAAGATCGGCGAAAAATCCGACGATCCGCTGGCGATGTATCTGGGCGACATTTACACGGTGACGATCAATCTGGCCGGAGTCCCGGCGATCAGCATTCCCTGTGGAGCTTCAGCCAACGGCCTGCCCATCGGATTGCAATTGATCGGCAATCATTTTGACGAAGCCCGGTTATTGAACGCAGCGTATGCCTTCGAACAATAAAACTTATTTGGTCTTACCTTCCTTGACAGGGTCTTACGATGAGGCAGATAATCCGCGTCGCTGATGTAGCTCCACTGTTTCAATGAGGCTCAAAAAATCAAATACTTTGCTGGTTACTCACAAAAACGCATCAGCACAAAGCAAGACTTACAGGATAAGATCCTTCTCTAAACCGTTTCCGGTTTCATAACAGCGCTCGAATCCATTTTTGAATAAGCAGGTGAAAAACTGTCAACAGTCGCTCGCCTAACCACCCAATCGAACGGCGTCCGTTTGGCCGCCTGTCCATCTTCGTGGAGGAAACCATGCGTTTTGAGCTATTCGTGAAGCGCGCTTTTCCGGCTGTCTTGCTGACACTGGCGTTGGCTGTTGTTGCCTTCGGACAAACCAGTTCCAGCCTGAGCGGAATTGTGCAAGACCCTAACGGAAGCGCCATCGTTGGCGCGAAAGTCACGGTCAGTGATCCCAGCAAGAACTTGCAGATCGAGACCAAAACCAGTTCTGACGGAAATTTTTCTTTCCCGACGTTGCAAGCTGGAACGTACAACGTGACGATTGAGGCACAGGGATTTAAGAAAGCCATCAAAACCGGCTTGGTGCTGGCGGTAGCCGACCGTCAGTCCACAGGTGTCATCACCCTGGAAGTCGGTGATCTGGCCAACACTGTGGAAATCACCGCCGACGCCGCGCAACAGCTCATCAAAACCGAGAGCGGCGAACAGAGCCAGGTTATTAGCGCCGAACAGGTGTCGAATCTGGCGTTGAACGGACGCAACTACCTCGATCTGGTCAAACTGACTCCAGGCGTGGTCAGCTTCGTCAACGCACAAACCGCCGGCCCTGGCGGGTTGAGCGCTTTCAACATCAACGGGACACGCGCCAACCAACACAATCTGACGATTGACGGAACCACGAACGTGGACACCGGTTCGAACGGAACCCAGCACATCGCGCTGGTGCTGGACAACATTGCCGAGTTCAAAATCCTGACTTCGAACTACCAAGCCGAGTACGGACGTTCAGCGGGCGGCGACATCAAGGTCATCACCAAAGGCGGAGGCAAGGATTTTCATGGCACGGGTTATTACTACCATCGCCATGAACAGTTCAACGCCAACAGCTTTTTCAATAACGCTCAAGGCCGCCAACGCAATTTCTATCGTTACAACTATCAGGGCTTCAACCTGAGCGGTCCGGTGTGGTTGCCGAAGAAAGTTTTTGGGCCCCTCGGTAGCGATAAATTGCGTGAAAAAGTGTTCTGGTTCGTTTCCCGCGAATGGCAGGAACAGTTGCTGCCCGGCGCTGCACGCCAATCGCGCGTGCCGACGGCGGCGGAAATTGCTGGCGATTTCAGTCAAACCCGCAGCGGCAACGGCTCGGCCATTACGCTGTATGATCCGACGACCGGTCAGCCGTTCCCGAACAACATCATCCCGGCCAATCGAATCAACCCGAACGGCCAAGCGATCTTGCGCAAATTCGGCAGCTTTGCCAACGTCGCCAATTTCAATACAGCGGCGAATTTCGGATTCAACCATCAATCGCAAGCCAGCGCAGGGTATCCACGCCGCGAATATAGCATCCGCGTGGATGCCAACATTACGGAAAATACGCGCACATTCGTTCGCTACACGCGCGATGCCGATCAGCAATTTTTGCCGTACGGACTGGGCTGGACGGGCGGAAACAACCAGATTCCGCTGGACGTGCTGGATTTCAAACAAGCGCCAGCCTGGAATGGAACCTACAACCTGACGACCACGCTTTCGTCCACGTTGACAAATGAATTCGTCTTCGGCGCCAGCCAGAACAACCTGACGCTGGACCCGACCAATCCGAACGCCGCCACATACAGCGGATTCGGATTCAACTGGGCAACGCCTTTCCCGTATCCAGCCTCGCAGTTCATCAACATCAACTTCGGAAACGGCTACATTGCAGGACATACCTGGGCGGGATCGAATGGGTATTCTCAATTCCCGTATAAAAACTCGAATACGACCTTCGACTTTTATGACAACGTCAGCAAAGTCTGGGGCGGGCATACGATGAAAGCGGGCATTTACATCCAGCGCAGCCGCAAAGATCAGGCGGCTGGCAATTCGATGAGCATCGTCTTCAATCCGCTCAACAACCCCGGCGGCACGGCCAATCTGGCCAATACGGCCAACACCGGCCACGCTTATGCAGACGCCCTGCTCGGCGCGTTCAACACGTTGAACCAACCAACAGTCGGCATCTATCAAGGGCAATATCGTTCGACCAACGTCGAATGGTACGTGCAGGACAACTGGAAAGTGAATCGCCGGTTGACGTTGGATTACGGGCTGCGCATGAACTGGATTCAGCCGCAATTCGACCAACGGTTGCAGGGCGCGTTCTTCGATCCTTCGCGATATGACCGCAGCAAAGCGGTGCGGCTCTATCGCCGCGCCAACAATGGCGCCAATGCCATTGACCCGGCCAATCCGACTGTCCTGTTGCCGTCGTTCCTGATCAACCGTGTCGTTCCGGGTTCGGGCGACAACTTCAACGGAATGATTCGGCCCGACCAGGGTATCGAACGCGGCGGATTCAAAAACCGCGGCATTCAATGGGGGCCGGCTCTGGGATTCGCCTTTGACGTGTTCGGCAACCAAAAGAGCGTCATCCGTGGCGGATACCGTATCGGTTATGACCGCGTGTCCGGCAACAACGTAATCTTCCCGTCGGTCGAACAACCTCCGACCTTCGTCAATCCGACGTTCAACTTCGGCAATCTGGCGACTGTCGGACAAAACACCGGACAAATCGCGCTCGGAACGGTGAACGTTCGCGGCGCGGATCGTGAAGGCTACATCCCGAACGTGCAGAGCTTCAGTTTCCAATTGCAACAAGACGTCGGTTTTTCAACGGTCGTCAGCGTCGGGTATGTAGGCACACTTTCACGCCACCTGCCGGAAGACATCAACATCAACGCCATTCCGTATGGCACGCTGTTCACCAAAGCCGCGCAAGACCCGTCGTTTTACGCGAACGGAGTCGTGCCGGATGAAGAACCCAACCTGCCGCAGATTTACCGCGACGCAGGACTGAAATTCTCAGGACGCTTCGCGTTCCAGCCGGACTTCCTACGCGCATTCCCGGGTTACGGCACGGTGCAAATGAAGACCTTCGGCGGTTCGTCGAACTACCATTCGCTACAGGCCACAATGCAGCGCCGTTTCCGACGTGGCGTGACCTTCGGCGCGGCTTACACCTGGTCAAAAGCTCTGGGTACTGCGTCAGCGGTCGAAGGCGAATTCATCAATATCGTCTGTTCGCGCTGCGTTGACTACCGCACACTGAGCTTTGATCGTCAGCACATTCTCAACTTCAACTATGTGTGGGATCTGCCATCGCTCAAATCCGACAACTGGTTTGCCAAAGGCGTGGTCAATGGATGGCAAATCACCGGCGTCACCCAGTTCATGAGCGGAACCCCGCGCGAATTGGGCTTCGGCATTCAGGGCATCAACTCTAACCAGCACATTTCCGGTTCGTGGACTGAAGGCCCGCGCCCGGTCATCGTGGGCAATGCGCAAACGAGAATGGAATTTGCCAGAGCCTTTGATTTTACGGCGCTGCAAATGCCGAACATCAATCCTGGTCCGCAACCGCGTTCGTTCGTGCGAAACCCCGGCATCAACGTCACCGACCTGGCGTTCTTCAAGAGCTTCAGTCTCGGCGGCGATGGCAAACGGTTCCTTCAACTGCGCTTTGAAACGTTCAACTTCTTCAACCACGCGCAATTCGATGGATACAACTCCGGCTTGACGTTCTTCCCAAACACCAGCTTTGCGGTGACGAACGGCGTTTCGCAGTTCCTGTCGAATTACCGCCAGTTCCAGAACGCTTCTCCGCAAACGATCCTCAACGTGCGTAACGGCGCTCGTCCTCCGGGCAACGCTCAGTTCGGTCAGGGCGTTGGCGAATTCAACGCCCAACCCGGCTACGTGTCCGGTAACCGAAACGTCCAGTTGGCGGTGAAGATCGTCTTCTAAGCCAAGCTGAACTTTGACACTTTCACGGGGATTGCAAACTTCTTGCAGTCCCCGTTTTTCCTTTTGAGCTTATGCGAAAACCAGTTTTTTTCCGCGCACTTCCTGTGTTTCTGCTTTGCCTTATGATGTTCAGTTCGGCAGCGTGGCAGGGCGGGTTCACGATCTTCGGACGAGTCAGTTTGCCAGACGGCCAACCGGCAGCACGGGTCAGGGTCTTCATCGAAACGACCAACGGATTGAAACGCGACGTGTTGACCGACACCGAAGGCAATTATGAATTTCGCGGGATGAGCGCCGGACGGTATCGCCTTTATGCCACCAACCCCGACGTGCCCGAACAGTTTTCAGAACCGGCTGAATCCGACACCACGCGCGCGTATGCCAACCGGTTGCAAATCAATGTCTATCTGCGACTGCCGCTGCACAGCGAGAAAAAAGAAGCAAAGCCCGGCACAATCAGCGTCATCGAAGCCGCGCAAAACATTCCAAAAGACGCTCGCAAAGCCTACGAACAGGGCGTGAAACTGCAAAGGGAGAATCGCCCGCAACCGGCGCTGGAACAATTCAACAAAGCGATTGATTTGTTTCCCGATTACTTTCAGGCGCTGGCCGAACGCGGCAACCTGTTGACGCAGCACAACAAACTGGTCGAAGCCGAAACGGATTTCGTTCGTGCTCTGCAACTCAACGACAAATACGCTCCGGCGTATCGCGGCATCGGGCATTGCCAGATTCAACAGAAGAATTTTCAGGCGGCGGTCAGCAATTTGGAAAAATCCTTCGTGCTCGACCCGAATGCGCCTATGACCTTGTTGCTGCTCGGATACGCCAATCTGTCGCTCAACCGGTACGAAGAAGCCCGGCAATGTTTTCAGCAGGCATTGAAACTGGGAGCCAACAGCGCCGCACGCGCGCACGTGTATCTGGCGGAAATTTACGCCCACGAACAAAAGTTCAAGGAAGCGGCGGATTCCATCGTGACTTATCTGAAAGCCAATCCCAATGCCGCCGATGCCGCCAATTTGCGAAAAATGGAAGCCGATTGGCGCGAACGCAGCACTTCCACCACCCAAAAACCCTGACCGATTTCTGAATCGTGTGATTTCGCGTTAAAGTTTCGCTCGCCATGACGCAACTCGTCCTGACAATTCTTCTTGCCTTCACGTTCTTGCCGCAACAACCTGCGGAAGATGTTGCCGCGCAATTTCAGCGCGCCGTTACATTGCAACAACAAGGCAAATTGGCCGAAGCCGCAGACGAATATCGCGCGCTGCTCAAACGCAAACCCGATTACCTGGAAGCTCACGCCAACCTGGGCGTGGTTTTGGCTCGGTTGGGCAAATACGAAGAGGCAGTGGCGTCGTATGAAGCCGCGCTCAAGCTGTCGCCGCAAATGACGCCGCTGCTGCTCAATCTGGGCATTGCGCATTACCGCGCCGGGCAATTTGCCAAAGCCATCGAGAGCTTTGAAAAGTTGTTGAAACAGAAACCCGATCTGATGCAGGCGCGACAACTATATGGGTTGTCGCTGTCGGCGCTCGGTCGCGATGAAGAAGCTCTGCGGCAATTGGAACCGACGCTGGAAGCCGCTCCGCCTGATCCGGCGGTTCTTTACAGTTTGGGTTTGGCTTACCTGCGTTTGGGCAAACCCGGTTTGCTCGCGACGCTGGAACGGCTGGCGGCGATTCCAGCCGGATTGCCCGCGCTGCATTTGCTGCAAGGCCAGGCGTTTTTGCGCGACCGCGATTACGACCGCGCGATGGAAGAACTGCTGGCCGCCACCCGGCTCAATCCCGAAATGCCGCGATTGTATTTTTCTCTCGGTCTGGCTTACTTCATGTTGGGGCAAAACTCCGAAGCCGTCGCCGCTTTTGAAAACGAAGTCAGACGCAATCCGCTGGATACGCCTTCGCTTTATTACCTGGCTGAAGCTTATGAAAAGGATGGAAACCTGAAAGACGCGCGTCATTGGGTGGAAGCCGCGCTCAAGCTCGATTCGCAATTGCCTGAAGCCAACGGTTTGTTAGGCAAAATTCTTTTCAAACAGGGCAAGGCCGCAGAAGCGCTGAAACCTTTGGAATTCGCGACGGCGAAAAAATCTGACGACCACGAATTACGTTACACGCTGGCTCGCGTTTACCAGCAACTTGGCCGCCGCGAAGACGCCGCCCGCGAATTCGCCGAAGTCCAACGCCTGAAAGCTGAACAATTGAAAAAAGACCGCGCCAACACGCCTAAGCCTTGATCATTTGAGAATGCGCAAATCGTATCTCACGCAAAGCCGCTGAGACGCAAAGCAAGGAAAGATAGAATTCAAGAAAATGTTTTTCCCGCGGATGACGCGAATGAACGCAGATACTTTGGAAAATGCTATTCAATAGCTCTAACCTGGCCAATAAGATAGCTGGTTCTCAAACCGGTAAAAAATCCTTTTCATTCGCCTAATCAGCGTGATTCGTGGGAAGTTATTTTCTTAAAAGCTAGAGAAGACAAGGAAAAAGTTCTCCACTTAACCTGTCTTCTCTCTCTTCCCATTCTTGGCGACTTCGCGACTTGGCGTGATCAATTGCTGAGTGTGTTTGAGTTCAATCTGCACAGGCTTCGATCATTTCTCGACGATCTTCAGAACTTGATTCACCGCCACTTTCGACAGCTTCTCTGTTTTGCCGCTCGGCCAGCGAATGGTGATTTCATCAATTGTCTTTGCCTGGCCCAAACCGAAATGCAATCGCCAATCGGAATGTGAAATATAACTGTCGCCCGCGTGAACTTCGTCAATCTGAGTCAGGCCAACGGCTTTCAATTCAACGCGAGCGCCGACGGCGTTGCGATTTGATTTCGTCCCCACCAACTTCAGGCTGATCCAGTTCCCCGCCTTGTCGCCGCCGTCATTCCTGAGCAGCATCGGCGGGCCGTCCAGATCGTTGACGATAACATCAACATCGCCGTCTTCGTCGTAATCTCCAAAAGCCGCTCCGCGCGAAGCTCTGCGCTCTTTCATGGCTTCGCCGACTTCATTCGACAGATCGGCAAAGCTTCCATCGCGCTGATTGCGGTAGAAAAGTTTTCGCTGTCGGTATTGCCCGCCGGGATAAGCGCCTTCGATCTGCGGATAAACGTGTCCGTTGACGACCAGCAAATCCGGCCATCCGTCGTTGTCGTAATCGAAAAACTTCGTCCCCCATCCGACATAGGGCAGGCTGACTTCGGCAGTTTTGGTATTGCGTGAAGCGTCAGCGAAAGTGCCGTCAGCGTTTTTTCGGTAGACTGAGTTGTACTGTTCGGCGAAGTTGGTGACGACCAGATCCAATCGCCCGTCGCGGTCGTAATCGGCGACGGAAATTCCCATGCTTCCCTGCTCGACGCCGTTTTCGTCAACGGCCACGCCCAGCATCAATCCCTGTTCGGTGAACGTTCCGTCGTGATTGTTGCGATAAGCGAAATTCGGCGTGGCGTCGTTGGCGACAAAAATATCCGGCCAACCATCGTCGTCGAAATCCGTCCACATCACGCCCAAACCGTAAAAGCCGTTCGGATCGTCAAGCTTCGCCTGTTTGGTGACATTGGTGAAAGTGCCGTCGCCGTTGTTGCGATAAAGCGAATCGCCCGCGCCCGGCAAACCGCGCGGGCCGCATTGCACAGGCACGTTGCGGTATTGGCAAAGCGTTCCTTTGCCAAATTGCGGCAGGTCGTCGAGTTTGAAATCAACGTAGTTGGCAACGAACAGATCAAGATCGCCGTCGCGGTCGTAATCGCCCCAGGCCGATCCGGTCGAAAAGCGGTCGTCGCCGACAGCGGCTTTCGCCGTCACGTCTTCAAATTTGCCGTTGCCCAGATTTCGATAAAGTTTGTTCGGGCCGAAGCAGGTGACGTAAAGATCGTCATCGCCGTCGTTGTCGTAATCGGCGACGCTGACGCCCATAGCCCATCCGGGATCGGCCAAGCCAGCCTTTGCGGCGACTTCTTCAAACTTGCCGTTGCCCTGATTGCGGTAAAGAGCCGCCGCCGGTCTAGGCTTTTTGCCCAGCGCGGCTTCGACCGAATAAGAATTGATCAGGTAAATATCCAATCGCCCGTCGCCATCGAAATCGAACATCGCCGCGCCTCCTCCCATGCTTTCGACTATGTACTTCTTTTCGGCGGATGAAGCGTTGACGAAATTGATGCCCGCGGCTTTCGTGACATCAGTGAAAACGACTGCGGTTTTGCGCTGCTCGGTCGAGACAACGGCCAGAGAGAGAATTGCGAGCGTGAAAATAAATCCGAATCTGATCAACATAAATTTTCCGTTTGAAATGCTCAGTTCAGACGTGGAGTCTAAAACACCGCTGCCAGCCGCCCAAATCCGCACGCGGAAAATCGTCTCATCAAAAAATCACACAAAGTTCGAACTGGGATTCGAGCGCGGGGTTTCGGCAACAGAGTTACGCCCATCAGATGCAGGTCAATCGAACGCGCCGCTTTTCGTCCGTCGGCATTGCCCGGACGATCAGCGACAAATCTGCGGCGGCAAAAACGGTGTGGGCATTTTGATTGTGTTTATGATCCATCGTCGGTTCTGCTCAAAAACTGCAACAGCCAGGATTTAGCTATTCGCCAATCGCGTCTGACGGTTTCGGGCGAAACCTGCAGGGCTTCGGCAATCTCATCTTCATTCAGCCCGGCGAAAAATCTGAACTCGACGACCTTGCTCTTGCGTTCATCCACTTCGGCAAGCGCGGTTAAGGCTTCATCCACTGCCACCAAATCCGTCAACCTTTCCTGTCCGGCGACCATTGCTTCGTCCAGCACGACCTGTTCGGCGCCACCCCCGCGTTTGCGAGCCTGCCGTTCGCGCGCCGAATCCACCAGAATCCGCCGCATCAAGCTGGCCGAAATCGCAAAAAAGTGCGCCCGGTTTTGCCAGTTAACTTTGCTGGCGTCAATCAACCGTAAATATGCTTCGTTGACCAGCGCAGAGGTTTGCATGCTGTGGCCCGCGCGCTCCTTTCGCATAAACCTGTGAGCGATGCGATGCAGTTCGGCGTGGACAAGTGTGATCAAACGCTCCAGCGCCACAGCGTCGCCCGCCCGCCAGGCAAGCAATAACTTTGTCACTTCTACTGAACCTGAATTTCCTGTCGAAGCCATTTTTCCCCGCCGGTTTGCGCGCTGGTGCGCCCACACCCAATCGGAAGCCGCTATAACTCACTGAAAGCGTGGTGATTATACGCCGCACCGCTTATTCGCAAAATTTTTTCAGCCACCTTTACCGCTTTTTCCTGCCGTTTCCGCATAAGCCGCCGAGAGAACAAAAACCTTGGAGGTGAAGTTATGAAACGCGCTGCTGACAATTTAATCTTTTGGCAAAACATTGTTCGATACGTGGCGATGACTGTGTTGGTCGGAATACTCGAGACTTTGGCTATGGCTCAAACACCCAGCGATTTGTCCGGAGTCCGTAACGGTTCCGGCGCTCGCCGTTTGAGCGATAAGCAATTGCAGCAGGTGCGAGAAAACCTGATCCGGAAAAGCGGATTTGTGGAGATGAGCTTTGACGAACAAGGAAAGCTGAGGCTGGGAAATCGCCAACACACTGTTGGAGGCTCGGCCACTGCTCGCATGCTATTGATGGCAGCAGTGGACAGCACTAACTTTTTTGAATTGGAAAGCCACGACCGTTCTAACGATGTAGCTTTTGCCCGGATTTATGAATATCAAGACAGAGTGATTGACAACACCGGCAAACGCATAAGCGATTACAAAGTACAGTTGGATTTTGACGACTTCAATCAACTGAGCGGCTCGAATGAAGCCAAAGCAACTTTCGATCTGGGCATTGCGCTGTTACACGAACTGACTCACGGAGTGTTGAAGCTGCAAGACACACTGGACGTGGATCAAATCGGGGAATGCGACGCACACGTCAACCAGATTCGTCGGGAATTGCATTTGCCGGAACGTCTGTATTACCAGCCCACCATCACCATAGTTCGAATGGGCGTGGGCAAACAGATTGTCGTCGCTCATTTGGAGTTTGCCAGGCTGAGCGCCGGACAAAATACGAAATACAAACTGGGCTGGTTTCCGGGTAAAGTCTCGCCAAATGCTCTCAACATCGCGCAGTTGGAGCAGGGGTTGGTGAAAGCCCATTCGCGTTAATTTTCTTCAGGTAAAAGAAAACGGCCACAAAAGATGGACGCGAAGCTCATTCGTATCCGCTTATTGTGGCCGTTCTCTTTTTAGCTTTGCAAAACCGTCAGGGTAACAACGTTTCGCCCATCAGATGCAGGTCAACGCATCGCGCGGCCTGGCGGCCATCGGCGATTGCCCAGACGATCAACGATTGACCGCGAGACATGTCTCCGGCGGCGAAAACCTTCGGGACGTTGGTCTGGCAATTGTCATCAATCGCCACGTTGCCGCGCGCGTCAAGCGTTACGTCCAGTTGCGCCAGCAAACCATCAGGTTCAGGTCCCAGAAAACCCAAAGCCAGCAAGATCAAATCGGCTTTCCAGACTTTTTCCGTGCCGGGAATTTCTTTCGGAATAACTCGGCCATTGTCGTCTTTGGCCCAGGTGATTTCGACGGTGTGAAGTTCTTTGACGCGTCCGGCTTGGTCGCCGACGAAACGTTTGGTCATCACCGAATAACGACGCGGATCATCGCCGAACACGGCGGCGGCTTCTTCCTGACCGTAATCCAGGCGATAAACTTTCGGCCATTGCGGCCACGGATTGTCTGCGGCGCGTTCGTTCGGAGGTTGCGGCAGAATTTCAAACTGCACCAGGCTGCGGCAACCATGCCGCATCGCAGTGCCTACGCAATCGGTTCCGGTGTCGCCGCCTCCGATGACGATGACGTCTTTTCCGGCAGCGGAAATGTAGCTTCCGTCTTCAAGGTTGCTGTCGAGAAGGCTTTTGGTGTTGGCGTGCAGGTATTCCATCGCGAAATGAATTCCCTGAAGATTGCGGCCTTCAACCGGCAGATCGCGCGGCTTTGTCGCTCCGCCGCACAACACAACGGCGTCGAACTCGCTCATCAATTTATCGGTCGGATAATCGTGACCGACGCTGGTGTTGGTTGCAAACTTGACGCCTTCGTCGGCCATCAACCTGATGCGGCGTTCGACGATTGATTTGTCCAGCTTCATGTTCGGAATGCCGTACATCAGCAAACCGCCTATGCGGTCGGCGCGTTCAAACACGGTCACCCAATGACCTGCGCGATTCAATTGCGCCGCAGCGGCCAATCCAGCCGGGCCGGAACCGACGACGGCAATTTTTTTGCCGGTGCGTTTGTCTGGAGGTTCGGCGACCACCCAACCTTCGTCAAAGGCTTTGTCAATGATCGCGACTTCGATGTTTTTGATCGTCACGGGTGGAGCGTTGATGCCCAACACGCACGAACCTTCGCACGGAGCGGGACAAACTCGTCCGGTGAATTCCGGGAAGTTGTTGGTCTTTTGCAATCGCAGCAAAGCTTCGCGCCATTGACCGCGATAAACCAGATCGTTCCATTCCGGTATCAGGTTGTTGATCGGACAGCCCGAAGCCATGCCGTTGATCAGTTTGCCGGTATGACAGAAAGGCACGCCGCAATCCATGCAACGCGCGCCCTGCTGGCGAAGCTTTTCTTCGTCGAAATGATCGTGAAATTCCTGCCAGTCGTGAATGCGTTCGGCGGGTAGCCGGTCGCCGGGCAGGTCTCGTGTGAATTCCAGAAATCCTGTGGGTTTACCCATTGTTCAATTCCAGTCTCGCCAAAGTACATTCAGTCTTGTGGCGGATGTAGCTTGGTTTTTCGCAAGAGCCTGCGAAGATTGATTGCGCCCGGACGATTCAGATCAAGAGCGATAACTGTCGCACGCCCGATTGGAGTCCGCCCGATTATCTGAGTGAAGTCGCGGTTCCAGACAAAATGTTCTGTCCATTTCTGTTTGCGCGGGTGAAATAGCCCCACACGTTTCAAGGTGAGAGGATCAATTGCTGTGATCTTGTCGCGCTTTTTGCCATTACAACCTTCACATGCGTATGCCAAATTCTTCAACGTTGCTTTGCCACCTCTGACCTTAGGCATGATGTGGTCAAGCGAAAATGGGCCGCTAGACACTGAATCGGGAGATTGGCAATACTCGCAATAGCCACGCGCACGGGCAATGACCTGTTCGCGCTTTATCCTGGCTGAGACTCTTTTAGCGGGCATGTCTTCCCGGGTCCATCCCTAATTGCTTCATCACCTGGTCAATCGGCTGTTTTCTGTGTTTGGCCAGCTCAATCACTGCTTCCAGACGTTCAGCACGATCTGCCTCCAAAATATCTGTGAGCTTCATCAATTCAACATGCTCTTCGTCTGTGATTGACTCGAACTCCATCTTGTCAATCAACTCTTCGATGCGCTGCGATTGTTCGGGCGGCAAGCCGCGGTTGATCCTGAGCAATAAAGCCGACTCTTTTTCTGTAAGGCGCGGAACCTCTTTCTTAGCGGTCTCATCATTGCTCAACTCTCTTCTGAGCCTTGTTTGAAGCTGCTTTCTTTTAGAGGCAGGCGCGGCATTCCACGCTCGCGCGATGTCGGCATCAACTGTGATCGTAGCTGTTTTCACTGCCATAACTTTTACTCCTTTGCACTTCCTTGCGGGCAAGTTTAACCAGCCACTGCTCAATCTGTAAAACAGACTCCGTTACTTGCCGCCGATGCGTGAGATGTCTGTGGAGTTCAGCTCAAACGCCGCCCAGACGGCTTCTTCTTCGCTCAGACCGGCTTCGCGCATTTGCCGTTGAGCGTCCAGCACGCGTTTGTAATCGTTCGGCATGACGCGGATGAAGCGCGGCAACCATTTCGCCCAGCCATCCAGAATTTCCTGAGCGCGCGGACTGCCGGTGTATTCGGCGTGCCGTTCGATCATGGTGCGAACGATTTCAAATTCTTCTTCGTCGCCAAAGTGAATCAGCAATCCGAGCGAAACCATTTCGCGATTGCAGCGGTCGGAGAATTTGCCGTTTTCATCCAGAACGTAAGCGACTCCGCCGGACATTCCCGCAGCGAAATTCCGCCCGGTCGAACCCAGCACAACGACGCGACCGCCGGTCATGTATTCGCAACCGTGATCGCCAACGCCTTCGACAACCGCTTCGATGCCGCTGTTGCGAACGCAGAAACGTTCGCCTGCCACGCCGTTGATGTAAGCTTCGCCGCTGGTCGCTCCGTAAAACGCGACGTTGCCGATGATGATGTTCTCTTCCGGTTTGAAGGTCGCAGCTTTCGGCGGATAAACGATGATCTTGCCGCCGGACAATCCTTTGCCGATGTAATCGTTCGAATCGCCTTCCAATTCCAAAGTGATTCCGCGCGGAACGAACGCGCCGAAGCTTTGTCCGGCTGAGCCGCGAAAGCGAAGCTGGATCGTGTCGTCCATCAAACCAGTCGCGCCGTATCGCCGTGTCAGTTCGCTGCCAAGAATCGTGCCGACGGCGCGGTTCTGGTTTGTGATAGGCAATTCCGCCCTGACCGTGCGGCCTTCTTCCAACGCGGGTTCGCACAGTTTCAGCAGCGTCGTGTTGTCCAGAGTTTTTTCCAAACCGTGATCCTGTTCGATCTGGCAATAACGCCCGACTTCGGCTGGAACTTTCGGTTGATGCAGGATCGCGGACAAATCCAGACCGCGCGCTTTCCAATGATCAATTTCCTTTTTCGGCTCCAGGCATTCCGTGTGACCGATCATTTCGTTGATCGAGCGGAAACCGAGTTCGGCCATCAACTCGCGCGCTTCCTGCGCGACGAAGTGCATGAAGTTGACGACATGATCAGGCGAACCCATGAAGCGTTTGCGCAGTTCAGGGTTTTGCGTCGCGACGCCGACCGGACAGGTGTTCAGATGACAGACGCGCATGACTATGCAACCCAGCGCGACCAGCGGCGCGGTGGCGAATCCGAACTCTTCCGCTCCGAGCAATGCGGCGACGACGACGTCGCGACCGGTTTTCAATTGTCCGTCGGTTTCAACGCGAACGCGGCTGCGCAGATTGTTCAGCACCAGAACCTGATGCGCTTCGGCCAATCCCAATTCCCACGGAACGCCCGCGTGCTTGATGCTGGTTTGCGGCGAAGCTCCGGTTCCGCCGTCGTAACCGCTGATCAAAATCACATCGGCATGAGCTTTGGCGACTCCGGCGGCGATGGTTCCGACGCCGACTTCGGCCACCAACTTGACGCTGATGCGCGCGCGGTTGTTGGCGTTTTTCAGGTCGTAAATCAGTTGCGCCAGGTCTTCGATGGAATAAATGTCGTGATGCGGCGGGGGCGAAATCAATCCGACACCCGGAGTCGAATGACGCGTTTTCGCCACCCAGGGATAAACCTTGCTGCCGGGCAATTGGCCGCCTTCGCCGGGTTTTGCGCCCTGAGCCATCTTGATCTGAATTTCGTCTGCGCTGACCAGATATTCGCTGGTCACGCCGAAACGTCCCGAGGCGACCTGTTTGATGCGGCTGTTGCGCCAATCGCCGTTTTCGTCCGGCGTGAAACGGTCTGTGTCTTCTCCGCCTTCGCCCGTGTTGCTTTTGCCGCCGATGCGATTCATCGCAATGGCCAGTGCTTCGTGAGCTTCCTTGCTGATCGAACCGTAAGACATCGCTCCGGTCTTGAAGCGTTTGACGATTTCTTCAACCGGTTCGACTTCGTCAACCGAAACCGGCGGTCGCGACGATTTCAGGTTCAGCAATCCGCGCAAGGTGTAAAGCTGTCGCGATTGGTTATCAATCATCCGGCTGTATTCTTTGAAGGTTTCGTAGCTGCCGGTGCGAGTGGCTTTTTGCAGCATGTGAATGGATTGCGGATTGAACAGATGCGCTTCGCCATTGGCGCGCCATTGGTATTGGCCGCCAACGTCCAGCGTGTGGCCGTTGACCTGTCTGTTCGGGAAGGCGTGGTTGTGGCGCATCATCACTTCTTTGGCAATGACATCCATACCGATGCCGCCGATGCGCGTCGGAGTCCAGGTGAAGTAACGATCAATGACTTCCTGGCTGATGCCGACGGCTTCGAAGATTTGCGCGCCGCTGTAACTTTGCACGGTTGAAATGCCCATCTTCGAGATGACTTTGACGACGCCTTTGTTGATAGCTTTGATGTATTTGGCGACGGCCTGATCATGCGTCACGTCCTTGAGCATGCCGTGGTTGATCATGTCGTGCAGCGTTTCAAACGCCAGATAAGGATTGATACCGCGCGCGCCGTAACTCAGCAGCAAAGCGAAATGATGAACTTCGCGAGGTTCGCCGGTTTCCAGGACCAGGCCGACTTGAGTGCGAGTGCCTTCGCGCATCATATGGTGATGCACGCCCGACACCGCCAGCAAAGCCGGTATCGGCGCCCAATTGCGGTCAATCCCTCGGTCGGAAAGAATGATGATGTCGTAACCATCTGCGTGAGCCTTGCTGACGCGTTGGAACAATTCATCCAGCGCGCGTTCCATTCCGGCGGCGCCTTCGTCCGCCTTGAACAAAATCGGCAGCGTGATGGATTTGAAACCGAGCGGATCGTTGTCGGCCAGATGGCGGAGCTTTTCCAGATTTTCGTTGGTGAAAATCGGCGAAGACAGTTTGATCTGGCGGGCGACTTCGGGCGAAGGTTCAAGCATGTTCGCTTCCGGCCCGATGGTTGTTTCCAGCGACATAATCAACTCTTCGCGAATGGCGTCAACCGGCGGATTCGTGACCTGCGCGAAAAGCTGTTTGAAGTAGTTGTAAAGCGGTTGCGGTTTGTCGGACAACACGGCCAGCGGAGTGTCCGATCCCATCGAACCGATGGCTTCGTTGCCGTCCTTGGCCATCGGCGTCATCAACAGACGCAAATCTTCGTGCGTGTAACCGAAAGCCTGCTGTCTGATGAGCATCGTCGCGTGATCGGTTTCGTGAACGCGCGGCGGCGAAGGCAAGGCTTCAATCGCGACCATGTTTTCCTTCAGCCATTTGCCGTAAGGATGTTGCCGGGCCAATTCCGTTTTCAATTCGTCGTCGTCAATGATGCGGCCTTGTTCCAGATCGGCCAGCAGCATGCGTCCGGGTTGCAAACGGCCTTTGTATGCGACGTTTTCCGGCGCAATGTCCAGCACGCCGACTTCCGAAGACATGATCAACCTGTCGTCTTTGGTGACGTAATAACGCGCCGGGCGCAATCCGTTGCGATCCAGCACGGCTCCGATGCGAACGCCGTCGGTGAAAGCCACCGCCGCCGGACCGTCCCACGGTTCCATCATGCAGGAATGGTATTCGTAAAAAGCTCGCTTCTCTTCGCTCATGTGCGGATCGCCAGACCACGGCTCCGGAATCATCATCATCATTGCGTGAGCTATCGAACGACCGGTCAGCACCAGCATTTCCAGCACGTTGTCGAACATGCCCGAATCGGAATTGTTGACGTCAATGATCGGCAGCAGCTTCTGCAAATCTTCCTGGCCGAAGAGCGACGATTTCATCCGGCCTTCGCGGGCGTGCATCCAGTTGATGTTTCCGCGCAAAGTGTTGATTTCGCCGTTGTGGCAAAGATAACGATAAGGATGCGCGCGACTCCAACTGGGAAAAGTGTTCGTCGAAAATCGCGAATGCACCATTCCCAACGCCGATTTGAAATCTTCGTCCTGCAGGTCCAGATAAAAAGGCCGCAACTGAGTCGAGCTAAGCATGCCTTTGTAGATTAGAGTTTTGAACGACAGGCTGGAAATATAAAAACAACCGGCTTGCTGAATTCCCGAATTGCGAATGTTGCGGATGCTTTGTTTGCGAATGATGCAAAGCTTGCGCTCGAATGCCAATCCGCCGTGGCCGTCCGGCAAATCCGCCGAACGTTTGATGAACACCTGTCGGAAACGAGGCTCAGCCTTTCTGGCCGTTGGACCGATCATCGAATCGTCCACCGGCACGTCTCGCCAGCCTAAAACTTCCTGACCTTCCTTGCGGACTTCGGCTTCAAACAATTCCTGGCAAGCGCGGCGGTTGGCGTCATCAGTCGGCAGGAAAACGTTTCCCACGCCGTATTGGCCGGGTTCGGGCAATTCAATTCCCAGCTTCGCGCATTCCTTTTGAAAAAATTCGTGCGGAATTTGAACCAGAATGCCTGCGCCATCGCCGGTGTTTTTTTCGCTGCCGACTGCGCCGCGATGTTCCAGATTGACCAGAATTTGCAGCGCCTGCTCGACGATTTCGCGAGACTTGCGCCCTTTCAGATCAACGACGAATCCCATGCCGCAGGCATCGCGCTCTTGGCTGGGATCATACAAACCTTGCTTGGCCGGAGATTCCGTGTGAACCATAAAATTCATCCCTGTTATTTTGTATGTGGTGTTGATAACCCATTTGCTGCCAACCTGGTCGTCAGACTTTTACCTGACGCTGACTTCGGCAATTGCCGCCTCATCAAACACAAATAAGCCAAAAGCCTCAGCGAGTCATTTTCGTCTCGCTGAGGCTTTCAATCGTTTTAGTCTGGATTTGACCTTAACTTTTGCCGCCAGCGAAGAGGCAACGTTTAGCGGCGGTAACCGCTGCAGCCGCCTTAGCGGCTGATGAAAATACCAGCGGGGCGTCAGATTTGACGCGCACGAAGATACAAATTCCCACTAGCTTTTTCGCCATGATGTTCTTAGCCTCGACGATGGAGCTGGATTTCAGACTTAAAATGCAATGCGATGTTGGTTGGGTGTTTTGGAAATACACGAACACCGCTCATAAAGTATTCAAATCGTATTGGTCTGTCCAATGAAATATCTTAATCGCACGATAAATTCTGCTTGTCATAGCTGGCTGTTAGAACGAGAAGATGGCTGTTGGCACGAGAAGTTTGAAGAGCTGGAAAAGCGAAAGGCGCCGCAAGCCTTCCGCTTCGGCCTGTAACGCCATCTGAAAAACTTCAACGATCAGTTCATTTGATTTCTATGGTCACTGTATTCGCCGTTTTACCGTCAACTGTCAATATTACGTTGACCTGTCCACGCCCGGCCAAAGCGCGCGAAATTGGCAGATTGCATTGATCCAAACCGACAAAGCCTTCGGCGGGACCGGCATAAAGCACGTTTGCAATCATGCCGCCGATGTTGGCGCTGGTTGTCATCAGGCTGCTACGGAACCTCATTCCAGTGCCGTAAGCGATCAAAAAGAGTTGATCCGTTTCGGGCCCCAGATCAATCGGCACGGCGACAACGCGGTTAAGCGCCGGATCAAAGCGCGCGACGGGTTCGAAGCTTTGCGAATTGTCAGCCTTGACGCGCAAGACCACTGCCGCAGCCAATCCTTGTCCGCTGGAATTGGCAGTGAAAAAGCCCGGAGCCACGGACGCAATGTTTAACGATCCGGTCGAGATGGTTCCGTTGCGGCTGGTAACAGTGACGGCTGCCGTGCCGCTGATAGTGCCCGGCGGAATCAGATAGTTAATCTGCGTCGGGGCGACGAAAAACAGCGGCGCTTCGCGTTCAATTCCCACGCTGTCGCGGATTTTCACTGTTGTCCCGGCAAGCTGAGTCGGCAGCGGCACAGTGTTGGCGGACAAAACCTCCGTCGCCAATCTGTCGCCAAAGGCTGCGGTGATTGATTCAGGCGCCAAAGTATCTCCGACAAAGCTGGCGGCGGAGACGCTGACCACTGGCGGAGTGCTGTCCTGACGTTTCAACATCCGCACGCGATTGTTGACCGTGTCGGCAAAAAGCATATCGCCGGTTGGCAAGGTAATGATGTTGCACGTGACCTGAATGTCATTGGTCGCCGTGCCGGGATTTGGCAAATTCAGTCGGGCTTGCGTTCCCGAACCGCCATCGCCGGAAAAAGCTGGATTGCCTGTCCCGGCAACCACGCTGGTTGTGCCCAGTGAGTTAGTCGGCGCTTCCAAATCAAGTATTTGATGATTGGCAGCGTTGGTAATGAAAACTTTGCCGGTGGCGTCAACGGTGATGTCGCGCGGTCGTCGCAGGTTTCGAGTGCTGTCGGCAATGACGGAAAAGGTCGCGCTGCCAGCGGCATCCTGACGCAGAACTCTGTTATTGCGCGTGTCGGCGATGTACAGCCGTTCTGAACTGTCGAAGGCGATTCCGGTCGGACCGAAAAGCGTCGCCTGAGTCCCATCGCCAAATACAGTGCTGACAATTCCGGTATCCGCGTCAATCTTGCGAATGCGGTTGTTGCCCTGATCGGCGATAAACAGATTTCCACGCTGGTCAACAACCAGGTCTGTCGGGAAGAAAGCGATTTTGTTCGCAGGCATGCCGTCGCCCAACATCTGCGGATTGGCCGGAGGACGCACTCCCGCCAAATCCTTGATCTGCCCCGGAGGCACTACGACTTTGGCGTCTCCGCCATTCGGGAAGAAAGTCACATCACTGTTCGAAGTATTTAGAAAGCGAATGACACCGCTGCGGCGTCCGGTGACCGAAGTCGGCGGGATTTTGATCAACGCGCCTGCCTGCGAATCAACAATGAACAACCCTTTCGGCACAGCATGCAAACCCTGGGGCGTCAAAAACAGCGCGGTGGTGATTCGGTCGTCAATCTGAAAGTCTCCCGCGTCGCGATTGAGCGTAACGATCTGTCCCGGTTGAACCGTCGTCGCAAATGGAGTTGTGACAAACAATGTGACGGGGGCGGTGGTGCGGTTGACGAATCGCAACCTGTTATTGCCCGTGTCGGAGATGAAAAGATTTCCCAGCGCATCAACCGCTATGCCTGTCGGGACGAACAATTCGGCATAAGTTGCCTGCATGCCGTCATAAGGCGAAGCCATGCCGCTGCCGACAACTGTGTTGATCGTCTGTGGCGCAATGGTCGTTCCGACAATTGACTGGCTGCTGTTTGTCAGATTGACGAATCGAACTCGCTTAAATCGAAAATCAGGCAGGTACAAACCTTTCGCATCAACCGCCATCACCAGCGTCGTGCTGGCGGTGCTGTCCGGGATGCTCAAACTTGCCTGCAAAGCCGGGCCACCGTCACCGCAGTTCGGATTGAGATTGAAATCGCAAAGCACCATATTCGAATTGCCGGCAACTATCGTCTTCACGCCTTGCGGAGTTACTCTGGCAATCTGTTGCGCATTGCCAAGCGCGACGTAGGCGTCTCCGTTAGGAGCCGTTGCAATGCCGGTTGGAAAATCCAGCGCGATGGCCAGCGAGATGATCATGCCTGCTGCATTGATTCTTCTGACGCTGCCCGGAATCGTGCGCGCGTCGCCGCCATCTGCGATCAAAAGATTATTGTTGTTATCGAAAGCCAGGCCAATCGGAGTGGTCAACCGAGCTTGCGTTGCCGGTCCACCGTCACCATTGCCTGAAGGAGGATTGCCGCCGCCTGCTACGACAATTTGAGCGCCAGCGGTATTGAGCTTGAAGACGAGCCGTCCGGCGATAAAGTGAATTTCGCGCGTAGCCGGATGAATGGCAACCGCGCGAAAAACAGCTTGATCCGGCGTCGCAATCGTGCTGATTGTTCCGGGCGCAATCGTTTTTCCGACCACAGTGAAATTTTCTTTTCCGACATTGATGACGCGAATCGCGCCGAAGCTGGGGATAGTTAAATAAACAGCATCGCCCGACGGATCAACTGCCAATCCGGTGACTTGCGCTAAATCGGTATCGCGCGGCAACAAACCGTCATTGCTCTGCACGCCTCCGCCAGCAATCAGATTGATGTGATTGGGCTGAATCGTCACGCCCGCCAACGTGACAGGGTTCGCAGTCGTATTAACAAAGCGAAGCAGACTGGTTCCGTCAACTTCATCTATCACATAAAACCCTCGTCCCAAAGGATCAAATGCCACTCCGGTCGGCAAAACCATCGGCGCTTGTCTGACCGGAACATCCGATCCGAATCCGCCGCCGGCAACGGTTGAAATCCTGGTTTCAGTAATCGCAGCATCGGCTGTGTTGGAAACATTGGCGTTGGCCTGAGCCGACGCTTTCACCCAAACCAGCGAGCCTGTGACTGCAATAAGCAAGGCTGCGATCGTAAGCAATAAGGCATATTTAGATGTTGAGGGCATTGGCGAGGAAGAATATTTGCGGTTCAAAACAATCATCGTCAGTTCTCCTGCGGTGAGCCTGTGGCGAACTTGGCGGAGCCGGTCTCTGCGACTAAGCAATGGGCAGTATTTTGAATTAAATACCGGGGGTAATTGGTGGTCGTATTTGATGATGCGTAAGCAGCGAAACATTACGAATGACCGAATGCTGGCCGAATAGCGACAGGCAATCAATCAAGCAGGGCTTTGTCAATCAGGCGCGCATTAGACCATCTACTTACGAGCCAAGTCAACCAAGAAGTCCGCTCGCTTTTCCCGCGCCTGAAGTTTTGCAAACAACTGAAAATGGCTGATAACAATTGCGTCGAAGTATTTAGACAAAGCCGGGAGCGCTGGCCTTTGCTGCTCGCGCTCCCGGCTCTGAGTAAGTCCGTTTGATGTGCTTTCTGGTCGAAATCGGTTTCCAGGTTTGCCCGTCGGACAATGACGGAGTTTACTTTTTGGTGAAGACCCAGGTTGATTCCTGCGGGCCTCGCGGAGTTTCCGTCACACGGTGAACCTTCAGTGTTTTGCCGCCGTCGGCCAATTCCCAGTGTTCAGTCGTGGTAGTGGTCATTTCGCCGTTCGGAGTGTTGAAAGTTCCGGCGGTTTTGATTTCCAGAACGCTGCCTTGCCAGGTCGCTTTGGTTGATGTCTTGCCGCGTTCGCTTTCGGTTTTCGTTTCAGTACCGTCCAGTTTGACGCTCAGCGGGCCGCCACCACCCATCATTCCGCCGCCACCGCGACCACCACCGCCACCCGGAGGAGGTCCGCCTGCTCCCGGAGGAGGTCCGCCGGGACCTTGTGCATTCGGATTACGTTCGATTTTCTGTTCGCGCGAAAGCTGATTGTCGTCCTGTGTCACTGTCCAGGTTGCGCTTTGAATCGTTTCCGCCTGACGGCCTGGCAACTGGCTTTTGGATTTGTCCAGTTCCCAGGTTCCGGCAAAGTTTGCGCCTTTCTGTGCCGAAGCTGTCACCGACAGCGCCAGCAACAATGCGAAAACTCCACACATTGCAATTGTTCGTTTCATTGGTTTGTCTCCCTGATAAATTGTGATTGGTATAAACCGCTCGCGCCGAATTTCGGATTGCTGTTCAAAACCGACAGCGCTAATTGCTGCGAGTTAAGACGAGATCGTTTTGAATAAAGTCACAACAAATTTGCCATGGTTCGACTGATAGAACCGCGTCGAATCGCTGATTGCTGGACAGCCTCGCAAGCCGTATGGCACAATCCGGCTTACTTCAAAACCTCGCATAATTCCATAATGAAATCAGGAGAAAACATCCAATGAGTGAAAATACCAATACTGAGAACGTTACCGCACATGAAGGAGCGGCGGCTGCCGTTGCGGCTGCCGAAGTGCATCAGGAAGAAACTTCCTATCACGCAGTTGAAAAGAACGGAAAGATCACTGCGATTTGGGAAATGAAAGGCCGCAAGCATGTGCGGACGATTGATCCGCGCAGCGCCGAAGGCCGCCACTTACTTGGCCACACTGACAATCCCGAAGTCGTGCAGAACGCCCAAGTCTAAACGGTCAGTGGTTGGTGGTCAGTGGTCAGTTCGGATTCTCCGTCATCAACTGTCCACTGCCAACTGCCCGCTGCCAACTGCCCGGTCCTGCCTTGCTGATCACCAAAGTCGAACTCGAAAACGTCAAAAATCATGCTGAAGCCGAGTTCAGTTTTCAGCCCGGCGTCATAGCCATTTGCGGCCCCAACGGTTCAGGTAAAACGACCATACTGGAAGCCATCGCCTGGGCGTTGTTCGATCATCTGGATTACAAACGCGACGATTTCGTTAAACGCGGAGCCAAGCGCGGCAAGGTCGCAGTGTCTTTCATTTCCGATCTGGACGAACGCGAATACACAGTCACTCGCGACACCGGAACCGGTTATCACGTTTACGATCCGGCGACGAAAACTCGTCTGGTTGAACAGAAAAACCAGGTGCTTCCCTGGTTGCGGCAACATCTGAAAGTCGAACCCGACACCGATCTTTCGGCGCTGTTCAAATCAACCATCGGCGTTCCGCAGGGAACATTCACCTACGATTTCACGCTTTCGCCCGCCAACCGCAAATCCGTTTTCGATCAAATACTGAAAGTCGAAGAATACCGCAAAGCTTCTGACAATTTGCGCGACACTATTCGCCACATCGAAGCTCGCATAGCCGAAGCCGACAAATTGGTCGCCGCAGCCGAAGGTGAATTGAAAGCTTACGAAGAAACCAAGCGCGAACACGACGAAACCGCCGCGCGAGTTCAATCGCTGGAAACCGAAAGCAAGAAAGCCATTGAAGCGCGAGCGAGCGCCGAATCCATCGTTACAGAATTTGGCGAATTGCTCCGCCGCATTGAATCGCAGCGCAGCACAATTGAACGGCTGAAGGTCAAACTGGAAGTGACGAAAGGATCGCTGGTCACAGCGCGCGAATCGGTCGAACAGGCTCGCAAGGCTGCCGAGATCGTCACGGCTGCTTTGGCCGGTTACGAAGCTTATCTGACCGCCAACGCCAGATTGACCGAACTGGAAAAACAGCGCGAAGCCCGCGACGATTTGCGAAAACGTCAAGCGCAGACCGAAGGCGAATTGATCGAAGCTCGCAGCCAGATCAAGCTGGCCGAACAACGACTAACGGAAGTCGTCAACGCCAGAAACGAACTGGGCAAGCTCGCAGACAAGATCGAAGAGCAAACCGCAGTCGAAAACAACATCGCCGAATTGCGCGAACGGCGCGGCGAATTGCAGGGTTTGCAAAATGCGCTGGCTTCGATTGACCGCGAGTTGGAAAAGCTTCGTTTGCGATACGCTGAGCTTTCGCGTCAGGTCGAAACCGCCGAAGCGCATTCTGAAAAGGCCGCTCAAGCTGATCAGCTTGAAACCGAACGAGCGCAACTCGACGCCGAAATTGCCGAAAAGGAATTGGCTTTCGGCAATTACAAACTGAAAAGCGATCATCTGGCCTCGCTGCGAAAAGAGCACTCGCGTTTGGCCAAAGAGCTTGAGAAAAATTCCCGCGAAGCTTCAAAGCTGGAAACCATCGCGGCGACGGCTGCGCGTCTGGCGGAAGTCGAAGCGAAACAGCAAGCCGAACACGAACGGCTGGCCGCATTGAAAGCCGAAATCACGCGCGATGAAGAAATGATCCGCGCTCTGGAATCTGGCGGCATTTGTCCTCTGCTGACCGAAAAGTGTTTGAACCTGAAACCGGGCGAATCGCTGGACGGACGTTTTCGTTCCGGTCTTGACGCGCGACGCGGCCAGATTGAAAAGCTGGCGAAGACTTTGACTGCGCTGGTCGAAGAGGTCAGAAAGACCCGGACGGCTGCGGCTGAATCTGCTCGATTGCCACATCTGCAATCTGAAATCGCTCGCCTGACTTCCGAAGCCGAAACGAAGCAAGCACAGATCGCCGAGCTTGAAGCCGAAACAGCAGTCGGCGCAAAACTCAGCGACAAGGAAATCAAACAGCTCAAAACGCGCCGGGCTGAAATCGAAAAACTTTTGCGCGAAGCGCGCGAAGCCGAACGTCTGGCCAGTCAGGCCGAAGTTCTGAAAAACGAAATCGCCGGAATCGCCAAAGAAGGCGAAAGCAAACGCGCCGAACGTGAAGCGGCGGCAAATCGAATCGCCGAAATCGGCGACGTTGAAAAACTGATTGCCGATGCTGAAAAGAGTTTGCGCGCGCTGGACGATCCGCGCGGACGAGCCGCCGCGCTGAATCGCACCATCGAACGCGAAAGCGAATGGAAAAGCGAAGCCGAAAAGGCCGAAAGCAAGGCGAGCGAAATCAACACGCAATTGGAGCAATTGAAAACAGGCTTGCAGGAATTCGCTTCGCTTGATGCCGACATCGCGTCAGCTTCGCAGACTCGCCGACAAAACGAAGCCGATTACCACGCTTTCATTCAAAACAAGAAAACCGCTGACACGCTGGAAACTCGCCGGAAAGAATTGACCGCAACCGAAACCGAAATCGCCGAAACCGAAAAATCGCTCGGCGAAACCGAAACTGAACTGACGGCTCTGGAAAAGAATTACAACCCCGAAGCTCATCGCCGCGCGTTGTCTGAACTGGATGGATGGCGCGAACGCGTTACGCAATTGGCGACTCAACTGGAAAATTCCCGGCAGCAATTGGAACGATTGAGAGCGCAGCTTGCTCGGCTGGAAGAAGTCCGCGAGCGCATGCGCGAACATCTGGCGGCGAAGGAAAAAGCTCAGGCTGTGCGCGAAACCGCCGACTTCATCCGCGACATCCTGCAAAAAGCCGCGCCTTTCATCACCGAAATGCATCTGCATTCAATTTCAATCGAAGCCAATCAATTGTTTCGCGAAATCAGCGGACGATATGACGTGACGCTGCGATGGGCTAAGGATTACGAAATCACTCTGGAAGAAGAAGGCCGCGAACGTCCGTTTTTGAATTTGTCGGGCGGCGAGCAAATGGCTGCGGCGCTGGCCGTGCGGATGGCTTTGCTGAAAGAGCTATCCGAAATCAACATAGCTTTCTTCGACGAACCGACAACCA
Source organism: uncultured Heliomicrobium sp. (assembly GCA_964426025.1). Lineage (GTDB taxonomy): Bacteria > Acidobacteriota > Blastocatellia > RBC074 > RBC074 > RBC074. The sequence continues at coordinate 31,035 of CAYRQB010000011.1, forward strand.
ACATGGACGAAGAGCGGCGGCGCAATCTGGCTCAGCAAATCGGACGCATCAAAGATTTCCAGCAACTGTTCGTCATCAGCCACGACGACAGCTTCGAAGGCTTCACGGATCAAATCGTCATGCTCGGCGCGTAGAATTGATCACCGCAGATTGACCAGCAAAACAATCGGTTGTTAACGCTAACGACACTTTCTGCGCGCTTGCTGAAGCGTCAGTAGGAAAGGGAGTTGCTTGACCATGATGGCTACACGCAAGCAACTGAACCGCGGTGTATGGCTGCGAGTGTAGGAGCAACAGCGAGAGCAGCAGGACGGCCAACGTCGGAACAATCAAGTTTGTTGGGACACGCGTCACAATAAGCCTGCGTGATGCAAAAACTCCTCAACAACAATTCGGCATCCGGGTTTGGCAGTCTCCAGGTCATCCCTTTTCGCAGAAAAATAACGTCCATGAGCAGACATATGACCAACATCTCGTAGTGTCGGAAGTGCCTTACGCGCATTTCGCGAAAGAGTCCATGCAGTTTCCGCATGGCTTTTGATGCATACGTTACAACCTGAATCCACGCCTAAGGGTGTACAGTGGCCTGTCCAGGCCGCTGTGGTCGTTCGCCAATCGCCTACTGGCCGAGACTGGCAGCGGCCTGGACAGGCCACTGTACTTAGAAGCAGATTCACTCGTTGAGTGAATCCTCTATATTGCAAATGAACCCATCAGTATTGACCGGATGCGCTTTTTCAATTTCTTAGCCGTGGATTTGGGTTACAACCTCTCGTGGTAGGTTCATAGCTCAACGATCTAGCTGACCATGCCGCTGAGCCGTGTGAATCTGAATGGCCGCGAATATACTAGAGGCTTGGCAGCAGCACAACGGCTTTGTCTTTTCAATTTCAGGCGCAGCGGACATTCCCGGTTCTTCCGAGCGGCTTGCCCCCAAGCGGTGTGAACGAAAATGTAAAGCCAAGCGAGTTTTTTAGCTGGCTTGCTTTCTCTGCCGGTCGCGCTCAAGCATCGCATTGACGATTTCATCGGAGGGCATTCGGAAAGTCGTTTGCCGCACTCTGGCTATTGTGTCAGGCAAATCGAGCAGGTCGTTGTCGGCGGCAATCTGAAGAATATTGAAGAGCCGCAGCACAGGAAGGTTGACACGGTTGGCCTCTTTGATTGCCTTGCCGTCATCAGACAGCAACGCATCGGCCTGCATTTCCAATGCAAGCGCAATTGCTTCGCGCTCTCCGTCTTCGATCTTGGCCTTTGGCGTGAAAAGCGAGGTATCTGCGCTCTTCACTGCAAGCCAGGGAGGGGGAGATTGAATCCACATTCTGACTTGTTGTGGCGTGCGACTGCCTTGTAACTCCCCACAGACCGACTGAGGAATGATAACGCTGCCGAACAGAGCTTCGAGAACGTGAGCCTCTCCGATTTCAACCAGGTAGCGAATCGGCGTAGTGTCGGAAACAATGATCATTGTTTATTGCGAAGCGCCGCAAAGATGGCCTGTCCCTTTTCCAGGTCTTCCAGGGTAAAGCTGGGATCTCGCACATCGTTAGCCTTGAAGAAGTTAAAAAGCTCCTCTCGATTCTCGAAACCGAGCATCTCTCTTACCTGTCGAGATGAAATCATATCGGCCTCGTAAGCTTTGATGGCTGCTAATTCGAGCAGCCGACGCGCGAGCGGTGCGCTGCTGCCATTCTGAATGTCAGCGGCCACATCGTCAGGAATCGTAACATTCATTGTTATTTCCATAATTCCACCTCTCGCTCGCAAGCATACAGCGGATTTGCGACCAACGGCAACGCCCCCGAACAAACGATCAGGTCTTTACCGCTTCACTTTTTCAAAAGCCAGATTCCGGGAAAAGAACGGAAGCGTTTTCGTTTGCAGTCGTTCGGCTATTCGATTCAGGTGATCGCCGTCGTAGCTTTCGTAAAAATGCTCGATGCCGTAATCGGTCAGGACTTTGTCCAGTTCCTTCGTCGCGGCGGAAATGCCCATGTCTTTGGTTCCGGCGTCCAGGCCGATGGCTTTCAATCGTTTCAGGTTCGGAATGTGTTGGTGAATCGTGACCAGCGTAGCGTTCGCGTGTTGACGCGCCAGAATTTCCGGCACGACTTCTCCGTCGCGGAACGGCAGGTCAATGTAGAACGGTGGGTTTTTCGGATTTGGCGACCACGCGGCGGCTGAAGCCAGCATTGCCACCACAAAGAAGTTTTGTTTGGCGACTTCTTCGTCGGTTTTGACTGCTTCGACGGTTTTCATCATCTGGCCCATCGCCGGGTTGGGACGACCAGCATCCATACAGCACGGGCTGAGCGCGTAGATGCTGGAATACACTTCGGGGCTTTTCATACCCAATCGCATTGTGCCGTAACCGCCCATTGAATGCCCCGCGAGTCCTCGGCTGGCGGCTTGCGGCAAAGTTCGATAGTGCGAATCAATGTAAGCGACCAGTTCTTTGGTGACGAAAGTCTCCCAATCTCCGACCGTCACAGAGTTGGAATACATGCTGCCTTTGAATCGCGTGAAGGCATTCGGCATCACCACAATCATTTCGCGCGTGTTTCCGTCGGCCAGAGCTTTGTTGATGACTTCGGGCAGGTTGATCCAATGTTTGACCAGACCGAACCATTTGTCGTCGCTGTCTGTGAACCCGTGCAGCATATACACAACCGGGTAGCGGCGATTCTTTTCGGTCTTATAACTCGGCGGCAGATAGACGGAAACATCTCGATCCGGCGAATCGCCGCTCAGATTTCCTTCCAGCGATTTGCCATGAACTTTGATTCGTTCAACTGTGCCTTGTTTCCCCTGGCCGTTAGTCTGAGAGATAAGCAGAGCGCTGGTCGTCGTGGCGAAGATAGCGAAAACTGCCAGCCAGATTGCGGATTTGATCGAATGGGAGAAAAAGTATTGTTTGCTCATGAGTTTTCTTTCCTGGTTTGAGGTGAATGAAGGCCAGCGAATGAATTCAGCAAACCGAGGTCTTTTGTTTACCTGAACCATCCAGCCCAGCGAAAAAGAGTGTACGCCGAACCAAGTAAAAACAACGATCCAAAAATTTCCTTGTTGTAGCGCGCAATCCACAGCGGCAGGTAAATATCGAAGTTGTCTCTGCGGTCGTCTGTGTACTTTGAGGCAATGTCGGTCAGCGGACATCTATATCTGTTGAAGACAAGTATCAGCGCTTCAACCATCACAACTGCCACGAAGCCAAACGCAAGTCTGAATCGGCCAGCAAAGCCAAAGACGGGAATTGCGATAATGCAGGCAACGAAGAAGCCCCACACCACCGTATGGATCAATTTGATCAAGCGGAGTGATTTATCCGGAGTCATCAAATTATCAGGGTTCTCGCTTTCTTCCAATTTGGTGAACGTCAACAGACCTAATGGTCACTTCTCAATGCAATATCAATCACTCTCATTTCCAATTCTTCCTTCGATAATCCATCCCAACCAATCACCTGTTGCAGATTTACTTTTATCGCACGATCAACAAATGGGATCACGACTGAAAGCCCTGGCCCATTAACCCTGAGCAACTTGCCCAGCCTGAATACAACCAGCCTTTCCCTTTCATTAGCAACTCTGAGCGAACTAACCGTGACCAACAGCACCAGGATGGAAATGCCAATGAGCACGAGTAAAAACATGAATTGAGAGTTTTGCATTGTCAGTAATCCTTCGATTTTGGCACTTAGCTACCAATTCGGCGGAGCGCCGACCGGGTATTGTTCCATATCCAGAACCGAGCCGGTGATCAGTTCGCTTTCGTCGCTGGCGAAATAAAGAGCCGCATGTGCAATGTCGCGCGGTGAAAGCAATCGTCCCCAGGGTCTGGTTCTGGCGGCTTCTTCCAGCCAGTTGTCGCCTTTGCCTTCTTCGGTGGTTTTGACTCTATGTTCGTTCGGCGTTTCAGTCCAGCCGACGTTCAATTGATTGACGCGAATGCGGTATTGGTTCAGATAGCTGGCGGTGTTTTTGGTAAAGACCATCAATGCGCCTTTGGTTGCCGAATAAGCCATCAGCTTCGGTTCGCCGATGTAGGCGTTGACCGAACCGATGTTGATGATCGAACCTGCGCGTCGCTCTTTCATGTATTTGACGGCTTGCTGAGTGCAGACGAAAGCGCTGCGGACGTTGGTGGCAAACAGTTTGTCCCACAATTCAACCGTCGTGTCTTCGATGGTTCCGCGCGTGCTCAGGCCAACGTTGTTGACCAGCGCGTCAATCTGGCCGAAATGGTCAACGCATCGGTCAATCAATGCTCGGCAATCGGTTTCGATGGAAACGTCCGCGCGATGGAAAATCGCCTTGCCGCCCTGTTTGACGATGTCTGCGGCGACGGCTTCGCCTTTTGCTTCGTCGCGACCGGAGATGACGACGCTGGCCCCCTCTGCAACAAACAAACGGGCGATGCCTTCTCCCATGCCAGCGCCTGATCCGGTGATGACAGCAACTTTGTCTTTCATTCGATTCATAACTTGATCAATCCTCGTAGCCTTTTATTTTTCCGCGAGCTTTCTTTCGCTCGCCGATTTTCTTCTTCTCTTTGATGCGTTCCTGTTTCGATGCCGCGGATGGTTTTGTCGCGCGGCGAGGTTTGCGGACTCGCTGTCGCGCTTCCAGCTTTTCAGCCATCCGATCAAAAGCCGCTTCGCGATTGGCCGATTGCGAACGCCGTTCTGTCGCCGTGACTATCAAACCGCTGGGGCGATGAGTCAACCGCACGCCGCTTTCGACTTTGTTGCGATGCTGGCCGCCGGGACCTCCGGCGACAAAAAATTCCACGTCGCAATCTCGCTCCAACGATTCGCGGTCGGTCGGAAATCGCTCAGTTGGTTGATCGTTCATTGATTCATCGTTTGTGGCCATATTCGCATTTTACTTGCTCCGATGCTTCTGAGAAAATCCGCGCCGCTGGCATCCCCGCAAAGAAACTCTGTAACCATTTCATCAAGTCGAACATTAAACCAACAATTTCAGGAGGAGTTATGAAACTCAGATTTACTTTCGGTCTTGTCTGCGTCTTTTGTCTGATGACGATGACAACTGCGTTGGCTTTTGACAAAGCCGACGCGATAAAACAATCCGGCAAAGCCGCGACAGTTTTCAAAGAGATTATGGGAACGCCTGAAAAATCAGTTCCGCAGGGCGTGTTGGACAAAGCCGTCTGCATCGCAGTATTTCCAGGCGTCATCAAAGCAGGCGTTTTGGGATTGGGCGGACGCGGTGGACGCGGCGTCGCCAGTTGCCGCACCGGCACAGGCTGGAGCGCTCCGGCTTTCTTTGACCTGAAAGGCGGCAGCCTGGGTCCGCAAATCGGCGTTCAATCAACCGATTTCGTTTTCCTGTTTATGAATGACAAAGGAATGAGCAGTTTGTTGAAAAGCAAGTTTGAAGTCGGCGGCGACGCTTCAGTTGCTGCGGGTCCGGTTGGCCGTCAAGCCGGAGCTTCAACCGATCTGAGACTGACTGCGGAAATTCTTTCCTATTCGCGAAGCAAAGGCCTGTTCGCCGGATTGGAATTGAAAGGCGCTGTAATCACGCTGGACGAAAGCGATATGAAAGCCGTATACGGCGATGCGACGGCGGAAAGCATTCTGAAAGGGCAAAAGACTACTCCTTCGGAAGTAGCGGCATTCCCAACCACGCTCTCGCGCTATTCCAAACGCAAACGATAATCGGAAAATGCAACCGCGATGGTAAGCGCATCATTGACGCTACCATCGCGTGCTTCATGTTATTTCAATTCGCGAATTTTTAGATTCCGATACCAGACGGCGTCGCTGTGATCCTGCAACAGGATGTGACCTTGTTTGGCTTCGCCGAAGCCTTTGGTGGTTTTGAATTTGCTTTCGGCCACACGCTTTTTGTAATCGTCGCTGCTGCGGTCGAATTCGACGACCTTGATGCCGTTCAGCCAATGTTCGATGTGATTGCCTTTGACGACGATCCGGCTGTGATTGAATTCGCCGACTGGATTCAGCTTTTTGTCCTTGCTGGCGGCGATCAAATCATAAAGCGAACCTGCGGTGCGATTGCCCGCAATGCCTTGTTTGGCGTCCGGGTGGTTATCGTCGTCCAGCACCTGATATTCAAAACTGACGCCCGAACGTCCGGTTGGAGGCAGGTTTTCAGAAACCAAATACTTGATTCCGCTGTTGCCGCCTTTTTCCAGTTTCCATTCCACCGAAAATTCGAAGTTTTCAAATTGATCCAGCGTAATCAAATCGCCGCCAGTTTTCGCCGTGCCTCCGGTTTTGATTTTGGTGATGCAACCGTCGGCTACGCCCCAACCTTCCGGCACTTGCTGGTTATGAAAACCGCGCCAGCCGGTTAACGTCTTGCCGTCAAAAAGCAATTTCCATCCGGCGGCCTTTTCCGCCGTGGTCAATTGATTGTTTTGTTCTTTCCCGGTTTGAGCCGTCATGCTGACGCATAACAGCGCAACTACAAACACAGATGCAGATAATTTGATTCGCATTGTTTTCACCTTCGCTTGGATTGATACAGAGAGTATTTTGACGTGTTCGGCATCAGCGTGGTTACTGATTTGATGTGCGGGCAATGAAATCAACCACTATCTTCGCCAGTTCTTCGCCCTTGTCTTCCTGCAGGAAATGACCTGCGCCGACAATCGTCGTATGCGGTTGGCCAGTCGCGCCGGGAATCAGTTTTTGCAGGACGGCGTCGGCTCCGCGCGTGACCGGATCGCTGTCGCTGAAAGCGGTCAGGAATGGTTTGTTCCATTGCTTCAGAACTTCCCACGCTTTGCGGTTGGCCGCTGAAGCAGGATTGTCCGGCGTTGTTGGAACCAGCATCGGAAATTGGCGCGCTCCGGCTTTGTAAGTGTCATCGGGGAACGGCGCGTTATAAGCTTCGATGACTTCCGGCGCAAGTTCGGTCACGCAACCGCCTTTGATAATTCCGCCGACGTGGAAGTTTTCGACCGTCTGCGAATATTGCTGCCAGCGCAAAAATCCTTCGCTGGGTTTCTGGTCGCCGGTCGGCAGAAAAGTGTTGGCGGCGACGATTCGAGCAAAACGAGCGGGATGTTCCGCCACCATTCGCAAACCGATCAAACCTCCCCAGTCCTGACAAACCAGCGTGACGTCGCGCAGATCGAGCGATTCGACAAAAGCCGTCATCGTGTCCATGTGAAATTGATAGGTGTAATCTTCGCGCGCGGAGGGTTTGTCCGAACGTCCGAAACCGGCCAGGTCCGGCGCTAAGGCGCGATGACCGGCGGCGGTGATGATCGGAATCATCTTGCGATACAGGTAAGCCCACGACGGTTCGCCGTGCAGCATCAAAACCGGCGCGGCGTCTCGCGAACCTTCATCAACGTAATGCAATCGAAGATTCGTGCCTTGATAATTCACTTCGACGTAATGCGGCTCAAAGTTGTAGCCCGCCAGGTTGGCAAAACGTTCATCGGGAGTGCGCAGAACTTCCATCGTTACACCTCTTTGAACCAGCAACCCATCCGTAATTATGGCGCTGGAATAACATAGAAAACCCCTTGCTGACGCGCGGGGCGCTGACACTTGAGCAAAACTTGACAGTGTTTTTAGCGGAGCATAGACTGACCGCCCGGTAAGTTAATCAAAAGCGTTTGGATTATAAGCGCGAATTCTCTTCAACACCAAAGCGCCATCATGAACATCATCGTTTGCCTGAAACAGATTCTCGATCCAGAAATTCCTGTGCGCGATTTCCGCATTGATACTGAAAAACGCGAGGCCTTGCGCGGCAATGCCAATCTGGTCACCAACATCTTTTGCGAAAACGCGCTGGAAACGGCTCTGCAAATCCGCGAAAAGTCCGCGCCCGACGCCAAAATCACCGCGCTGATTTTCGGAGCCGACAGCGCCGAAGATTCGCTTCGCAAAGCGCTGGCGATGAAAGCCGACAACGCCGTGCTGGTGACAAACGACGGCGCGACGAATCCCGATCCGCTGGCCGTCGCGCAAGTGCTGGCCGCTGCGATTCGCAAACTCGGCAGCTTTGACCTGGTCATGGTCGGACGCGAATCCGGCGATTGGGGCGTAGGCCAAACCGGCGGTTTGCTGGCCGAAGAGCTCGGCTGTGCGTCGGTTTCGTTTGTGGATAGCATTGAAAAAAATGGCGACGAACTTTTGCTCAAGCGCCAGACGGACAACGGCTGGGAAAAAGTCGAAGCGAAAACGCCGCTGGTTGTCACCGTCACCAACAACGATCAAAACGTCCCGCGCATTCCGAAAACCCGCGACATCATGATGTCTTCGCGCCAACCGATTACAAAACTGACGCTGGAAGATTTGGGAGTGAATGCCGCCGAAATCCGCGCTGGCGGCAGCTATTACGAAATCGTCGAACTGGCCATTCCGGTCAAAGACATCAACTGCGAATTTGTCAGCGGCGACACGCTGGAACAGAAAGTCGAACAACTGGCGCAGAAGATCATCGCCGTCACGCGCGCGCTTTAGCCAAGGTAGAGCAAGCTGCCAGCTTGCTCTGAATTCTGAAGCGCTCAATTGTTACCGAAGGGTGATAAACCACGCCGATCAAGCACGGCAGCTTGATCTACTCTTTTGGAGACATCATGAAACGACTGCTTGCTTACTCGCTGATTGCCACGATCATCTTTTCGTTGACAGTCGGAACCACGCCCGCGCTTTCACAAGGCAAAGCTTCTGGCCTGCCGACCGCCAAGCCGGAAGAAGTTGGAATGTCTTCCGAACGGCTCGCGCGCGTTCGCACGGGGATGCAGCGATACGTGGACAAAGGCCTGGTTCCCGGAGTCATCACGATGGTGGCTCGGCGCGGCAAAGTCGTTCACCTGGAAGCCATAGGTTCGCGCAATGTTGAAAACAAACAGCCGATGACGACCGACACAATTGTTCGCATGGCTTCGATGACCAAGCCGATTGCTTCAGTCGCGTTGATGATGCTGTACGAAGAAGGTCACTTTCTGCTCAACGATCCGATTGCCAAGTTCCTGCCGGAATTCACGAACATGAAAGTTGCAGTTCCGGCTTCGGGCGAAGACCGTGTTGGCACGCCGTACAAACTGATCCCGGCTGCGCGGCCAATCACGTTCAAACACGTGCTGACGCACACCGCCGGATTCGCCAACACCTATCGCGGCATCACGCAACCCGAATTTGCCAAAGTCGTCCAACAAGCCCGCAAACCCGGCGATACGGTTGGCGATGCGGTCAAACGGCTGGCGACCTTGCCGCTGAACTTTCATCCCGGCGACGCCTGGGAATACAGCACGGCGACGGATGTGGTTGGCCGATTGGTCGAAGTCATTTCCGGCATGACGCTGGATGAATTTCAGCAGAAACGAATCTTTGCGCCGTTGAAGATGACCGACACGCATTTTTATTTGCCGCAATCGAAACTGGATCGCTTTGCCGCCGTTTACCAACCCGACGCGCAAAACGGCAATAAGATCAAACTGCTGGAAGCGCCGACCAAAGACAGCCGCTACGTCAAAGAGCCGCACGTTTATTTCAGCGGCGCTGGCGGATTGGTTTCGACGGCGGCGGATTACGTGCGCTTTCACCAGATGATGCTCAACGGAGGCGAACTGGACGGCGCGCGAATTCTTGGCCGAAAGACAGTTGAGCTGATGACCGCCAATCACACAGGCAATTTGCCGATTTGGTTGACGGGGCCGGGTTTTGGTTTCGGGCTGGGTTACCGAGTGCTGACCGATGTTGGTCAGGCCGCCATTCCAAGTTCAGTCGGTGAATATGGTTGGGGCGGCGCGTTCTGCACTTATTTCTGGGTTGATCCGCAGGAAGAGTTGATCGGAATAATGATGACGCAAGTGATTCCGTACACGCACATCAACATTCGT
>CAYRQB010000012.1:0-39029 GCA_964426025.1 uncultured Heliomicrobium sp.
GAACGCCGAAATCGTCGGAGCCGACATTGTCGAATTCAATCCGCGAATGGATGTCGCCAACTTGACCGAAACCGTCTGCGCCAAACTGGTCAAAGAGATTGCGGCGCAAATGCTGGGAACGCGTGCGCCCTCGCACGCCGAGTATTGAAGATGAAACCCGTCGAACCAATTTTTGCCGCTGATCTGTTTGGCGAGCTTCACGAAGAGTTGCTCGAATTGCTTCGCTCGCTTTCCGCCGAAGACTGGTACAAACCGACTGTTGCCGGTTCGTGGCAGGTTCGAGACATTGCTGCGCATTTGCTGGACAGCGACATCCGGCGGCTTTCCTTTCAGCGCGACAACGCTCCGCAGGTTCCGCCCGACAATCCGATTCAAAGTTATGCCGACCTTGTTGGTTTTCTAAATCAGCTCAATGCCGATTGGATCAAAGCCGCCCATCGAATCAGTCCGCAATTGCTGATCGAGTTTCTTTCAGTTACCGGAGCGCAAGTCACAGAGCTGTTCAAATCGCTCGATCCGTTCGCTTCCGCGCTGTTTGGCGTGGCCTGGGCGGGCGAAGAGGTTTCGCCAAACTGGTTCGACATCGCCCGTGAATACACCGAAAAATGGCATCATCAGCAACAGATTCGCGACGCCGTCGGCGCTTCGCCGCTTTACGAAAGAAAATGGTTACATCCTGTGCTGGACGCTTTTGTCAGAGCCTTGCCGCACAATTACCGCGAATTGGTTGCCGACGATGAAACCGAGATTGCTTTGATCGTCACAGGCGAAGCGGGCGATGAATGGTCTTTGGTGAAAATCGAAAATGCCTGGCGGCTTTTTGCCGGAGAAAGCGCAAACGCTGTTTGCCGGATTCAAATGAATCAGGACACAGCCTGGCGATTGATGACCAAAGGGTTGACGCGGGAACAAGCCGTCAAACTGATTAACATTTCCGGACGGGAAAATTTTGCCGAACCGCTGCTCGGGACATTGGCCGTGATGGCTTGAGCAGTCATACAAAAAGCCGTTGCCTGCGACGGTCACAACTTTGTGGAGAAGGTTTATGTTCAATTTCAAAAGATGGTCGGTTTCAATTTGTCTGATATTTGTTTTATGCGTCGTTGGTTTTGCCAAAGACGATTGGTCGCGATTCCGCGGCCCGAATGGAACGGGAGTTTCAACTGCGACGAATTTGCCGAATGAATTCGGACCTGACAAAAGCGTGCTCTGGAAAACCGCGTTGCCCGAAGGACATTCTTCGCCGGCGTTGGGGCGCAATCGCATTTACATCACGGCCTGCGATGGCGACAAAAAATCCGGCAAGTTATTCGTCATTGCACTCGACCGCAAAACTGGCAAGGAGCTTTGGAGGCGCGAAATTCCGCGAGCGAAAGCCGGAAGACTGGAAAACGTCAACGGCCCGGCTTCGGCCACCCCTGTTACAGACGGCGAAAATGTTTTCGCCTACTTTCAGGATTTCGGTTTGATTGCTTTCAACTCCGGCGGCAAAGAGCTTTGGCGAATGACGATGGAAGCGCCGAACATTTTTTACGGTTACGGAGCTTCGCCGATTCTGGTTGATGACAAAGTGATTTTGCCCGTTGATCAGGACACGAGTTCGTTCCTGCTGGCGGTCAACAAAAACACAGGCAAACAGGTTTGGAAAATTGATCGTCCCGAAGTCATTTCCGGTTATTCGACGCCGACTATTTATCAGCCAAAATCCGGCGCCAAGCAGTTGTTGATTCCCGAATCTTTCCAGCTTTCGGCGTATTCGGTCGCCGATGGCAAACGCGTCTGGTGGGTTCGCGGACTGGCCTGCGAAATGAAATCGGTAATGAGCTATGACAACGAATACGCTTACATCAACGGTTGGGGCTTTCCTCTCAACCAGCCTGGCAGACAGATTCAGACCGTCAGCTTTGAAGAAGGCTTGAAACGTTACGATAAAAACGGCGACGGATTCGTCGGCAGAGACGAAATTTCCGGCGACGATCAGATTTCAAAAGTTCTTAGCCCGAATTACGGCTATGACGCTTTCGACGCCAATCGCGATCAGAAGCTGGACGCGAAAGACTGGGGCATCTTTCGCGCGATGATGGCTTCGGAAAACGGTTTGCTGGCGATCAAGCTCGGCGGCGAAGGCGATATGACCGAAAAGGCAATTCGCTGGAAATACCAACGCCCTGTGCCGCAGGTTCCTTCAACTTTGCTTTATCAAGGCGTGTTGTTTATGGTCAACGACAGCGGCATTCTGATTTCATTCGATCCGGCGACGGGAAACGTCATCAAGCAAGGCCGACTGAAAGGAGCGATTGACAAATACTTCGCTTCGCCGGTCGGAGCCGACGGCAAAGTTTATCTGATCAGTCAGGATGGAACGGTTTCAGTGGTCAAAGCTGCCGGCGAATGGGAAGTGCTGGCGGTCAACTCGCTTGGCGATGAGGTCTTCGCCACTCCGGCCATTGACGATGGCAAGTTGTACATTCGCACCAAAAGCGCGTTGTATTGTTTCGGCAATTGAGCGCGGCTTTTTCGCGATGAAAATCTCGCCGTGCTAGAATCCGCCGCGGAGGTGTTCAGATGGATAAAACACTCAAATTTGAATTGACCAGTGAAGACCCAGCCGAGATCAATAAACTTCTCAATGAGTGTCTTCAGGCTTTGGATCGAAGTCACAAGGATAGAGCAAAAGTCTGGGAAGAGATTGATCGGCTTAATGCTGCTAACGAAGCAACATTGGCTTATCTGAGAGAATTATTTCAACGTGAGGCGTGAGCATGTGGAAAGCAGTTTTTGAGGTGATCAAACGCCTCTTCACGATCAATGACGAATTGAATCGCTTGCAGACTGAACCGAAACTGCATGGCGAACAGATTCGGGAACTCGCTGCCAACCAGACTCGCTTTCAATACGAACTACAACTGCAAAAAGAGCGCGCCGCTCATGAACGCGAACAAGAAAAGCTGAGACTTGAAAACCAACAACTTCGTGAACGGCTGGAACGATTGGAAAAATTGCTGCCGCCGGCGAAATCATCGAATGAGCCGTCGGGAAAATGACAGGCTTATTTATCAACTTAACACTTCAAATCACTAACAACCAACAGGTTCAAACCCGCTTATGAATAACAAGGAGAAAAAGTTTACTATGGACTGGTGGGCTATTTTTGCAATTGGCGCGGCTCTGTCGTGGGGCGTTTACGGCGCGATGCTGCATCGAGGTCAGGTTTCTCTGGGCAATCCGATGCGCGCGTTGTTATGCGTCGGGATCGCCTACTTTCTGATTGGTGTGCTGGTTCCGGCGGGCATGCTTGCTTCGCAGGGACAACTGACCTTGAAAGGCTTCACTGCCATCGGCACAATCACGGCGACGGCGGCTGGCGCATTGGGAGCCATCGGCGCGGTCTGCATCATCTGGGCATTCAAGGTTGGCGGATTGCCGACTTACGTTATGCCATTGGTTTTCGGCGGAGCGCCGGTCATCAATGTTTTTGTTTCGATGCTGATTCATCCGCCGAAAAGTTCAATCAACCCGCTGCTGTTTGTCGGCTTTCTGCTGGTGGTTGTCGGAGCCAGCATGGTTTTGTATTTCCGCCCGCAGTCGTAGGTGATTGTCGGCGGTTGACCAAGCTTTCGCGTCAATCAGGCGAATAATGATATGCCTGATTGAAGGTTTGCATCGGAGGTATAAACGATGGCAACACCGCTGAGATTGATCAATGAGGCTCGACTGGCTCAGTCGTCGAATGACCTGTTGCCGAAGCTGCTTGAGAAAACGACGCAATGGGAAGGGGTCAAGATCGGTCATTACCGCCTTGGACCGGGCGAAGTTCCTCCGCGCGTTCATAAAACACATGAGGTCTTCGTTCCGTTGGCGGGGGCTGTGACGATTGAAGGCGATGAACGGGACGGCGCTCCCGTCCGCCGCCGCAGAGTGCCGGGTGAAATCAGCGTTACTCCGGCGGGCATCCGTTATTCGGCGCGTTGGGAAGAGGAACTGGATTATCTGACAGTTCTGATGACTGAAGATTTCCTGAAACGCTCGACGATTGATTTCGAAGCCAACCGTAACTCGCGAATCGTGCTTTCCTGCGGCCCGCAGGATGCGTTGGTTCGTTCCATCGGTCAGGCGCTGGCCAGCGAACTTGACTCAGACCTGCCCGCGGGCAAGTTGTACGTTGAATCGCTGGTCAATACGCTGGCGGTGCATTTGCTGCGGCATTATTCGACCGACAGCCTGATTCCGGACATCCAGTTCGGCGGATTGCCGCCACACAAATTGCGCCGCGTCAGCGATTTTGTGGAAGAAAACCTGGGACGCGATCTTTCTCTGGCCGAAATCGCCCAGGCCGCCGAATTGAGTCCGTTCCATTTCGCCCGATCTTTCAAACAGGCGACCGGAATGACGCCGATTCAGTTTCTGATGCAGCGACGAATCGAACAGGCCAAAAACCTGCTGATCGAAGACGAACTGCCGATTGTCGAAATCGGATTGCGCGTCGGATTCAAAAACCAAAGCCATTTCACCACGCTATTCCGCAGGTTGACGACGATGACTCCAAAAGCTTACCGCGACGTGGCGCATCGTTAACGAACTCGCCTGATAACAATTCAGCAAGATTACGAAAAGGACGGCAAGCAGCGAAAAGACCTGTTTGCCGTCTTTGTTTTACCCTCCTCGCGGTCGAAATTTTTGATTCGGCGCGGCGCACGGAATGTCCGCGCTTTCAACCCAAGAAGGAGGGAGTATGCGAAATCGAATTTTGTCTTTGACCATTTTGACCGTTTTGTTGATTTCAGGATTTGCCTCGACGGCCAAAGCTGACGAAATTACCGAAGCGTTGGCGCGCGGCAATGACGCATTTCATCGCGGAGCTTACGAACTTGCGATCATGGAATATAGAGCGGCGCTGGCCTGGCCGAGCCAGCACGAACCGCGCGCGCATTTCAATATCGGAGTTTGTCATTACAAACTCGGGCGATTGCAGGAATCGGTCAACGAATATCGTTCGGCCATCAAACAGCGAAATGGCAAATACCCTGCGGCTTCGTATGCTCTGGGCGTCGCGCTTCAGGATTTGCGGCAACACCGCGAAGCGCGAGAGGCTTTTGTTCAGACGGTCGAAGCTTCCGATGGCAAACACGCCGCGGCTCTGTTCGAGCTTGGGCTTTACGCTCAGACCAGGGGAGATTACAGGGAAGCCGTTGGTTATTACCATCGTTCGCTTAAACAGACGAAAGCCCCGATTCCGGCTTCGCACAATAATCTGGGCGTGATTCTGGCCAGTCAGGGACAGGTGGACGAAGCGATGCGCGAATTTGAAATCGCGCTGGAACAATCGGGCGGAAAATTTGACGAAGCGCGCGAAAATCTGGCGATGTGTCAACGAGCGCTGTCGTCAAAATTCTCGACGCAGATAGCCGAGCTGAGAATGAGCGGCAGACAATCCGGCGCGGGCTTCGCTGGCGAATGATCGAGGCAATTCAATGATGATTGCAGGCGGCGTTTGGTCATATGTTAGACTACGCCGCCTGTTGTTTTGACCACATCAATTTTTTCAGGAGCAGCGTCAATGACATTTCATACCATCGCCGACATTCTGGCAGAGAACGAAAAAGCGCACGATCGCTTCCTGTCGGTCGTCTCGTCGGTCAATGAAACTCAAGCCGTTTTCCGTCCGGTTGAAAACGAATGGACGATTGGCGAAATCGTCGAACACGTCAGCATCACCAACAACGGTTTTCTGCGAATCACACGCAAGTTGTTGAAGCAGGCCGAAGCCGAAGGCAAACCCGCTAAGGCGGATTTGAATTTGAGATTTATCCTCAGCGACGAATCCGGAATTCCTGTGCAGAAATTTGAAGCGCCTGAAACCGTGCGCCCAACAGGCGGCGTCAGCATTGCCGATGCGTTGGCAAGCATGAGGCAAACGCTCGATGGTTTTGTTGAAATCAAACAGAGGGTCGAAGCGGTTGATTTGTCTGAGCAGATGTTTCCGCATCCGGCTTTCGGACCGATGAGCGCTTATCAGTGGATGCTTTTACTCAGCGAGCATCAGGATCGTCATCGCCGTCAGATCGAAAGATTGATGGCTGCACCCGGATTTCCCGCCTGACGTTTTGCTCGCAGGTTATTGGCTGCTTTTCTTCTTAGCTTCTTTGGGCTGATCGGCTTCGTCGTCAATCAGCTTGCATTTGTTTTTGAAGTTGATCAGTTTGGCGTTGACCGTTCCCGACGAAGTTTTGGCCACCAGCTTGAGCGGAATGTGCAGGTTATCGTCTGTCACCCACATGGTCATTTCGCCCTGACGCGAAAACAATTGGCCGGGACCGAACAGCTTCGGTTCAATCCTGATGGTTTTGACTTTGCCGCATTCCGTCTTCAGCTTTTCGCGTTTGCCCACGACAATATCAAACCAGTAATTTTCGCCGTCATCATTGACCGGAAAACGAATCAACTGGCCTTCCTTCATCTTCTGAAATCGCACGAAGTAAAAAGCCGAGAGCAAATCGAGCATGCCTTCTTCGCGAGCGGCGGATTTTTCCTTCACCGGAGCTTGAGGATTTTTCAGATCGTTGAGTTTGAAACTGACCGTTTGTTGCTGGTGATCAAACAAGGCGGTTTGCGCGATGTGCTTTTTGCCTTCCTTGATTTCCTTGAAACTGACGTGAGCGTCGAAGTCTTTGGCGTCAACCAAAGTCTCGAAACGGTCTTTCACGTCAATCCCAAGAATCGCGATCAATATTCCTTTTGAAACGGCAGTGGCTCTCAGACGCAGGAATTGATCTTCAGGCGAAGGTTTGAAGGAAACATTCAGACCTTCAATCAATGCGGCATCCGGTTGATCGGATGAATTGCCGTTGGCGTTGATTCCCGCACTGCTGATTGTTCCTGTGTTGGCCGGTTTGGTTTGCGCTGGCCCCAGATATTCAAAAGTCACTACGCCAACCGTGGCGTAAATCGGAAAGCGCGAATAGCGGACTTCGTATTCCAGCCTTTCGCCGACCGGAATCGGAAAGGAGTTATTGAAATCGCGCCGCAACGCGGCTAGCGGCAAATTGACCTGCGGAGTTGGAACCGGTTTAGGTGTGGTTTCTTTCGCCGCATCCTGAAAAGCGAAGATTCCATCGCCGGTCAGCCAGCCGACCGTCAACAAAAGAATCCAGAAAGTAATTAACGCTCTTTTCATTCGATAACTCATAGCTCAGAAAACTTTGGCGGCTTTCAAAATCAAAACGGCGAAGACGATTCCCAAACCGATCAGGGCGCGCCATTCGCGATGATGCAGGTATTGCCCGAAATCGAATCTGCGATTTTGACCTGACTGATACGCGCTCAGACGCGGTATGAAGAGCGGCACGTCCGCAGACCATCTGGCGTAATCTTCGCCAAACAGCGTCCGCATATGAACGGCTTCGGCCTGCATCACCGGCCAATAAATCAGCAGGAAAAAAAATATCAACCAGGCCGCCAGCCACCAGATGCCGCCCGCAATGGCGCAGCCGACAGCCATCAGGAAGCTGCCGAAATAAAGCGGATTGCGCGTGCGAGCATAAGGTCCGGCGGTCGCCAGTTCGGCGTTTTTGCGCAAATGACCCGAAGCCCACCCTCGAATCAGAACGCCAATCAACGCCACGGGAATTCCCGCCGCCAGTGAATTCCAACCCGGTCGCGAAAAGATGACGAACAGAATCGCCGTGATAAAACCCAGCGGAACGCGCAATCGTTGAAGCAGCGCGCGCCAATCGAAATCCAATGTCTGTTGATCTTCGTTCATAAACTCTGTGACAAAACCCTAAGCTCCCGAATGCCGGTTTGCAATCCGCTGCCGATGCTGCCTGAAGCTTGCAGCCTTTTCACGACGGCCTGCCAAACCACTTCGACGGGAATTTTCATGCACGATGTGTGACTGCAATAACGGCGATAACAATCCGTGCGGCAATCCAGGTCGAAGCGTTCGACAACCAGATCGTCTTTGTCGAATGGGCCGTTTCTTCGGGCCGAAGTCGGTCCGAAAAGCGCAACGATTGGCGTTCGCGCCGCCGCCGCCAGATGCATAGGCCCGGTGTCTCCGCCCAAAAAAAGTTTTGCCCGCCGCGCCAATGCCAGAAATTGTTTGAGCGAGGACGCCAGCGGGAAAGCCGCTCCGGTATTTGCCTGCGCCACCACCGCCTGAGCCAGCGACAATTCGCCTGGGCCATAAGTCACGGCGGAGCGAATGCCGTGCGCTTCCCACAGCCTGTCGGCAATCGCGGCGAATTCAGACGTGTGCCATAACTTCGTAGCCCAGCCGCCGCCGGGATTCAGAATCGCCAGCGAGCCGTCATTCTTTTCAATCTCTTCGTCGGCGAATTGTTCATCCGCCGCATCCAGTCGGATCGGAAATTCGTATTCGCCCGAAACCTCGTAACCGAGATAGCGGACAAGCTGTAAATTCTTTTTGATGACGTGATCGTCGTCGTCAACCACGACTTCTTCGGTCAATAACCATCGGCTCGCGGATTCGCGCAAAGCTTCTTTGGCAAAACCAACGCGACGCGGAATCCCCGCCAGACGCGCAATCATTGCGGATTTCAGCAATCCCTGAAAATCCAGCGCCAGATCGAATCCGCCGGAACGCAAGCTGGCAATCGAATCGCGAATGGCCGCCAGCGTTTCGGCTTTCGTCAAACTTTTCCGCCATCCGCGCAGATCAAGTTCGATCAGATCATCAAGGTACGGATTGTCTTGCAGCAGTTTCGCCGCGCCTCCGCGTTCCACCACCCAGGTCAGGTGCGCTTCAGGCATAGCCCGTCGCAAAGCGGCCAATGCTGGCAAAGTGTGAATCACGTCGCCGATGGCTCCGAGCCTGACGATCAGAATTTTGTGCTGTCGTTTTTGATTGCCCATTTAACTGCTTCCAGCAAATTTTCAGCGACGTAATCCGGTTGCCACACGCGTTTATCTGAATCCTTCTCAAACTCCTCGCGTCCGTAACCGGTCAGGACTAGAACGCCGCGCGCGCCCACTGCTTGCGCCATCTCGACATCCCGAAAGCGGTCGCCGATGATTACGCTCGCCTGTAAGTCCACGCCGAAATCTTCAACCGCGCGTCGCAGCAAACCGGGTTCAGGTTTGCGGCAATCGCAATTTCGGCGATAAGCCGGTTCGCCGATTTCAGGATGATGCGGGCAGTAATAGATCGCGTCAATTCGCGCGCCGCCTTGCTCCAACTCTGCGCTCATCTGTTCGTGAACCTGTTGAAGGAAATCTTCGCCGAACAAACCGCGCGCGATGCCTGATTGATTGGTGACGACAATCGCCATCCAACCGGCTTCGTTGATCAGCTTCACGGCCTCAGCCGAAAAATCGAACAGACGAAAATCAGTCAGCTTGCGTATGTAACCGACTTCTTCGTTCAGCGTGCCGTCACGATCAATGAAAATAGCGCGGCGTAAATTGTCAGGGTTTTGGGATTCGTTCATTTCAAGGGAAACCATTTTAACTTTCCCGGACGACGGTTGCTAATCGGTTGGTGGATGAATTATCAGCGGTTTTTTTTGAGGTAGGCTGCGTCGGCTGATTGGTCGGAAAAAAGTTAAGGGTATCGCTTTTTTTCTAGTCGGCAGTCGTCCCTGAGAGCCGGACATGAATTAAACGATACCCAAATTTGAAATCACAGGGATTTCATCAAATACAGCACTTGAGAATTTGGTAGCAACTGCTATTCCGACGGTTGACGACGTTTACAATAGGGTTACGCCGTCAAGGACAACCAGGTTGACACGGGAAGTTGCAGAAAGTGTGGCAGCAAGTCTCTGAGTGAGGCAGCGGCAGGGAATGACAGGAACGACGGTTTATCTGGCCACGCGCGCGCCTCCGCCCTTCATCACCTTTTCGACTTCGGCCAGCGTCGCCATTGAAGTATCGCCCGGCGTAGTCATTGCCAAAGCTCCGTGAGCCGCCCCGTATTCGACCGCGCGCTGCGGTCCCTGATCGGTCAGGAAGCCGTAAATCAAACCCGAAGCGAACGAATCTCCGCCGCCGACGCGGTCGAAGATTTCCAGGTTCTCGCACAAACGAGCTTCATAAAATGCGCCGTCGAAATAACAGATCGCTCCCCAATCGTTGATCGAAGCCGTCTTCGCGTTTCGCAGTGTCGTCGCCACTACTTTGAAGTTGGGGTATCCGGCGACGGCGCGTTCGATCATCTTTTTGAAGTTGGCCGGATCGAGTTCCGACAAATGCTCGTCAACGCCTTCGACTTCAAACCCCAGCGCGGCGGTGAAATCTTCTTCGTTGCCGATCATCACATCCACCAAAGCAGCAAGACCGCGATTCACTTCGCGAGCTTTTTCGTGGCCGCCGATTCCTTTCCACAGCGATTCGCGATAATTCAAATCGTAGCTGATGATCGTGCCATGTCGTTTGGCGGCTTCCATCGCTTCTTTGGCCACCAGCGGAGTCGTTTCAGACAGCGCGCAGAAAATTCCGCCGCAATGAAACCAGCGCGCGCCTTCCTGTCCGAAAATCTTTTCCCAATCAATGTCGCCGGGTTTGAGCTGTGAAACCGCCGTGTGGCCGCGATCGGAACAACCGACTGCTCCACGCGCGCCGAAACCGCGTTCGGTGAAATTCAATCCGTTGCGCGTCTCTCGTCCGACGCCGTCATATTTCACCCATTTGACATGCGATTGATCTACGCCGCCCTGATAGATGAAATCCTGCACCAATCGCCCGACAGGGTTGTCCGCGAAAGCAGTCACCACAGCCGTGTTCAATCCGAAGCATCGTTTCAATCCGCGAGCGACGTTATATTCGCCGCCGCCTTCCCACACTTGAAAACTGCGCGTGGTGTGAATTCGTCCGTCGCCCGGATCGAGCCGCAACATCACTTCGCCCAGCGCGACCAAATCCCATTTGCATTCGTCTTTCGGTCTGATCTTCAAAGTCGTCATAAGCTCCTGATGGTTGTTGAGATAGACATCAAGAAAATTGAGTTTCACGCAAAGTCGCGAAGTCGCAAAGGACTAAACAGTCAAAGAGATCAAACTACGGCAAATGAATGAGGTTCAAATCTTTCTCTCTTTTCCGCTTGGCGTCTTTGCGGCTTCGCGTGAAATTTCTTTTTCTCAAATGCTATGAAAGTCTGTGTCTCAAGGCGTCCAGCGTTTTCGATAAGCGGCAGTTTCGGCCAGCACGCTTTCAATCAGTTTGGCGATTGCCGCCTGCTCTTTTTGATTGGACTCCGCGCTGTTGCGAAACAGATTCAAGTCGCCGTTTTGTCGCAGGACGAAATCAATTTGCCCGGCGAGCTGAAACCATTTCAGGCCGTAACGAACAGCGTCGTTTCGTTGAGCCGTCGCCGCTGCCAGAGCCTGCAAAGTCGTTTCGCCGCCTTTGGCATTCAGTGCATGTTTCAGCAAACCGCCGAGCCGTTGAATGAAAGCTTCGGTTTTCGGATCGGGCGGCGACTGGCCGACGATAACGATTCTTTGCGGTTTGACAGTTTTCAACGCGGCTTCCCATTCGTCAGGGCCGGGCGGCGAAGTCCAGACGATCAAAACTTCGGCTTCTTTCAATTGCGTTCGATTGACGCCTTCGATTGAAGCGTCGTCTTCGCGCCAGACGATTGCGCCTGTTTCGCAGGCAAGCAATTCCGAAAGCTTCGAGCGCGGATCGTCGAGATTGCGAAAGTCTTCAACTACGTATTCCGGCGTATCGGCTGAAACTTCGATTGCTTCAACTTCGCGCGCCGCCAGGTCAATTGGTTCCAGCACCAACTCCGACTGATCTTTGTATCGGCTGACGCGCAAATTGTAGGCGAGATCGAATCGTCCGGTCGGCAGAGTAATGTCGCCCGCATTCCACCACAACGCGCGTTGCTGAGCGCCTTTGCCGTCGGCGACGATCAATTCCAGATGATCGCCCTGACGCCCCAGCTTTTTCCGGCGGACGATTCGCAGATCGGTCGTGGCCAGCGTCAATCGCGGATTGCCGTTGCCGAACGGCGACAGTCGCCGCAAATCCTGCTCAAGCTCCGGCGTTATTTCGTCGAGTTTCAGATAACCGTCAATTTCCAACGCCGGTTCTTCCGTCGCGGCGGGAGCCATCTGTCGAATCGTTCGGGAAAGCAATCGCCGAAACTCGAAAATATCTTCGCGTCGCAGCGACAATCCGGCGGCCATCGCGTGACCGCCGAACTTCAACAACTTGCTGCGACAGGCGCTCAACGCCTCAGTGATGTTGTAACCGGGAACTGAACGCGCTGAGCCGAAAGCGCGGTCGTTCTGTTCGCACAGCAAAACCACAGGTTTATGGAATTCATCCGCCAAACGGTTGGCGACGATTCCGGCAACGCCGCCGGACCATTCCGCATGCGAAAGAACTATGACGGCGTAATCCAGCAAAGACGGTTCGCGTTCCAACAAACTGCGGGCGCTTTCTTCAACCAGTTTGGATTCCAGCTTTCGCCGCGCGTTCATCCCTTCCAGTTGATTGGCCAATTCTGCGGCGCGCGCTTCGTCGTCGGTTGAAAGCAATTCGACACTGTCGGCTGCGTTTCCCATACGGCCTTGAGCATTCAATCGCGGAGCCAGTCCGAATCCGACATCGCTTTCATCCAACAGCAATTGATTGATTTCGGCATTGGCCAGCAAAGCGCGAAGCCCTGGCCGCGCGGAAACGCGCATCATCGTCAAACCGCGCTGCAACAGAAAACGCGTTTCGTTCACCAGCCTGGCTACGTCGGCGACGATTCCCAGCGCGACCAGATCGAGCAGATCATCGCAATTGCGCCCATCGGTCAGCGCGACAATCAATTCGTAAGCGACGGCGACTCCGGGCAATTCTCGCAGCCGATGTTCTGACGGCAAGCGCATAGGATTGATGACCGCCAATGCTTCCGGCAATGTGTCGCCCAGCAGGTGATGATCTGTGATGATGACGTCAACGCCTGCCGCTTGTGCCGTTTTCACAGCTTCGTGCGAAGTGATGCCGGTGTCGCAAGTGATGATCAGTTTCACGCCCAGCGCCAACCATTCGCGCAGTTTCGGCAAAAACATCCCGTGACCTTCGCCGTCGCGCAGCGGCACGTGGTAACGAACATTCGCCCCGAGTTTTTGAAGAGCAGTGAATAGCAGCGCCGTCGCCGTTTGTCCGTCAACATCGAAATCGCCCCAGATCAGAATCGCTTCGCCGTTGCCAATCGCGCGATTGAGCCTTTCAACCGCAACTTCCACATCCGGCAATTCAAACGGCGAAGTCGGCGGGTAAGCATTCGGATCGAGAAAAGCTATGGCCGACGCAGCATCCGTGCATCCGGCGCGAATCAATCGTTCAGCGACCAACGAATGCCCGCCGACGAAGCCTCTCAATTCATCAGGCACGGAAACAGGTTGTGGAATTTGCCAGCGCATCAGAAAGTAATTTCTTCGATTTCGTCCAAATCCAGCGAAAGGCTGTCCGGCAATTCGTCCTCGTCGCCGATTTCGTTCAAATCGCCAGCCTCAATGCCGCGTTCGCACAACGAACGATAAGCGCAGAAACGGCAACGGCGCTCGTCGGTGGTTTTTGGAAA
This sequence comes from uncultured Heliomicrobium sp., assembly GCA_964426025.1. Classification (GTDB taxonomy): domain Bacteria; phylum Acidobacteriota; class Blastocatellia; order RBC074; family RBC074; genus RBC074. Next base: position 13,544 of record CAYRQB010000012.1, read on the forward strand.
CTCGAAACTCGATGAAATGTCATTGAGCAGAGAAGCCAGTCGCTGTTCGTCTTTTTGCAGCTTGTCGGCGTTGAATGTGAATTCGACCGCTTCGCCGTTTTCCGCAAACCAGTAAACCAGGCGGATTCGATCCGGCGGAATCGGTTGATCTTCGTTCAGCCAATCACCGGCTTTCGCCAGCACGTAAGGATAAACCAGCGTCTGCATTCGTTTTTCCAGCACGGCGCGTTTTTGCGGACGACCTGTTTTCCAATCAACGATCAGAAAAGTCCCGTCAAACAATTTGGCGACGACATCGTATTTCGCCATCAACAAAGTTTCAGCCAACGGCGTGGTCAACGTCAGTTCAGGAAAACGTTCGGCGGGCAAATGACCGGCTTGCCATTTCAAATAACGATTCCACCACCCGTGAAGCTCTTCATCCGTGATCGTCGCTTCCAGAGCTTCGGCCGGAACTCCCAGCGCGTGTTGATGAGTCAGGTGATGAAACTCCTGACCTTTCTGCATGCTTTCTTCAAATTGCAAAGCGGGCGCGGTTTCCAGCGCAGGCCAACGGACTTCCAGCAAGTAACGAAGCTCGAAGCGGCGGCGGCAATCTTCGTAATCCTGCAATGCGCTTTGACTGAAAGCGAAATCGTCAGACAACTTCATCGTCGCCGCCTCCTTTGAAAACGTGGGAGCGCGAGCATCCCTGCTCGCACGGTTGGGAGCGCGAGCATCCCTGCTCGCACGGTGTCGCGGGCATCTTGCCCGAATAAGAAACCAAATTTCATTCTTTGATGAATGTGTTCAATGCGGGAAGCGGTTTCGCCGGACGAAGATCGCCGCTTCTGCCAGTGTTCCAGGTGACGATCAATTCGCGTCGCGCGCGCGTGATGCCGACGTACAACAATCGCAACCGCTCGGAGCAATATTCAATTCGCGCCTGCTCCGTCGCTCCGCCTTCTCTGTAAGCTTCGCCGCATTGCAAAGCTTTCAATTGAGCCAGAGCTTCCGCGCTCAGGTTCAGATTGTCGCGAGCAAAATAGTTTTCACTTTGAAACTGATCGAAGGCGTCCGCCGATGGAAAATCGTAGTTGTTGACGGACATCAGATAAACGCGATCCCATTCCAGCCCTTTGGCTTTGTGATGGGTGATGACGACGGCCTGACCTTTGTAACCGGTCGGATCGAATTGATCGTCTTCTTCGCCCAGACCCGTGAACTTACGATTGTTGCGGACGATTTGACCCAATTCGATGACGCAATCGGTCAAACGGTTTTCAGGATTCGCTTCGATGAAAGCCCGCAGATGAATTGCCACGCTGTAAGCCGTGGCGATTTCGGCGGCTTCCTTGAACAGATCGCTGCTGATCGTCAGCAGCAATTGATCAACCGGCAACAACGCCGCCGCCTGCCATCGCTGAACCGCCGAACGAAACCGTTCCAGCAATTCAAACTTGTCCGAATCTTCAGCAGTCGAGCGCAAATCCAGCAGCCAGTCTTTGTCGCGCGGAGCGGTGAACTGTTCTACGTGCTTCAACTTTTTCAACAGATTCGCCGTTTCGTTCGCTTCGGCGGAATCGCGCGCGTCTCGCATCCAGGCTGAAAAGGCTTTGCCAAGCAATGCCGCGTCGGTCGGGTGAGCCAGAAAATCAACTATCTGGTGAAGCGCGCGCGCGACTTCGCGTGTGGAAGTCGTCGTCCGCAAAATTTCGATGTGCGGAATTTTCTGCGATCTCAAAACTTCGCCCATCTTGGCGCCATTGGCGTTGGTCGGCAGCAACAGGGCGACGGTCTTGTCCTGATTATCGGCGAGCCAGGCTCGCACGGATTTGGCCACGTCTTCGCGTTCTTTTTCCGAACTTCGTTTGTCCTGCAAAATGAATTTGACGTTTGCCGGATGGTCTGGCGGATTGTTTTCAGCCGGTTGAATCAACGGCAGCGACAGCGGTTGTTTGGCCAGAATCTGCGGATTCGGATGATCCAACGACCATTCGATCAAACGATTTGCCGTGGAGATGATGCGCGGAGCGCTGCGTCCGCTTTCGGGCAATTCGACTGCGACGACATCAGGTTCGCGCAAAAAGCTGCGCAGATATTCCGGGCTGGCCGTGGTGAAGGTTTCGTATATCGCCTGGTTCGGATCGCCGACGCGAACCCAGTTGCCGTTTTCACCCGACAGTTTGCGCAGAATTTCTTCCTGCAGTTTGCTGCTGTCCTGCGCTTCGTCTTCCAGAATGTACGGCCAGCGATGTCGCAGCGCGGCCAGATAATCCGGCGAAGCTTCCAGCACGTCCAACGCCAGCCGAATCAAATCCTGAAAATCAACTCCGCCGCGATAACGCAAACCGCGCTCGTAAGCTTCGTAAATGCTGACGCACATTTCAGCCAGCGGCAACGGATGGGCCGAAGCCGTCAACGCCGCCTGCAATTCAGCCGGACGCCAGCGGAAATCTTTCGCTTTCTGTATGACTTCGGAAGCAATCTCCGTCGCCTTGTCGCGCCAATCGCGCCGCGATTTGTCTTTGAGTTGATGTTCAGGAGCCAGGTATTGCTCGACGCCGAAATCGCGATGGGCATTGAACCACGCGGTCACGGCATCCGTGATAATGGCTCTGGCTTCGAATTCATCCGTAATCTGAAAATCATCGGCCAGCCCGACCAGTCCCGGACGTTCGCTGACAATGTCGTTGGCCAACCCGTGCAGAGTCCGCACGCGATACAAAGTTCCCAGACTGCCTTCGCCCAGGAATCCGCGAACCGATTGTTCAAACTTGCCGCGCGCTGAATTGACCAGCGTGACGATCAAAACCTGCTGGCCGCGTTCCAACTTCGCTTCGCGCACAAGCCTGGCCGCCAGCGCCGACAACGTAGTCGTTTTGCCGCTGCCGGGGACGGCGGACACTCCCATCTTGCCGCCGGAATATTCCAGCACGCGAGCCTGACTTGGTCGTGGTTTGAAATCTATGTTAGCCATTCTTCGGTTGTGCTTATATCAATTCATTTTGCCGTGTCGCGGTGATTGTCGCTCTTGCCGCGTAGCGGTGATTGAATTTAGGCAGGTCGTTTACGGCCTGTGCAATCGGTATAAAGTAAACATCGTCGCGTAGCGACGATTGAATCAATCGAAGGTCTCAACCGTCTCAACCGTCGCTATGCGACGCAAAATCTTTGGCCACGATGCAGGCCGTAAACGACCTGCCTAAAATCAACCGTCCGTCCCGGACGAAGAGGATTGAACGATCACAGATGTAATGAACTGCTCCTCACTGATCTGCCTCTAAGCTTCTCAACAGCAAGTCAAAAATAACTCTCAACTCGCCTTCGCGTTCGTAACCGCGTTCGTCGAATTTGCTGTAACCGATGAAAACTTTCTTGCGGCATCGTTTCAGCAAACCGGTCACGACGCGCAGCAAAATTTCGCGCGAGGTTTTTTGTTCGTGAACTTCAGTCCAGATTTGTCCCATCGGCCATTGACGGCTCAGCACGTAAGGTTGCGTCAACGGCTGCTGCAAACGGCGAGTCCACGCGGCGCTGTCAATGTTCAGCCAGAACTGATAATCAGCCGGTTGGTTGGCGAGCAGAAAAGTATAAGCGGGAGCGATCAGCGCTGCGTCAGGATTCTTTTTCCATTCTTTCGGTTCGTATTGATCGGCCAGAATACCTGCGTCCACCATCCGCGCGTATTCCTGACCGACATCCGCTTCGGGTTCGATCTGGTTCAAGGTCTGGCGAAAAGCGCGCGACGAATCAATCAGGTTGGAGATGATTCGCGCTTCGTCGAATGCGCGATGAAATCCGAATCCTTTTTGCGAAAGCAATTCGCCGAACAACCGGCTGAAAAAAATGTCAATCGGTTCGGGCTGTCCTGATTTGTAAGCGTTCAACCAGGCGACCAGTTTGTCGAAGCGTTCGCCGAAAACTTCAGTGATGCGCGAACGCATCTCAGGGTTTTTGGTGATTTCCTGAAACGGCAGCAGTTCGTTGCGGACGAAGCGAACTTCGCTGAGCAATGTCGCGCGAGCCAAATCCATGTCGCTGACGACGCCGAGCAGCATTTGAACCACGTCGAATTTTTTGACCTGATGTTTGATTTCAATCTGCCAACCGGGATGAGCGAGTTTGGCCAGCGTGATCAGCGCGCGGACAGCCGGTTCGGAATGCAGCGGACGCGACGGGCGCAATGTGTATGAAGCGATGCCGCGTTCGTCCAATCGCGAAACCAGCGAAAAGCGAAGCGAATCGCTGAGCAGCGGCGCAAGTATGACAATCTGGTTTTGCTTGACGCCTTTTTCGCGAACCAGATTGGCGACTGAGTCGGCGACCCAGTCAACCATCTGAGTGTGGAAACGGCTTTGCGCGACAGGTGTGTAAGCGATTGCCTGGTTGGCGTCGCCTTTCCTCGCCACGGTTGACGGTTCGGTTTCGACCGCCATCACATCGCGCAGTTCGCTCATCAGCGATTGAACCGGCGGCGACATCACCCGCGTCGCTTCCAGCGTGTGGCGCGCGTCGCAAACCTCAGCCAGCGATTCCGCGCCGACTTCATCCGCGCCCAGAAATCTGCGGTAACCGGCTTCTTCGTCGTAAATGACCAGCGCCGATTGACAACCGGGCAACCAATCGCTGAGCAACCGATGAGTGACTGGCGTATCTTCTTCGACGTTGTCGGCGATGATGTGTTTGTAACGACGAGTCAGGTAGACGCGTGCGACATCGTGTTTCCACAGATGATCAATGAACAGCGAAACCTGAAGAGAGAAATCCAGCAGCTTGTGTTCGACACAATAATCGCGAAACAGATTGGCGCAAGCTTGGGCGTCGTCGAAGATGTGCAGCCGTTCCTGATCGCCGGGCAAAGCGGTTTTCAAACGCTGGGCAATCGTCGTGTGCGGAAATCCGACCAGAGAAGATTTGTTCAGGTTGTCGGCAATCTGTCCGAACAATCGCGGGCGAGTGATGGTGACGCTGTTGAAGTAATCATTCTTCTCGATTTCAGGATCGAGCAGTTTGAACATCAGGTATTGGATCAACTCCGACGAAATAAACGTCGGGCGACGATACGGATCGCGATGGCTGAGTTGATCGGCGACCAGCGGCCAGAACAGATTGACTATTTGCCGAGACAAACTGCCGAGCGTGGCGACTGTGACTTCGGCTCCGGCTTTGCGGCGCGGGTTGCGAATTTCCGAATAGTAAGGAAGCGCCAGTCGTTTTTGCGGAACCAGCACAAGAACAGAATGAGCCGGAACGCCGGAATCTATCAAATGTCGCAATCGCCGAACGCCGACAGTGGTTTTGCCCGTGCCCGCCCATCCGCTGAGGAAGATTTTGCTGCCGACTGGCGAGGCGACAATCTCTTCCTGTTTTTTCGTCAGACGAATGCTCATTGCGTTCTGGAAAGGGATCAGCGCCGCGACCTGTAGTGAGCGTGAATGGGCAGATTACCCGCTTGCTACCGCGCGCGGTACTGACTCACTTGTGTCACAGCTTCAGCAGCCAGGCGTTTGACAGTTGCGAAATCGCCGGCTTCAAACAATTCCGGCTTGACCATCCAGCTTCCTCCGCAAGCCAGCACCTGTGGCAAAGCCAGATATTGGCCGATGTTTTTCGTATCAATTCCGCCGGTCGGAATGAATTTGACCTGACGATACGGCGCGCAAACGGCTTTCAGAAAATTGACGCCGCCCATCGGTTCGGCGGGGAAGAATTTCAAAACGTCAACGCCTTGCTCCAGAGCCATTTCGATTTCCGAAGGAGTGCAAACGCCTGGAAATATCGTCGCGCCTTTCGACAGACAGTATTTAACCGTCGTCGGATTCGTTCCGGGCGAAACGATGAACTGCGCTCCGCAATCCAGCGCGCGTTGAGCTTGATCGGTGGTCAAAACCGTTCCTGCTCCCAGGAAGAGTTCGGGAAAGCGTTTGCTGATTTGTTCAATGGCTTCAGCCGCCGCCGCCGTGCGAAAAGTGATTTCGGCGCAGGGCAATCCGCCTTCGATCAGGCTTTCGGCCAAAGGCAGCGCGTGTTCCAGCTTTGGCAAAGCGACGACCGGTATGATCCCCATATTCCGAACTCGTTCGGTGATGTTCATGCAGAATAATCGCTCCGGTTTGAATTGTTGAAAGCGAAGAAGCGCATCTTATGCGCTAACTTTGATTGGCTGCAAGACGCTGTTTACCGGCGCGAAGTTTTCGACGAGACGGGTTTCAGCCTCATTATAAAGTTCGCGGTTGTCGCCGGTTTGGCGTTTGAAACCGCCAGACGTTCGCCGCGCTGTTGGCGTTCGCCTTTGTCCACCGAACCGGGTTTGCCGGGTGCGGTCAGTATGTTGGGTTCGACTTTGGTTGTGAAATCAGTCGGTTCGATGATCGTCGCTTCCAGTCTGGCAGACGGCGTGCGGATGAGGAAACGGTTTTTTCCAACGGTTTCGATCTTGTCATCGGCATGCAACAGAGTGGTGAAAGTGCGCGACTGGCTGGCTGCAAGCTGGTCGTTGATTTCAAAACCTGCGGCTGGCGAAAAACTGAATCGGCGGGTGAACCGCGTCAGTCCGAGTTCCGCTTTGTACGTCGCCGCCAGTTCAGCGCGAATTGACGCGGAATTTTTTCCCAGCTTCACTTCGGCGATGCGAACCTGATCCAGCAGGTCATACGAAAAATCGTCGAATGCGTCGTGGCCTTTGCCTTCGTTCGCCTGGCCTTTGCCATCAACCAGCAGCGTGTTGTGATGCGCCGTCATTGGCACTCCTGCGTAACCGGAATCGCCGGTCAAGGTTTTGCCTCCGGCGTAAATGATGAAACTGCCCGCATCGGGATGCGCGTGACCGGCGGACAAATGCCAGTCGGGAAATTGTTTTAGCAACGCCGTCGTGTGATGGCCTTCGGGCGGGCCGCATTTGAACGCAAACGCCGTCGCGTTGGGCGTCCAGTCGCTGCGCCAGAAAACGACTTCGTGATCGGGGAAGTAATGCCAGGCCTGTTGGCGATTGATCGGCGTGGCTTTCAATCCGGCGTCGTACCACAACAACGACCAGTAATTTTCTGCGTTGTAATGATTGAGCGATTTCATCCATTCGGCCACGCCTTGAGCCTCGCTGTTTTTGAAACGCGCGGCGAAGCGATAAAGCAAATTGTAGTTGGTGTGGAATTGACCTCCGGGATTGGCGCGTTTGTATTCGTCGCCAACCCCTGCTCGCGTGATCGGGCCTTCGTAAATGTCGCCGAAATCGAATACGTACTTTCCGTCCGGCAACATCGAATGCGCCACGTATTTGTGCGTCAACCGAAAGCCCGGATGGTCGTATAAATCTTCGCCGGTCGCGTGCGCGTGAGCGTCCAGGTAATGAACCAGCCACGGCGTCGAAAAAATCCAGTACTCAAAACCTTCGTAGTAATAACCGTCGGGCGAATAAGTGGTCAGCACACGGTCGTAGATCGCGCGTGCGAGCGCCGCCCATTGCGGCGCGTCGGCGACTTCGTCGTAAAGCGCGTATGCCGCCACGCCAAGTCCGGCCATCGGAATGAAAACGTGGTTCTGACTGTAAGAAAACGTTCGGCCTGGTTTTAGTTCGTAGTGAGCCGCCAACAGCCGTGCGTGCTTGCTGAGTTTGTCGCGGTAACGCGCGCGCTCGGCTTCAGTCAAATCGTGATAAAGCAAATCGTAACCCCAGCCCATTCCGTACAGCAGATGACCTGCGGCCAGATCAACGTTCGGTTTGCTGTAAGTGTATCCCCAAACGTCGTAACTGACGGCGGCTTCCATGAATCTTTTCGCGGCGTCCAGGTATTTTTTGTCGCCTTCGATTCTGTAAGCCAGCGCGGCTTCGGCGATGGCGATGCCGACCTCGTTTTGCGCTCGGCGTTCCTGAGCCGGAGCGGGCGGCGGGTCATTTCTCAGCGCGCGAATTTGCCGCAAAGCTTGCTGCCATAATTCACGGTGAGTGGTTTGCGAACGCTGGCGCAACTGTTTCAATTCAGCCTCGGTCACATAAACGCGCGGATGCACGCCGCGCAGTTCGGCTTTGAGCGAAGAGGTTTTCGTCCGCATCAAATCGGCGAGCGGATGCGGGCCTTTCGCTTTCGCGTTGTCTTTCGGGCCGAGCGATTCGCGCGCGTCTTGCGCGAAAACCGAGCCGGACAGCAAGACAAGCAGGAATAAAAACAGGCGACAGGTTTTCAGGTTGGTAGGCATAACGAAATAAAGTGGGTAGTACAGAATCGCATCCTGTACTACGGGTTCAACGCACAAGAGTGGGACAGGATACGATCCTGTCCCACTTATTTTCTGAGGAATGGTTAAAACGTCAGCCGCAAGCCGAACTGCATCCGGCGCATTGCGTTGGCAGTCGTGATGACGCCAAACGTGGCAGAAGTCGCGCCCGTCGGAACCGCAGCGCCCGGTTGACCGAGGCTCACCATGTTGAACGCATTGGTTGCCTCAGCACGGAAGCGCAGCTTGACCCGTTCGCTCAAACGGAAGTCTCGCGAGAGCGCCAGATCAACGACGCGATAGCCCGGGCCATCGAGCAGGTTGCGCGGCGAGTTGCCGTCGGTGGCAACGCCCATTGCGATGCGGTTTTGTACAAAGGCCGCCGTGTTGAACCAACGTGCTGCTGTTGGATTGTCAATGCGCGGGTCGCCGATCAATTGCGCGCGGTCGGTGTTCACGCCGTCAAGGTTGGCGTCCACATTGCCGTTGGTGACTGTGAACGGCAATCCGCTGCGCAACTTGATGATGGGCGAAATGCTCCACCCATTCAGGACGTGTCGCAGGATGGCGTTGCTGCCCTCGTAATAATCGGGCTGGTAATTGAAGTTCATGCTGAACACGTGACGCTGGTCGGTATCAGCGCGGCCACGATCCAGAAACAACTTGCTGTAATTCTGCGCCAAGCCCTGCGTCGTGCTGTTATGCAACTGCACGCTGCTGAGCGTCTTGCTGTAAGTATAGAAAGCATTGAAGCTGACCTTGCGTGTCATGCGCATCTGGCTGGTCACTTGCAGCGCGTGATACGAAGCTTCCTGGTCAGAGTCCAGTTCCAACACCGCGCCAAAAGCCGGATTTGGGCGACGCGAAAGAATGTTCGCGCCCGCGTTGGTCGCGGTCGGCGTCAACACCGGATAGTTCACGTCGCGTCCGAACGGCAGTTTGCTGCTGATCGTGCCGACATAAGCCGCGCCGACCACCAGGTCTTTGCTGAGTTGGCGTTGCAGCGAAAGATTCATCTGATAAGTGCGCGGCCATTCGAAATCCGACGCCACCACAAAAGCGCCGCCGCCGTTGACGAAAGTTCCGCGATAAGGGAACGGATTGCCGCCGACGAAAGCGTTGTAAGGATTGCTCAACGTCGCGCCCAGCGGTACGCCTTGCGCATTGGTTCGTTGATTGATGTTGGTGAACGTCAGTCGCGTCGAGAACGGTTGGAAGTTCGTCATCGTGTTCCATTCGTTGCCCGAAATGCTGCCGTAAAAGATGCCAAACCCGCCGCGCAGCGAAGTCTTGCCGTCGCCGAACATATCCCACGCAAAGCCTACGCGCGGCGAAACGTGTTTGTAACTGACCGGAATGCCGCCGCGTTCGACGCCTTCGTCGCCGAAAAATAACAAGCCTGTCGGCGCAATCGCGTTCACCGCAGACTTGCGGCCCGGCACATAATTTACGAAGCGGTTTTGCGGATCGGTCGGCGGCGTTTGCACGTCATAGCGCAAACCCAGGTTGAGCGTCAGGCGCGGGTGAACGCGGAAATCATCCTGCGCAAAGAGCGCCGTGTACCACGTATTAGTCAAACCCGTGACCGGTGCGTCTTGCGTGACTGCGCTGGGAATACCGAGCATAAAGTCGGCCAGCGCGTTGCGGGTTGCGCCGTTGTTGAAGGTGAAGACGCCGTAGTTGTTGAGCAAGGTCTGCTGAATGTCTTTGTTCAGCGAAAGCTCGCCGCCCAGCTTGAGCGAATGGTTGCCGCGATTCCAACTGAACACGTCGCGGACGGAATAAAAGTTTGTGCCCGCCGTCGGGCCGCCAATCGCGTTCGACAGCGTGAAAAAGCCCGTTACTGTGATCTGCGGCAGCGACAGCGCGCCTTGCCCGGTGAACGATGAACCCAGATCGGTCAATGAAGTCGCGGGCAAGTTCAAGCGACCGCCGAAATTTCGTGTGTAAGTCATCCAGGCCTGATTAATCTTGCTGGGACTGATGATCCACACGTCACTCAGGTTGACGTTGTGTTGCCGCCATTTGAATTGTTGACTCGCCCAGGGCAGGTTGCCGCCGCCCGCGCGCACGATGTTGCTGCCCGCCGTCGTGAAATAATTCATGGTCAGACGATGCGCGTCGTTAAGCTGATGGTCTACCTTTGTCAGGTATTCGTTGGTGTCAAAGGGGCTGGGAATGTTGCCCTGCCAGCGACTGTTGGGCAGGTTCGCCAGTGGGATGTAGTCTTTGATGATGCGCGCCGCAACCGGATCAATCCGGTTGGGGCAGATGACGCCAGTTACGCCATTGCAAACAAAGACCGCTCCCGTCGCGGGGTCGTTGGGTCGCGTGCCAGAAGCCGAAAAATTGCCCGCGCGTTCCAGTTCCGTCGGCACGATGGCGTTGTTGAGAAAGGTGCTGGTGGTCTGGCGCAAGCCCGAATACGAAAAGAAAAAGAACGTCTTGTCGCGCTTGATCGGGCCGCCGAGGGTTCCACCGAACTGGTGGCGCCTGAAAGGAGCGCGCTCCAACCGCGAACCGTAATCATTGGCGTTGAAAACCGTATTGCGCGCGAATTCAAACAGCGAGCCGCGAAACTTGTTCGTGCCCGATTTGGTCAACACGTTGATGATGCCGCTGGCAAAACGTCCGAACTCGGCATTGTAGCTGTTGGTTTGCACGCGGAATTCCTGAATGGCGTCGGGGTTCGGCAGAATGTTGCCCGTGTTGCGCAGGTTGGTCATGTTGCTGCCGCCGTCGAGAAAATAATTCACCGAGCCAGTGCCGCCATCCGTCCCGCCGTTGATCAGCGTGCGCTGTTCGGGAAAGCCCAGCACCAGCGAACTGGTTCCGGTCGAAGCCGCGGCGACGCCGTTGTTGTTGGATTGCACACCGGGCGTCAGGTCGAGCAAGGCGTAAACATTGCGCTCAACCAGCGGCAGGTTGGCGATCTCGTCGGATTGAATCGTGCGCCCAATCTCAGCGCTGCTGGTATTGATCGCAGGCGCTGCCTCAGTGATGGTAACGGTATCACTGACCGAGCCGACAGTCAGCGTGACATCAACGCGGGCGGTGTCGTTGACACGCAGCACGATGCCGCTGCGGCTGACTTTGTTTAAGCCGGTTGCGCTGACTTCAATTAAGTAGTTGCCGACCGGCAGGAATTCAATCCGATAAGTGCCTTCTTCGCCGGTGGTCACGCTGCGGGTGAGTCCTGTATCAACGTTGCGCGCGTTGACTTGCGCGCCAGACACAATTGCGCCGTTCGGGTCTGTGACCGTGCCGACAATGGTGGCGGTGGTTATTTGCGCTACGGCTGCCAGCGGAATGGCTATTAGCAGCGCGAGGATGGCAAACTGGATCCTCGGTAAAACAAAATTTCCTCTGTTTAACATGTCAGTGACCTCCAAAGTGAATTTGGGCTTGGTTTGGGCAATTCCCAACCAGAATGATGTGAAAAGCTTGCGATTTAACGCTTCGGGCATTGGCAGTGTCGTAACGCCGGTTGCTCTTGTTTAGTCCATCAACATGCCGCCGTTGATTTCGATGTTTTCGCCGATGACAAAGCTCGCCGCTTCAGACGCCAGGTACACGACGGTTTGGCCGACTTCGTCCGATCTGCCAACTCTGCCAAGCGGAATGATTCCGCTGAAATTCTTCATGGCTTCCGGCGTTGAAAACTGTTCGTGGAACGGCGTGTCAATCACGCCGGGCGAAACCGCGTTGACGCGCACGCCGTGCGGCGCAAGTTCTTTAGCCAATCCTTTGGTCAGGGTAATCATTCCGCCTTTCGCGGTCGAATAATGAATCGAACCAAGCGCGCCGCCGTTGCGTCCTGCAATCGAAGTGACGTTGATGATCGCGCCCGACTTGCGTTTGATCATCGCGGCGGCAACGGCTTGCGAACAAAGAAAAGCGCTTTTCAAATTCAGATCAATCACCGCATCCCACTTTTCTTCGGTCAGTTCCAACAGCCGCAGCCTTTCGACCAGCGAACCGGCGTTGTTGACCAGAATGTCTACCTGACCTAACTCGGCGACGGTTTTTTCAACCATCGCTCGCACGTCGGCGGATTTCGTCACGTCTGCTTGAACTGTGATCGCGCGTCCGCCGGCGGCAATGATTTTTTGCTTTGCGTCTTCAGCGCCGGCTTCGTTGCGAAGGTAATTGATGGCGACCATCGCGCCAGCTTCGGCCAATGCAATGGCGGTCGCTTTGCCGATGCCCGAACCCGCGCCCGTGACCAGCGCGACTTTGCCTGTTAGATCGAAAGGATTGCTCATGGAAACTCCTGTTTTCAGATTTGAGATTTGGACGGCAGTTTTGAAATTGTTCCCGCCAACGCCAGCAACACGATTGTGCCCAGCGGAGCCAGCACGCCAGCCGCCGTCAGAATCGGCGCGTAGCCAAAATGATCAACCACCCAGCCGGTCGTCAGAATGAAAATCATGCTGCCGATGCCAGCGCCGACGCCTCCCAGCCCGGCGACCGAAGCAACTTTTTTGTCTTCAAAAAAATCGCCTGGCAGCGTTTGCACGTTGTTGATCCAGAATTGAAAGCCGAACAGCACGACCGCAATCAACGCCAGCGCCTTCATCGGGTCTGTTGCGCGCGCGGCTAAAATCCCTGCGGGCATCAACGCCGCGCCGATCAGGATCGTCGCTTTGCGTGCGCGATCCAACGACCAGCCGCGCCGCATCAAAAAGCCGGATGTAAAACCGCCCAGCAAACTGCCAGCGTCCGCCGCCACGTAAGGAACCCACGCGAACAATCCGATCTTTTTCAGATCGAAGCCGTGAACTTTATTCAGAAACAGCGGCAGCCAGGTGATGTACAACCACCACACCGGATCAACCAGCAATCGCCCCAGCACCAGCGCCCAGACTTGTTTGTGACGAAGCAGGTCGCGCCATTTTGGCGACTGAGCCTTGGATGGATTTTCGACGGATTCCCCCGGACTCTCGTTTCTTTGCGCTTCTGACTCTTTGTCAAGAATCAAAGCCCGCTCTGAATCGGTCAGCCAGCGATGGCGATCCGGCGTTTGATAAAAGAGCAGCCATAACGCCAGCCAGAAAAATCCCAACGTGCCGGTGACGATGAAGGTTGTCTGCCATCCGTAACGCAGTTGGAGCCAGACGATGAACGGCGGAGCAACGATGGAACCGATTGCCGCGCCGCTGTTGAAAATCGCCATGGCGAATGCTCGTTCACGAACCGGAAACCATTCGGAAGTGACTTTGGCCGCGCCCGGCCAATTGCCCGCTTCGCCCAGTCCCAGCATGAATCGAAAGAAGCTCAGTGAAGAAAGCCCGCGCGCCGTCGCATGAGCCATTGCCGCAACCGACCAGACAATGATGGAAATCGTGAAGCCGCGGCGCGTGCCAATGCGGTCGTACATCTTGCCGGACAGTCCCTGGCTGATCGTGTACGCCAGCAAAAACCAGGTGCTGATGCCCGCGTATTCCAGCGCGGATAAACTCAAGGCCTGAGTAATGACCGGCGCAAGCACCGAAACCGTCAAACGATCAATGTAATTTATCAGCGTAGCCAGAAAGACCAGGCCGATGATCCACCAACGCAAATGCCGTAATTTGAATCCGGTTCGTCCGTTTGTAACGGGAGCCGTTCGTAATTCCTCGGCCTTCAATTGCGATTCTGTCATCGCGTGTCTCCTTGTCGCCGATACGATTTAATCTGGATTTATCTGATAACGTTATCAGTTAGATGTCAAAAAAACTGCTAGGCCGTTTGACGCCGGGCAGCTTTCCGTTGTCCTGTGGATTGCCGGACAATCAGGTGGCAATTCAAATTGATCTCTTTTCGTTCGCGGGCTTTGTCGCCTTCAATGCGTTCCAGCAGCAGCGAAGCCGCTTGTCGTCCTTGTTCGACCGTCGGCTGATCAACGGTGGTCAATGGCGGCGAAGTGTAAGCCGCCAACGGAACGTTGTCGAAACCGACCACCGAAACGTCTTCGGGAACCGACAATCCCGCGTCGTGCAGCGCGCACATTGCTCCAATAGCAGTGAAATCATTGCGCGCAAAAACCGCAGTCGGCGGGTGGCGAAAGCTAAGCAATCTTTTCATTCCCTGATAACCGTCATTTTGGGTGGAATAACCCGGACCGGAAACCGTGTCGGGGCCGACAATCAGCTCTTCTTCAATCGGCAATTTTTGATCGCGAAGCGCCGCCAGATAGCCTTGAAAACGGCGCAGGCCTTTGCCGTTGGCCATTGATGCGCCAATGAAACCGATGCGTTTGTGGCCGGTCGAAGCCAGATATTTCGTCGCTTCGTAACCACCCTTTTCGTGATCCGCCGTCACGCGATCAACCTGCGGATGCGGGAATTCACGTCCGACCAGCACCATCGGCAGATTGCGTTCCACCAATCGCAACAGCCATTCGTTGCCGGTCGGTGTTTCGCGCGTGGCGACAATGACGCCGTCCACTCGGTGATCGAACAGCGCGCTCAAACCCGCTTGTTCTCGTTCCAGACTCCGCTCGCTGGTGCAGATGAACGAGGCGTAACCCCGCGCCAGCAAAATTTCCTGAATGCCGCTGACCAGTTGCGCGGAAAAAGGGTTGGCAATATCCGGCAGCAAAATGCCCACAACCTGAGTTCGCTGACGTTTCAAGCTGCGCGCCAAACCGTTCGGGTGATAGTTCAACTCCTTCACTGCGCGTTGAACCTTTTCCCGCATCGTTTCGCTGACGTAACCAGTTTCGTTGATCACGCGCGAAACGGTCATCGGAGCGACGCCCGCCCGTTCGGCAATGTCCACTATGGTCGGATTCTTACCAGGATTCTTCCCAGCCTTTTTTGATCGTTTGCTTGTCATTGTTGGTATGGTAGCGTTATCAGGTCGGACGAGTTTTTACCCCTCCAAGGCGGATTTGTCAACGGATTTTTTGACGAACGAAACGATAATCGAGCCAGTTCGCGTGTTGACGACGATGGCGACTGCACGAATACTGCGGCCATGAATCAGAGTCAAAGTTTCATTGTTAAGCCCGAAGCGGTTCAGATCGGAGAGGCGGTTGCGGTTGTGGCTGCCGCCAGCAATCTGAAGGCTGATTACCTGGCGCGCGGAATTTCGGAGTTGGAGAGTTTAGGATTTCGCGTCAAACATCGCGCAGATATTCTGGACAAAGCTCGTTACACGGCGGGCAGCGATCGGCGTCGAGCAGAAGAATTGATGGAGGCTTTCGCCGACCCGGAAGTCAAAGCCGTCTGGGCTGCGCGCGGCGGTTACGGCGTGATGCGGATTCTGAATCTGCTGGATGATGATCTGTTGCGAGCGAATCCGAAAATCTTCATCGGTTACAGCGATATGACGGCTTTGCATTTATATCTTTATCGGCGATTCGGATGGGTGTGCTTTCATGGCCCAATGGCTGCCAAAGATTTGGCTGGCGGAAAAGATCATTACGACCGCGAAACTTTGCTGGCTGCGATTACCAATGCTCAGCCGATGGGCGAAATCAAATCCGATAAGACCGAAATGCTTCACGGTGGAGGAAAGGTCAGCGGGCGATTGCTCGGCGGTTGCCTGTCGCTGATTTCAGCGATGATGGGAACGCCTGATGAACTGGACACGCGCGGAGCGATTCTGTTTCTTGAAGACACCGGCGTTCGGCCTTACGCGATTGATCGAATGTTGCAACAGTTGAAACTGGCCGGGAAATTTGACGAAGTTCGCGGAATCGTATTTGGCGAAATGACCGATTGCGTTCAACACTCCGAACAAGGTTATGTGATTCAGGATGTGCTGGCCGAATGCACTGCCGACCTGAGAATTCCGGTGATGTTCGGATTGCCAAGCGGTCATAGTCCGATTGGTAATCTGACTCTGCCGTTGGGAGTGATGGCGACAATGGACGGAGAAGGCGGCGCACTGAGCATTGATGAAGCGGCGGTCATTTGAGAAATGAAGACGCGGGGAAATTTGCTGACGCTTCCCCGCGCCTTAGCCTCTCGCGGTAAAGTATTACCAGCGAATTTTGACTGTAAACTGACCTTTATTGTCCCTGAAGTAATCATCGTTGATTCCCAGGAACAAGCGTCCATATTCGCCCGCTTCGGTGGCGGGAGTGCCGCGCTGGCCAATCAGAACCAAGTTCGAATCTCTGCCGTCGCGATAACGAATCTTGCCGATCAAAGCGCCGACGCCCTGATCCTGCATTGGATAAGTTGAAGTTCTGACGTTGGCGTTGCGATTGCCGTCGGGTCTGGAAAATGTGCGATTGCTGATTTCAATCTCGCCTTCGGCCACGATTTCAAAAGTCATGTTCGGTTCAACGTCAATGCCCGTGTCGGTCCACAGTTGGTCAGCTCTGACCGTGATGGTTTTCTCGCGGCCTTGCGCAGGCAAAGTGTTTCCGCTGCCGACCGTTCCGCCTGAGTTGCGATCAATCGAAACCGTGACGCGGAAAGCGCCGCGAGTGTTGTTCGTTTCCCAATGGTTGACCGTGAAATAAAGCGTCCCGTCGGTTTCGGCGACGAATTCGCGGGAACGGCCAATCAGGAATGGCGGCGAATTGGGATCCTGACTGATGGCCGCGATCAATGCTCCGTCATTTTCATTCGGCAATGGAGCGTCCTGGTCGCGACGCCCGTTGATTCCATCCGGACCGGCTTGCAGACGACCTTCAAGCGTGATTGTTCCGGAGGCTTCGACGCGAACACGCTGGCCGCGCGTCAACTGAATCGGCGTGCGAATCCATTGTTCTTCCAGCTTGACGTCGAATGGCTGGTAATTTTCCCAGCGCGCTCCGCCGGTTGACGGATTTGTATCGCGAGTCGGGACTCCCGGCCTGGGATCAGTGTTGTCGGCAACATCGCGTTCAATCACCAATCGCGAAACTTCATTCGCGCGAAACTTCAAACGGTTGCCGTTATTGATCTCAAAAATGAATTGGCCATTTTCAAAGCCAACAAAAGTACCTTTCAACACGCTGCCGTTTTTCAGATAAAGCGTATCGGCCAGCGCCATACCAACCAGCATAGCCGCCAAAGCGACCGCAGCAATTATTTTTCGCATAACTCTTTCATGTACATCGAATGGTTTAAGCGCTCGTTTGACAGGCAATCAATCATTCGACGACAAACCTCCTTTAAGTATGTCAGTTATTTCTTGACGAGTTTGAAAGTTACATATGTTGTGGGGAAAACCGAAGTCAGTATAACACGCCATCCTGACTGCCACGAACCGGTGAATCTACGCGCTTTCCTGATGACCGATTGAGTTTCTACGCTCGAACTCTTAAACTTCCCGCCTACTAACAAAATTCATAACTCGTCATCGTACCGGGAGACTTAATGAATAAGAGCAAGTTTCTTCAGGGTAAGCGCATTGCGCCTGCGCCGATTAACAAAGAAACCTCCGTCGTCCAACTGATAGAAAATACATTCCAGGCTTACAACGCCGCCCGCCTGCGCGAAGGCGCTCAATTATTTGCCGAAAGAATGCTGGCCGATGATGTGACGGTCGGTTTGACGCTGACCGGAGCATTGACGCCCGCCGGTCTGGGAATTTCGGCGATCATTCCACTGATCGAATCCGGTTTTGTTGACTGGATCATTTCCACCGGAGCGAATCTTTATCACGACACTCATTTCGGATTGGGATTGGCGATGCATCGCGGCAACGCGCAAATCAGCGACGTAGTGCTTCGCGATGAAGGCGTGGTTCGCATTTACGACATCTTCTTCGATTACGACGTGCTGCTGTCAACCGACGCTTTCTTCCGCGAAATCATTCGCGCAGAGGAATTCCAGCGCGAAATGTCCACGGCTGAATTTCACTACCTGTGCGGCAAATACGTCGCCGAACGCGAGCGATTGCTGGGATTGAAAAATCAATCAGTGCTTTCGGCGGCTTACACTCACGGAGTCCCTGTTTACACATCTTCGCCGGGCGATAGCTCAATCGGCATGAACGTCGCAGCAATGGAATTGCAAGGCGGCAAGTTGCGATTAAATCCGTCAGCCGATGTCAACGAAACCGCTTCGATAGTTCTGTCGGCCAAACGTGGCGGCGGAAAGTCGGCCATTTTCATTTGCGGCGGAGGCAGTCCGAAAAACTTCGCCCTGCAAACCGAACCGCAGATTCAGGAAGTTCTGGGCATAGAAGAGAAAGGTCACGATTTCTTTTTGCAGATTACCGACGCGCGTCCTGACACAGGCGGTTTGAGCGGAGCGACGCCGTCAGAAGCCGTCAGTTGGGGCAAGATTGATCCCGATCAATTGCCCGGCACGGTCGTTTGTTATGTGGATTCGACAATCGCTTTGCCGTTGATCACGGCTTATGCGATGGCCAAACACGAGCCGAGACCGCTGAAAAGACTATACGACCGGCGCGAAGAGATGATGAGCCTGCTCAAAAAAGAGTATGAGAACTCAGAACGCAAATGATATGTTACGCTCACAAAGTGGGAACCGGTGCCTCATTAAGGAAAGTAGTCAATGTCGTTTTACACAACTTTCAACCGATTTTTTTCAGCCCCCGATATAGCAATTGATCTTGGCACGGCCAACACGCGTTTATACGCTTCAGGCAAAGGGCTGCTGGCCGATGAACCTTCGATGATCAAAATCCGCCCGGACAGCGGCGCGGTCGAAGCCGTCGGCAATGTCGCCGTTCAACAGCCGTTCACGGATCAAAATTCCGAATTGATCTCGCCGCTTCGCGAAGGCGTCGTCGCCGACGTTGATGCGGCGACAGCCTTGCTCAAACCCTTGCTCAAACGTGTGCGGTGGATGGGATTCAATCGTCCGCGCGTGCTGGCCTGCGCGCCGACCGATGCCTGCGAGCAAGAGCGCGAAGCGTTGATCGAAGCCGCTCGTCGCGCCGGAGCTTCCGCCGTGGCGCTGGCTCCGGAACCGCTGGCCGCTGCGATTGGCGCTGGCTTGGACGTTTCGTCAATTTACGCGCAGATGATTGTGGACATCGGCGACGGTGTGACGGACATTGCCGTCATTCGCTCCGGTTCGCTGGTTTCGACTTCAGCCGTTCGCATCGCCTGCAGCAATCTGGTCACAGCCGTCAGCCAATCAGTCAAAGATCATCACGGCATCGAACCTTATCACCGCGAAGCAGAGCGTTTGATCTGGAAGGTCGGAGCCGGACGTTCAAACGCTTCGTTGCCTTATGTCATCGCCGGAGCGGATTGCCAAACCGGACGCCAGCGGCGGATTTACGTCAAACAGCGCGAAGTGACCGACGCGATGACGCCGGTTCTGGAAACCATCGTCGGAGCCGTTCGCGACGCGGCCATCAACCTGCCGCCGGAAATCGGCTGCGAAGTCATCGAAAGCGGAATCCATCTGACCGGCGGCGGAGCTTGTTTGCCCGGTATGGCCGATCTGATTGCGGCGGAAACTCAAATGGAAGTTCATAAGGCGAAGAACCCTTTGCGGTCGGTCATCAACGGCGCTCGGCAAATGCTGATTACCGGGGCACAGACAGAAATCTGGGGACGCGGGTGATAGATAAAATTGGCGAACGATGAACAGTGTTGCTCAACAGAAATTGGAATTTGAATCGAAGGCTGTTCAATCGTTTTCCCTGCCTGACGCCGATGTGGCTTACTACTCGGAATTTTTCCCGACAGCCGAAAGCGATCATCTCTTTTCAGAACTGTTAAACAACACGCAATGGGGACAAGGCCGGATCAAGCTTTACGGCAAGCTTTATCCAGAACCGCGTCTGACCGCCTGGCACGGCGATGAAGGCATGATTTACAGCTACTCCGGATTGACCCTGCATCCATTGCCGTGGACTGAAACTTTGCTGGAAATCAAAGCGCGAGTTGACGTGGCGGCAGGCGCAATTTTCAACAGCGTTCTGTTGAATCTTTACCGCGATGGCCGGGACAGCAACGGTTGGCATCAGGACAACGAACCGGAGTTGGGACAAAATCCGATTATTGCTTCGGTCAGTTTTGGCGCGACGCGACGGTTTCAAATGCGTCACAAACTTCGCAAGGATTTGCCCGGATTTGAGATTGACCTGGATCACGGCAGTTTGCTGGTGATGTCCGGCCCGACTCAGCATTTTTGGCAGCATCAAATTCCCAAAACTTCCAAAGCCGTAGGGCAGAGAATCAACCTGACTTTTCGCGTGATTGCTTCCAACCCGGATTGCAAACAGTAATAGCGAGTGTTGTGAGATCAACAGACGATGACAAACCTGCTCGCCATCCCCGAAATCTTTCTTTTGTTTGCTCCGCCCGCCACGCCCGCGCCGATTCTGTCGCCGTATGAAATTCTGAAGCTAGTCGGTTTTGCCACCGGAGCCGCGCTGCATCTTTATCTTTGCTGGATGATCCTGAACCGTTACGGGATACGTCAGGTCGAACGTTCGCTGCTCGGATTGGGGTTGAGCATAGGCGTGTGGCATCTGGGAAATTTCGCCGCGACAATTCACCAGATGCTTTTTTCCGAAGACGCTCGCGCTTTGCCGTGGTTGCGCGTGGCCGATTCGCTGGCTTATATGGCGCTGGCTTTTTTGCCGCCGACGCTGGCGCACGCGCATTTTCGAGTTTGGGATTGGTTCGACGAACGCGCGCCGCGCAAACTTTTCCGTCCGTTGATTGCGCTCGGCTATCTGCCGCTGGTTTCGCTGCCCGTGGTCATCACGAAAATCTGGAGCGGGACTTACCAACCGCCGATTGACAAACTTTCACTGCTGCTGTTGCCGTTCATCCTGTGGATAGTGGTGATTTTCGTGCAATGCGCCGTGATTGATTTCAGGTTGTCGCGGCGCTGGCAATCGGCTCGCGAACGACGCTTCTTTGAAGTCTTCGGTTTGACGCTGGCCGCCATTGGATTGCTCTTTCTGACGACTTACGTTTTCGGCGCGCGTCATTGGCCGGGAGTTGGAAAGTATTTGGATCTGATCGCCAAACTTTCCTCGCTGGCTCCGACGACCATCGTCGCTTATTACATTTACCGTTATCGTTACCTTGAACTGGTCATTCGCCAGAGCCTGCTGTACGCCGTGCTGGCCGTCATCGTGTTGATGGTTTATCTGTACGGCATCAGGCGTTTGAGCATCGCGCTGGAATCGCAATACGACATACGCGCCGATGTCGTCGAAGCTCTGCTGATTTTACTGGTGCTGTTTCTGGCCGAACCCGTCAGACGTGTTGTCGAAAGTTATCTGCAAAAACTTTTCGCCAGCGAAGTCGGTCTTTATCGCGAACTGGTGGCGCAGGTCGGCGACGCCGCTTCCAGTTACGGCGAACTGGCGCATTTCGTCGAATTCGCCGAAGGGCGTCTGAGCAGCGCGCTGAATCTGGAAGAAGTCAGAATCGTTCCGCGCATCACCGCCGATGCCGCTCAATCAGAAGCCTGCCGAATTGCCGAGGTCAATCAGCTAACCCAGATCGAACAGATGCCATTGCTTGAACCATTGCACGCGCTGGCCTGTTACGCGCTCTGGCGCGAAGGCCGTGTTGTCGGTTTGCTGCTGATTCGCGGCAATCCTCAATCGCTGACCGCCGAAAAACGCGAAGTGCTGGCGGTGCTTTCCGGTCACATCGCCGTCGCGGTTGAAAATTGCCAGTTGCTGGAAGAAAAAGTGAAGCTGGAACGCGAACTGGCCGAACGCGAACGCCTGGCTTCGCTCGGACAGATGGCCGCGACCGTCGCGCACGAAGTCAAAAATCCGCTTTCGGCAATCAAGTCCATCACTCAAGTCATGCGCGAAGACGAAACAGTCAGCCGCGAATATTCGCGCGATCTGGATTTGATCACAGGCGAAGTTGACCGTTTGAGCCGCAGCGTTTCGCAACTGCTCAGTTTTTCGCGACCGGCTGCCGTCGCCGCCGCTCCCGCCAGTTTGAGCGAGATCGTCGAAAGCGTTTTGACCATCACCCGCGCCGAAGCCCAACAGCGTTTGGTTAAAGTCGGCGTTGACCTGAAAAACAATCCGCAATTCGACGGCGAAAGAACGGCTGCGTTGAAAGAAGTTTTGCTCAATCTGACGCTCAACGCCATCCAGGCGATCAATGTCGAAGGCGAAGTCCGAATTGAAAGCGAAATTACCGGCGACAAGTTGCGAATCTGCATATCCGATGACGGCGAAGGCATTTCGCCCGAAGCTCTGGAAAAAATCTTCGAGCCGTTTTTCACCACCAAACAACGCGGAACCGGTTTGGGTTTGGCCATCGTCGCCCGGCGCGCGCGCGAAATGGGCGGCAATGTTTCCGTCGTCAGCCCTGTTAGCGACAGCCGTGGCACAAAGTTTGTTGTAATCTTGCCGGTGTAAATTTCCCAGGCCGGCGCTGGCGACTAAACCTCAAGGGAGAATTAACCATTAGCCATCAGCCATTAACAATTAACTGGCAGGGAGACAATTTATCCCCTGATTGATAATGGATAGTGGTTAATGGTTAATGGCTAATGTGGCTAAAGACAGTTCAAGCTCCCTTGAGATTTTGTAGCGTCAGTGCCTGGTTTGATCACATGCGGAGTTGTTTATGTCTGAAGCTAAAATTCTGATTGTTGATGATGAAGAAGCGGCGCGTTATGGAATGGCTCGCGCGTTGAAAAGTTATTCGGTCGCCGAAGCCGGAAGTATCGCCGAAGCGCGAAAAGCAGTTACCATCAATCGCCCGGATTTGATGCTGCTCGACATCAATTTACCGGGCACGAGCGGTTTGGAATACCTGCGCGAATTGAATGCGAGTGACGACGCTCCGCCGGTGGTGATGATCACTGCGCACGGCAACGAGCGCACGGCGGTCGAAGCCATCAAGGCCGGAGCTTACGATTATCTGGCCAAACCTTTTGAAGTTGATGAACTGCGGCTGGTGGTCAAAAACGCGCTGGAAGCCGCAGGGCTGCGACAGGAAAACCAGCGGCTGAAAGCCGAATTGAAAGCGGCGCGCGGCGTTGGCGATTTGCTGGGAACCAGCGATCCGATGCGGCGCATTTACGATTTGATCCAGAAGGTTTCGGCTACTGACGTGACCGTGCTGGTTCACGGCGAATCCGGAACCGGCAAAGAGCTTGTCGCCCGCGCCATTCACGAACAATCGGCTCATCGGCGAAGCGGCGAATTTATCGCCATGAATTGCGCGGCAATGCCAAGCGAACTGATCGAATCGGAACTGTTCGGTCACGAAAAAGGAGCTTTCACGGGAGCCGCCGCTCAACGCAAAGGCAAATTCGAACTGGCGGACGGCGGAACGATCTTCCTGGACGAAATCGGAGATATGAGTTTGAACACGCAAGCCAAGCTGTTGCGCGTGCTGGAAGAGCGGCGAGTCGAACGGCTTGGCGGTTCGACTTCGATTCCGGTTGATGTTCGAGTCATCAGCGCCACCAATCGCGATCTCGCCAAAGCCGTCGCCGAAGAAAAGTTCCGCAGCGATCTGTATTATCGCCTGCGAGTCGTGCAGATGGATTTGCCGCCGTTGCGCCAGCGCCGCGAAGATATTCCGCTGCTGGCCGAAAGCTTTCTGCAAACTTACGCCACGCGCTACGGTTTGAATTGCACGGAAATCAGCGCCGAAGCGATGAAGCAACTGGTGGCTTTTGACTGGCCGGGCAATGTCCGCGAGCTTCGCAACGCCATCGAACGCAGCGTGGTTCTGGCCGACGGCAAATCGCTGAAAGCCGAAGACCTGCCAGCCGAAATTGCTGCCAAACCCGAAGCGGCGAAAGCGGCGGTTGTCATCGAACGCACGGCAAACTCCGGTTCATCAGGCGAGGAAGAGTCGCCATTGGAAGTTCCTTTCCTGGACGATTTCCGCGAAGCCCGCCGCGAATTCGAGCGCGCTTATATCGAACGCTGCCTGATCGAAACCGGCGGCAACGTCACTCGCGCCGCTGAACGGGTCGGCATGCATCGCCAAAGCCTGCAACAAAAGCTGAAAGATTTGGGACTCACCCGCCGCTACGTGCTGTCAGATTCCGATGACGAGTGAAAGGTCTTTCCGACAGTAGTTGGGAACGCACGCGCCCTCGCGTGCTACATTCTGAATCAGCCTATTCCTTTTCAATTTGCGCCATTAGCGAGACTTGCACGCGGGGGGCGCGTGCGTTCCCAGCGTTTGGCATCGCCATTGCCTTAGTCAATTCCGCAACCGTTGAGAACTTGAAATCTTGCGCCGCAGGTTCGACGTTGCTCTGTTTAAGTATGACTGCTGCGGCAACGGCGACTCGGCGCAAGTATTTTTCAATTTACGTTTTGGCTCCCTTTCCTCATTCGTGTGTTTATGCGAGTAAAAACCGTCTCCATTTTGCTTTGCTGGGTTTTGATTCTGACTTCGCCTGGAGTTCTGGCGCAGCAACCTGCGGCTCCAAATCAATCCTGGGATGTTTTGCAGCAAACGCTGACTGCCGGAAAAGTGATGGTCGAAAAGAAAACCGGCAAGAAAATGACGGGCGAACTAAAAAGCCTTTCCGACGCCGAACTGATCATCGAACGAAAAAACAAACTCGAAACTTTCAAACGCGATGAAGTGAAAACCGTCTGGACTGTGGCTCCGCCAAGCCGCACGAAGCAGAAAATTTTCGGCGGACTAGGTTTTGCCGGAGGCTTGATGGGCGGAGCGATGATTGCCGTCGCACTAGGTTTCAAGCAATGCGGCGACAGTTGCACAGGTGAAGGAATCGGAATCGTCGCGGCGCTGGTCGGTCTTCCCATTGCCGGTTTGTTTTTCGGCGCGTCAATGGTCAAAGGCAAACGCACGATGGTTTACTCTGCGCCATAGTTTTGGAGGCCAGAAAGTCATGAAAATGATTGCATTGAAAATCTTAGCCACGTTGTTATGCGGAATGGGCGGCGCGGCAAGTGCATGGTTGTTGGGATATGCAATCTATTTTTTCACCGAAGACCTGCCCTTCAGAAACGAGCCGCCGGAAGTGCGATTAGTTCATGCTGTGGATGGTGGCTTGGCAATAGGGATATTGACTTTCCTCATCATGATGCCATTCGGCGCATTAGTTGGCGCAATGACTGGGTATGCTTATTTATCACGTGGTCAACAGAGGTCGGTTGAAATAACGAAAATTGAATTGGTGAAAAATGAGGTAGCAGAAAAATGAAAAGAGGCGAGAAAGCATTTTTAGGTTTTATTGGTGGTGGAATTATCGGCTGGTTTGCCGGTATGGCTTGGTACTACCTTGTTGAGGTTCCATATGCTGAACAGAACTTGAGCTTGATGAGTCGAGATAGTTATCTGTGTGCCGCAGGTGGCGCATTGCCCTTATTGGCTACTCCCTTGGGTGCGGTTGTCGGAGCTATTTGAGGCCTGGTCATAATTAAAGCTCTTGTTTTCATTGGCTTGCATAAGTAGTTA